>NZ_CP041166.1:1558121-1916242 GCF_009258045.1 Sulfurimonas xiamenensis
TGCTACTTTTGCCGGTTGTGCTACAGAAACACCATCAATCAAATCTGCTTTTGTTTTACCTGCGTTTGGAAGATATGGAGGACATATTTCAACCTTTGCTCCACCTTTCATCATCTTTTTCATTAACATCTGCGCAGACACATCTTTAGGTTTGAGTAAAATCTCTTTCGAACCTTTGACAGCTAAATCGCCTGCTTTTCCACATAGCAATATTTCTACATCTGCACCTTTTGCTTGCACTTGATTTCCTAAAACCATTGCCATAAACTGTGTAAGGCTATCTTCTGTTGTTATTACCAAAAGAAGTTTCTCTGCACTCTGTGACGCAGCTGCACTCAGCGGACTTAACAGAATCGCTGCTAACGCGATTTTCATTAATACTTTTTTCATTGATTTTTCCTTTAAATATAGATATTTTACGAAAATTGTATACTAAAGAACTTATAATTATATTAATAATTTCTTATAGATTAAATATTAATGTACTCTACTAATATAACTCAAATTTTACATATTTTTAAAAATTATTAATCCCATTTGCACACACATAACCGCTGCTAAATGCCCACTGAAAATTGTATCCTCCAAGCTCACCCGTCACATCAACTACTTCACCTATAAAATAGAGATTTTTTACATCTAATGATTCTAAGGTATATGGATTTAGCTCATCTGTCAAAACTCCGCCTCTGCAAACTTCCGCTTTGGAAAAACCGAAGTTTCCTGCCGGGGCAAACTCATAACTGTGTATCTGTTTTAATTTCTCTTTTATATCAGCTGTAACTCTTTTACACTTTACATCTTCTATATCCAGTGCTTCTAAAAGTGCTTTTGAGAGTCTTTTTGGCAATGGGATTACAGAGCTAAGCTGTTTTTTGCTTCCTTTGATAAGCTCTAAAATATTGGACTCTGGCAAAAAATCTATCGTTATACTCCCTTTTTGCCAATAAAGAGATGCTGATAAAACAGCAGGTCCGCTTATCCCTTTATGGGCAAAAAGAAGCTCCTCTTTTATAACTTTAGAGTCAACATTTATCGCAACAGGGCAGCTAAGCCCGCTGAGTTCTTTCATCCAAAACTGCTCTTTTTGAACAGTTAAACCCACAAGTGCAGGAGTAAACTCCTTTACTTTTATGCCAAAACTCTTTGCAATCTCAAGACCGATATCGCTGGCTCCTAGACTTTTATAGCTTTTGCCGCCGGTTGCAACAACTACCTTTTTAGCTCTTAAAAGCTCTTTGAGTGTTTGTATCTCAAAAATATCACCCTCTTTTTTCACCCATAAAATATCACTGTTTAAAAAGATATCCGCATGATTCGTTGCTTTTTTAAAAATCTTAATAATCTCATCTGAGGAGTCTTTACAAAAATAGTAGCGTTTTTTGCGAATTACAGGTTCAACACCACTTAAATGCAGATAATTGAGCAGATCCTCTTTTGAGAAGCTCTCAAATACATTAAATATAAACTCTTTGTCCCCGTCATAATTGTCTCTGCTTAGCTGCACATTTGTGATATTGCATTTTCCGCCCCCGGATATTTTTAATTTTTGGGCTATTTTACTATTGCTATCCACAATACCGACACTAAGTTTTTTATCCAGATGTGAAGCGCACATAAGTCCGCTTGCACCAGCTCCAAGTATTAATACATCATATATTTTCATAATAAAATTATACTTTATGGCACCTTTAGATATAATGCAAAAAAATAAATTTATTGAAAAAAAGTAGAATTAATGGGCAATAAACTTCATATAGTATCTTTAGGATGCACAAAAAATCTTGTCGACACAGAAGTAATGATAGGGAAACTTCAAAATTTTATCCTAACAGACAAACAAGAAGAAGCGGATGTAATTATCGTCAATACATGCGGCTTTATAGATGCTGCAAAAGAGGAGTCAATAAATACTGTTTTAAATCTTCATGAAAGCAGAAAAGAGGACTCTGTTTTGGTTATGGCAGGCTGTTTGAGTGAGAGATACAAAGAGGAGCTTGCAAAAGAGATGCCTGAGGTTGATATCTTTACCGGAGTAGGCGACTATGACAAAATCGATGAACTTTTACAGGAAAAAAAGAGCCGTTTTTCAGATGAAGTATTTTTAATAGACGGTGCCGAGCGTGTGGTGACAGGTTCATCATACCACGCCTACATCAAACTCTCAGAAGGGTGCAACCAAACATGCAGCTTCTGCGCCATTCCTTCATTCAAAGGAAAGTTACACTCAAGAAATTTAGATTCTATTGCTAAAGAGGTTGAGGGTTTAGTGGCAAAAGGTTACTGGGATTTCTCCTTTGTATCGCAAGACTCCAGTTCGTTTTTGCGGGATCAAAATGTAAAAGATGGGCTTAGTCTGCTTATCGATAGAATTGAGCTTATTGAGGGAGTAAAGAGTGCAAGAATTCTTTATCTCTACCCCTCAACAACAACGCTGACACTCTTAAAAAATATAGCCAAAAGCAAAATATTTCACAACTATTTCGATATGCCTATCCAGCACATAAATGATGCAATGCTCAAAATTATGAAACGAGGTTTTGGAAAAAGTCAAACACTTGAACTTTTAGAGTACATGAAATCACTTCCTGATTCATTTTTACGCACAAGCTTCATTGTAGGACACCCTAAAGAGACAGAGGAGATGTTTGATGAGATGTGTGAGTTTGCCGCTAGCTTCGGCTTTGACCGCATAAATGTCTTTGCATATTCTGATGAAGAGACAACATCATCACATGAGATGAGCGAAAAAATTCCGGCAAAAATTATCAACAAAAGAGCACAAAAACTCGGTAAAATAGCCTCTGAATCTTTAGAAAAATCTCTAAAAAACGAAATTGGAAAAGAGACTCTTATCGTTATTGACACTCAAAGCGAAGAACATGAGTATCTGCTTAGTGCAAGAAAACTTATCTGGGCGCCTGAGATTGACGGTGAGATTTATGTAAACGACAAAACCGGTGATGAAGAGCTGGAATTTGGCAAAATTTACAAAGCGACAATCACTGACAAAGTGGGAAGTATCTTAACAGCGACTGTGGACAATGCTTGAAAAAAGAACACTCTCTCAACTAAAAGAGAAAAAAAATCTCCTTGCCTTTTCCGGCGGAGCAGACTCCACTGCTCTGTTTTTTCTTCTTTTAAAAGAGCATATTCCTTTTGATATTGCCATTGTTGACTACGGCAAAAGAGAGCAGAGTAAAGATGAAGTTGCATATGCAAAAGAGTTGGCAAAAACGCATCATCTTATGTGCCATACTTTTACTGCTCCAAAAATCAAGCAGAACTTTGAAGCAAAAGCACGCGAAATACGCTACAACTTTTTTGAAGATCTTATCAAAAAACACAACTACGACAATCTTCTTACCGCGCATCACCTCGGAGACAGGTTTGAGTGGATGCTTATGCAGTTTTGCAAAGGTGCGGGATGTGCGGAGATAGCGGGAATGCAAAAAGAGCAAAGAAGAGATTTTTACACACTTGTGCGCCCTTTACTGCATCTTGACAAAAAAGAGCTGCTGGCTTATCTTCATGCAAATAACAAAATCTATTTTGAAGATGCGAGCAACTTTGATGAAGAGATAAAAAGAAATGAGTTTAGACATAACTACTCTCTTCCTCTTTTGGAAAAATACCTCAGCGGAATCAAAAAAAGTTTTGATTATATAGATGAAGACAGAGCTGAACTGATTGAAGAGGTAGAGCTAAAAAGCGTAAATGAGTTTGCTTACTTTAAAAGTTCTAAAAACCAAAGAGCCGATATTTTTATAATCGACAAATATCTAAAATCACAACTTTATATGTTAAGCGCAAATGAGCGAGAGCTGCTAAAAAGCCAAAAAACTTTGGTTGTAGGAAGAAAGTTTGTTGTTAACCAAGATAAGAATTTTATATTTATCGCTCCTTATATTACAAATGAATCAGCCATGAACAGCGAATTTAAAGAGAAGTGCAGAGCTTTGAAGATAGAACCAAAACTTCGCCCATATCTCTACAAAGACAAAGAAGCTTTTCTTATAGTTACAAATCTTTTAAATTTAAATTCTTAAATCTTGTTTATAACTTAAAATTAACACAAAATTAACACTTGTTTATTATACTTCCATTGCAATAAAATAAATTTTTTCTTAAATGGAGTAAATAGATGAAAAAAAGGGTATATCTTTCAGCAATCTGCGCGCTTGCTATCAATGCCAGCGCTTTAGATATAGGAACGATTCAGGTTGAATCTTCTACTATTGAGGACAAGTTTGCCACAAAAAAAACTGAGGTGTCTACAACTACTACAATTAGCGGTGAAGAAGTTGATGAAGCGCATGCAGAAAGCGTACAGCAACTTTTGCAGTCAATTCCAGGTGTAACGACAGAGTATACTTCAGGGGATTCACTAAAAATTCACCTCAGAGGTGTAGAAAACCAAATGTATATGGGTGAAAAACCGGGTGTTGCAATCGTTATTGATGGTGTTCCGGTATTTGAGAGAACAGGAAAGGTAAATATAGACCTTGACAATGTAGAGAGCATTAAAGTCATCAAAGGGGGAGCTTCTTATCTATTTGGAGATGATGCACTCTCCGGAGCTGTTATTATCACAACAAAAAAGGGTGCAAAATACAACCACAACTATGGAGCGGTTGAATTTGGAAGTTATGGTTATAGAAAATATTTGGCAAGAACCGGCTATGCAAATGATAATTTGAGTTTTCATATTCAGGCAAGTCAAAAAAAGTCTGATGGCTACTGGGAAGATTCAGACTATGAATCAAACTATTTAAACGGTAAACTGCAATACTATATCGATGATACATCTGATCTTTCTTTTGGATTTGAGTATGCAGACAGAACAAAAGACACGCATGGAACAGTAGGCGGCGAAACAGCAGCAAGAACAAACCCTGAATCTATTTATTATGAAGATGATCAGGGCAGCAGAGACTATACAAGAGATTATGATGTTGAACTTTTAAAACTGTTTTTGACATATTCCAAAGATTTTAGCAATAATTCAAACCTGCTTGTAAATGGATATATCTATACAGACGATACAACATATATGTCTGCACCGCAAACTAGAGACAGTGATGGACTTACAGATCCTTCTTTTGATGATGAAGATTATACTTATGACAATGATTATGCACAGATACAAAGAGGTATAAAGAGTGAATACAGAAGTTCGTTTGATACATTTGCTACTCTTTTAGGTCTTGATCTGAGATTTAACGAGTATGAAAACAAATCAATTTATAGAGTAAACCAAGCATTAATAACAAGTTATAGACCATTTACTGCAATTTCTGATTATTACACAGCAGGTGATGCAAAGAGTGATGACACAACAGATGAGAATGTTTATGCTGTTTATGGTGAATACAAGCAGGAGATCACAAAAGATTTAAGTGCAACAGCAAACCTTCGATATGACCTGATTAAACTGGATTATGAAGATCATATGGACAACA
The DNA here is from genome assembly GCF_009258045.1 of Sulfurimonas xiamenensis. Taxonomy (NCBI): domain Bacteria; kingdom Pseudomonadati; phylum Campylobacterota; class Epsilonproteobacteria; order Campylobacterales; family Sulfurimonadaceae; genus Sulfurimonas; species Sulfurimonas xiamenensis. The sequence continues at coordinate 1,563,584 of NZ_CP041166.1, forward strand.
AATATAAAGAGGATTTCAAAGTCTACTCCTATAGATTGGGTATGAACTATAAGATAAATGACAATCTCGATATTTACGCAAACTACTCTACAGGTTTTAGAGCACCGACAGTTACTCAGCTTTATGCAGGAAGCACCAGTGCATGGGGATATACTGAAAATAATCCAGATCTAGATCCGGAAAAATCTCATAACTATGAGATAGGTCTTAGAGCTAGAGCAAAGGGAATCGCTTATGAAGCTGCACTATTTCAAATCGATAGAAAAGATTTCATTATGAAATCTTCTGGAAATTACGGTGATTCAACTAGGACTTATACTGATATGTGGGATAATATTGGAGGTGCAAGACATAGAGGTTTAGAACTATCAGCAGATGGCAAAGCAACCGATAAACTATCGTTTAACCTGGCGTATACTTATCTTGATGCATATTACACACAATATGACAACTTCGCTATTGAATTTGGAGGGACAGACCTTACTTTTTTTGATGCAACTGACAACCAAATTCCTAGAACTCCAAGACATCAATTAAATCTTATATTAGACTATATGCCGATAAATGAGTTAAAACTAACAACAGAAGTAAATGCAAAGTCTGACTATTATGCAGATGATTTAAATCAAATCAAAATAGCTGGACACGCTACGGTAAACCTGCTTGCAAACTATACAAATAAGATAGGTGATTATCAATACAACCTTTTTGCAAGAGTAGATAATGTTTTTGATAAATTTTACTACAACACGGCAAGATCTAGCGGTGACAGAAACGAAGATGGTGTATTTGATGCGGAAGATTTATCAATCACGGTAAATCAAGGCAGAGTATATACAGCGGGATTATCTGTAAAATTTTAAGAAAAGTAGAAAGTAGGCAGATATATGAACATAGAACTGGTTAAAGATGCTGTTGATTATGGCATTATTGGGCTTCTTGGAGTGATGAGTTTTATCGCTTTTTGGTTTTGGATTGAGAGACTTCTATTTTACAAAGGGATAGATGTAAGCCATTTTGAGACAAAAGAGGAACTTGAAATTGCTCTTACAAACAATATCAATATCATCTCAACATTTGGTTCAAATGCTCCATATATCGGTCTTTTAGGTACCGTATTTGGCATAATTATCACTTTTTATGCTATGGGGCAAAGCAATGATTTGGATGTTAAGATAATTATGACATCCCTAGCTCTTGCTCTTAAAGCTACGGCGATGGGTCTTTTAGTAGCTATCCCCGCTACGGTATTTTATAACCATTTAGCTAGAAGAATCGAAGTTGTTTTAGCTCTTTGGGATATTCATCAAAAGAAAAAAAATGCAAATTAAAAAATTTGACTCAATCAATGTAGTCCCTTTTATAGACATTATGCTTGTTCTTCTTGTAATAGTTCTTACCACTGCTACTTTTGTTGCGAAGGGAGTTATTCCTGTTGATCTTCCGGAGTCAAAAGTAGCAGCAAAACAGGATAATAAAAAAAACTTAACTATTACAATTAAACAAGACGGAAAGATTTTGTTTGACAAAACAGTTGTTCTTATGGATGATGTTAAGCATAAGTTGTGTGATTACAAAGACGATACACCTATTCATATAAATTGTGATAAAAATGCAAAGTTCGATCATTTTGTTATTCTTTTAGACACTTTAAAACAAAACAATTTTAAAAACCTTGGAATAGTTACAGAAAAAGATTAACCGCAAAAGAGATTATCCATGGAATATACAGCTTTATTTTCGATCTTTATCATAGGTCTCTCTTACGGAGCAACAGCGTGCATGTTTTCATGTATGCCATTTTTAACACCTCTGCTTGTTAGTAATTCAAGTGGTACAAAACAGGCAATGGGGATTATCCTACCATTTAGTCTAGGTAGAATATTTAGCTATACGCTTATAGCTGTTGTTGCATATCTGAGCTCTGCTTGGGTAAAGCAGCTACTGAATGACAACTCTTTATTTGGATTTATTTTAGGCTTTAGCACTATCGGGATGGGGGCATTTTTACTATACAAAAGTTTTAAACCTGCTTCTTCATGCGGACATACAACACCTCTAATAAAGAAACCTAAATTAAACAAGTTTGGTTTTTTTGCTATCGGTGCAACGATGTCAGTAAATCCATGTGCACCGATAATGGCACTTTTGGCAGTTGCGGCAAACAGCAGCAATATTTACAACACAATAGGGTTGGGACTCTTTTTCGGACTGGGAGCCGTTATGTTTTCAATCCTCTTTTATGGATTTATAGTATCAAAGGTTATTAAGGGATTTATGATTCAGTTCTCCTCGTACAGACTTTTTATAGAGCGCACGGCGGCACTTTTACTTATGATAGTAGGAGTGCTTGTGCTAAATGGTGTTTTAATACTTTGATAGAAAAAGGAAAAAAATGGTAAATTTTATAAAACGCGATAAAGATGATATTTATGCAAAACCTATACTTGGTTTTTTATTTAAAAATCAAAAATTTTTATTATCGTTAAAGATAGCTGTTTCGGTGCTGTTTGTATATGCTCTTTACTTTGGATTTGCACATACAGGCAAAGATAACACATTTACTACCGCTGTTTTTTGGGGAATTTTCTGGTCTTTGTTTATGGTTCTGACTCTTCCGACATTCGGACGAATCTTTTGCGGTATCTGCCCTCACGGATTTATGGGAAAATACATCACAAAATACGGGCTTAAAAAAACCATGCCAAAATGGATGCAAAACAGATTTATAGGTGTGCTGCTGCTTGTGTTTGGCTGGTGGGGCATTTACTATATGTTTCCGGGTCTCTTTAGAACTCCTCAAGGCACTGCAATTTTATTTACGGTGATGACGCTTATCGCTTTTGTAATCTACTTTTTATACAAAGATATGAGCTACTGTAAATATGTCTGCCCTATCGGAACACTCACAAGAGCTTATGCAAAACTCTCATTTACATGGCTTGGAACCTACAAAAGTGCATGTAATGAATGCAGAACTTTTGAGTGTGCGACGGCATGTCCCTACAACCTAAAACCATTTACATTTGACAACAGAAACTCTATGACGGACTGTACACTCTGCATGGATTGCAGCAGTGCATGTGAGGCTGTGAGTTTTAAATTTAAAAAACCGTCATTTTCTCTTTTTTCAAAACTCCAACCACTTAAAGCCGAAGTTTGGGCATATATACTTATCCTCGCTTCCATATCCATCAGCATGTCGTTTCATCACGGCATAGGAAGAAGCAATGCTGCGGATATAATGATATGGTCAAAAACGGCTGAGTTTTTTAAAAATTATATAGATTTTGGTTCTATTGATACTATCGGATTATTTGCATTTGTTTATGCTCTTATTTTTACTATTTCAGCTGCGATTATAGGCATGTTTATAGCATCAAAAATTCTTAAAAAAGATTTTAACGCTACATTTTATGATTTGGGATACTCCTACGCGCCTCTCTTTATACTCGGCTCCATTGCCCATTCTCTTGAAGTGTTTTTTACAAAAGGATATGAACATATCACAGAAGGATTTGCTTATGGATTTGGATTTTCGTTAGATGTTGCACCATTGGCAAGCAGAGGAGATAGCTGGCTGCATATATTTGGTCTGCTAAAATGGGTTGCTGTTATCTGGGCATTTATAATTCTATACAAAAGAGTAAAACTTTTAAATGTACCAAAACTAAGAAAAATAGCCGCTTTTCCTTTTGCCGCCTCTTTAATCATCTTTTTTATCGGCGTCAATATGTACACGGGCTATATCTTTAAAACTTACGGCAAAGCATCAAGCGGACATGCAAATCATTCAAGTGCACAAAAACGCTTTCAGGGCACTGCTGAAAATTTAAAATCCTCAGATACTACCGCTTTAAAAAAGCCTGATATCAAAGATACTCTCTACTTTTCACAAACCAATCCCGCCATAAAGAAAAAAACTTACGGCGGGGGGCATTACAGCAGAATTCCTGTAAAAAAGGTGTGGCCTGTTTTTAAAGACGCAAAAGGCAAAGAAAACTGTTTGGGAACTATAGATGCAGAGCTTTATCTGCTTGATGCAAATCTCAATACAACAAAAATTGCACACTCTAAAGAACCGGGATGCAAATCCATAAGCTTTAAAATGCCCGATAATGGATACTACAATCTTTTTTATATAGACAAAAAAGTTCAGGATGATACGCTATTTGTAAAAACTGCAAAATATGAGATTATGAGATTTAACCATAGCAACGACGCCGTTTATGACAAAGAGAAGATGGCTGCACACTCTATAAAAGAAGCTTCTTTTGATATTGTAAGGCTTAGAGATGATGATGAAACCTTTTATCACAATCTCTACTCTGGTGAAAATATAAGAGTTCAGGTTTTGCTTGACGGTAAAGCTGTTGAAGGTGCAGATATAGCACTAAGCACAAAAACAGGGTGGCTAAAGAGTCTTAAAACAGACAAAGATGGAGTCGCATCTTTTATGCTTATAAATGATTATTTTCCCAAGTGGAGCGAATTTGACAAGAGACATAAAAATGAATTTTTGTTAACCGCTTCTTATACAAAAAATGTAAGTGAAAATGAAGGGAGTAAAGATTACAAGAAGATAAGATATACTGCAACATATCCCTCTTTCTACTATCCAAACAGCAGTCAGTACAGCTCTTACTCATACGGTCTGGCGGCAGCAATTATAGCCATGATAGCTTCAGGATTTGCTATTTTTTGGTATAGATCCACAAGAGAGAAACCATTTAAAGAGGTACGCTTTAATGAAGAAAATTAGAGAGTTTATCAATAAGGCAGATATTAGAAAATTTCGTTTTTGGCTGCAGCTATTCTTTTTTATCATCTTTATATACGGTGGCTATTTTGCTATAAATCTTGGAAACAGCATTCCTGTATTTTCATGCGGATATGACAAAGAAGTAGGCGGAATGTGCTATTTTCTGCCGCTTCAGCATCAGCTTGCCCGTCCTTTGGATGTGCTCTTTAGTGTGGCAAGCATTTCGGTTTTGATTGGTTTTGTAACCTTTTTACTCTGGTTTATCGTCTTTAACAAGGCATGGTGCGGCTATGCATGTCCTCTTGGGACTATGCAGGACTGGATTACCGCTTTGAGAAAAAAGATGGGTATTAGATACAGTACATATACGCAACCTCAATTTGACAAACTAAAAAAAATAAAGTATTTTATGCTCGCTTTGGTGATTTTAGCACCGATGGGTGTTGGCATGGGTCTTCTTGGGGGCGAGTGGAGAACCGCCTTTTGTGAAATTTGCCCGGGCAGAATGATTACGCCGCTTTTTGTAGGAGATTTTTCTCAATGGAGTTTAGACTTTTCAACAAAATCAGCAATGATTTTAACCTCTTTGGGTCTAATCATTACAGGTCTGTTTTTTATCGGCTCATTTTTTAAAAAAAGATTTTTCTGTTTTTTCTGTCCTATGAGTGCAATGCACTATATATTTAGCGATGCCGCGCTTTTAAAACTGAAAAAAGATGGTGAAAAATGTACAAAATGCGGTGACTGCTACAATGTCTGTGATATGCAGATAAAAGATATAGCCGATGATGTCACAAGCACAAATATACTCAGAGATGACTGCATCCTTTGCATGAAGTGTGTAGCTGCATGTCCAGAGGATGACGCCCTTCATGTTGATATTTTAAATATGAAACTATTTACATCCACAAAAGGCGGTTTTGCAAAAAGAATGGAGATGGATAAGTTGGAGAAAAAAGATGACTAAACATACGATTGAAACGCCAAAAGAGAGACAAAACCGCCATAAAGCGATGGAAGCTGCAATACTGCTAGAGAAAATAAAACATGATTTTAAAGAGCCGCCAAAGGCAATGGATTATTTTTATGACCTCTATGAGAGAGTACATTGCAAACATGAGCCTCTTCACAGCGATAAAGCCAAAGTAGGAACCATGTGTATTCAGGTTCCTTCTGAGATAATCCATGCGCTTGACGCCGTTCCGCTAAGGCTTTGCAACGGTTTTTACACGGATGATGAGATAGGAAGCGACCTGCTACCGTCTAAATCATGTCCTTTGGTAAAAGCTACAGTCGGACAGTTCGCATCAGATAACTTCTCAGACAAGCCAGATATCGTTATCTCTCCTACTACATGTGATCAAAAAGCAAAATCAGGCGCGATTATAGAGAACATGGGATTTGAAGTTTATGATATGGAGTTTCCAAGAACTAAAGAGAGCCATGAGAGCAGAGAGTACTGGCGACGAAGTGTAAGAAAGTTTACAAAAGATCTTTCAGAAAATCTCAACACAAAACTCTCAAAACAAAAACTAAAAGATGCCATTAAAAAAGTGGGATATGCTCAACATCTATACCATAAACTAAATATACTAAGAAAAAATGCAACCTCCCCTATTTTGGGCAAAGATATGTTTTTAGTGACAAACGCTTTTTTCTTTGACAAGATAGATAACTGGATAGAAGCGGTGGAAGATCTTGCAAATGAGTGTGAGCGAAGAGTCAAAGATGAAATAGCCGTAGCTTCAAAAAGAAGTCCTCGCATAGTCTATACGGGTTCGCCTCCGATATTTCCAAACCTTAAAATCCCTCTTTTGATAGAGCTATCCGATGCTATTATAGTTGCGGATGAAACTTGCTCGTCAAACAGAATGTTCAATGATATGGTAAGTGTGGATGAGTGGTTTATGTACGATATGGTTGACTCAATTGCAGATAAATATCTCAAAGGGTGCACCTGCCCGATTTTTACCAAAAATGATGACAGGAAAAGAAGAATCTTAGACCTTGTGAGAGATTATAAAGCAGACGGTGTAGTTTATCAAGCATTTGCGGGATGTCAGGTATATGAGATGGAGCAGAGATCCGTTTTAGAAGCAATGGAGAAAGCCGGGGTGCCTATACTTTACCTTGAGAGCGACTACTCTCCAAGTCAATTAGGGCAGTTAACAACTAGAATTGAAGCGTTTGTAGAATCACTTAAAAATAGAAAAAGGAGACAATAGTGCACTATTTTGCTGGAATCGACATAGGCTCAACAGCGATTAAAATTGCGATTGTGGATGAGAATAAAAAACTTGCAGGACACAAAATAAGCGCAAGCGGAAGTATGTTTTACAAATATGCGAAACAAGCACTTAAAGAGCTGCTAAACGAGCTTGGAATTGATGAAAAAGATCTGGTATATACCGTTGCAACCGGTTATGGAAGAAAACTCTTTAAAGAGGCTGATGAAAACATAAGCGAAATTACTGCAAATGCAATGGGTGCAATGGCAGCAGCAGAGGGAAAGTGCGATATCAAAACCATTATAAACATAGGCGGTCAGGATTCCAAAGCTATCTCTTTGGATGACCAAGGCAATGTGGTAAATTTTGCAATGAATGACAGATGTGCGGCAGGAACTGGAAAATTTCTGGATGTTGTAGCTATGAATCTAGAGATAGAAGTTGATGAACTCGGAGAATATCATTTCAGATCAAAAGGCACGCCGCTATCAATCAACAGCACATGTGCAGTCTTTGCAGAATCAGAGATAATAGGACTCTTGGGCAACAACAACAGCGTTGAAGATATTGTTGCAGGTGTTCACTACTCCATCGCAAAAAGAATTATAAAACTTGTTAAAAGAGTCGGCATAAAAGAGGGAATCTACTTTGACGGCGGTCCTGCACTAAATAGCGGTTTGGTAAGTGCAATTGAAAATGAGTTGGGCAAAGAGATATTTATCCCTGAATTTCCGCAGATAACCACCTCCTTGGGTGCTGCAATACTGGCACATGAATCTTATGGATATGAAAATAAATAAAGCGTAATTAAAATAAAGGAAGAAGTGTAATAGATGTTTGAAAGAATAATAAAGTTTTTTATTGAGAACTATAAAGTAAATTACATGCTCTTTTTTTTAATTTTTGCAGTGGGTATCTACTCCTATACAAAGATACCAAAAGAGATATCACCCACAATCGAACCTGATTCCATAACAATTAGAGGCTCCTATCAAGGCGCTTCTGTTGACACCTTAAATACAATGGCCGTTCAGGAGATTGAAGATGAGGTTAAAAACATCATTGGTGTCGATGCTGTTTCATCGGTAATAACGCCGGGGAAATTCAGCATAATTCTCGAACTTGACAAAAGAGCGGATAAAGCAACTGTTACGCGTGATGCCGAAGATGCACTCTCACTTATAAAAGAAAATCTTCCCAGTGATATGGATGAACCGGTCATAAGAGGTGTTGCACATTCAAGAAGTATAATGCATGTATCTATACTCTCTTCAAATGTTCCCAGAGATGAGCTAAAGGAGTTATCCAAAAAGTTTAAAACCAAACTGCTCTCCATTAAAGATGTATCGGATGTAACTATATTTGGAGATTCTGAGCTTTTTTACGAAGTTTTGATTGATGAAAAAAAGGTTAATGCCTACAATCTTTCAGTAAATGAAATTTTACGCCTCTTCTCAGAGGTCTCATACATATTTCCCCTTGGAAAGATAGACAATCCTAAAAAGCAATATTATATATCGACACAAAGTGATAAAAGATTCTCTAGGGAACTTGAAAATACAATACTCAATATAAACAATCAGCAAATTGTATTAAAAGATATAGCAACTATAAAGAAGAGATATGAAGATGCTTCCACGCTTGCAAGCATGGATGGAAAAAATTCAATCACACTTGCTATATCACAAAATCCAAAAGGCGATGCCATTACCATAGCAGAGGATATAAATAATCTTCTATCTAAAATGAAAGTCAAAGATGTTGAGTTTAGTGTAAGGATGGACTCTTCAACCATCATAAAAGACAGACTCAATATTGTTATATCAAATATTTTATTCGGCGTTCTTCTTATTACACTATTAACAGCTGTTTTAATCAATATCCGCATGGCTCTTGTGATTGCGCTAGGAATTCCCACCTCTTTTGTTATGGGTGCTATCTACTTTTATCTTACAGGTCACAGCATCAATATAAATTCACTTATAGGGGTTTTAATAGCCATAGGAATTATTGTCGATGATGCCATTGTAGTAAGTGAAAATATTCAGCAATATATTGAGAAGGGATACAAGGCAAAAGAGGCAGCCTTTTTAGGAGTAAAAGAGGTTGCAAAACCGGTAGTCATAGCCTCTTTAACTACTATATTTTCTTTTATACCTCTTTTAATGATAAGCGGAAAACTTGGGGAAATAGTGCAGCTTATACCAATTGCCTTTAGCGCACTTGTAATTGCATCTTTGCTAGAATCGTTTATTTTTTTGCCCATCCATGCTACACATGTTCTAAGTCCAAACTCAAAAACACTTTCATGGAAAAAAGTCAATCTGCTTTATCAAAAAGCTTTGACTTTTCTTGTCCAATATCAAAAAAGTTTTTTATTGATTTTTCTTATCATTGTACCTCTTCTTATTTTTTACGGTGTAAAAAAATCAAAATTTCAAATGTTTCAACCTTTTGACAATTCATCCATAAATATTACATTTAAAGCAGACCCTGCAACAACGCTTGAAGATTCTTTAAATATTGTACAAACTTTAGAAAAGGATATCTTAAAAAATGAAGATAAATTTTTTGTAAAACATGTAAGCTCTACCGCGGGATACAGAAGAAGCGCTACCGGCACTACCGAAATATATCCGTATGTCGGCTATATAAGTTTAGAGCTGCATAAAATGAAACCTGAAAATTTTGTGGATAAATACATCACACCTTATCTTAGTTTTTATTATGATCCTAAAGAAAGAATCAGAAATATCTCTTCACAGAAAATCTCAAAAGATTTAAGAGCCTGGCTGAAAGAACAGAACTATAAAGAGAGATTTCATTTAAATAATCTTATGGTTGTAGAGAACAAGATGGGAAATACAAAAGCAGATATTCGTATCGGGGTTGTAAGTGATGATTATCAAAAAGCTATAAAAGCCGTCAGAACCATTGAAGACAGTTTTAGCAAGATTGAGGGTATAGAATATTTTGGCGACAATATCAAAGTCGGAACTGATGAAATTAAACTCAAACTAAACAGCTACGGTGAAGAGCTCGGAATTACTGAAAAACTTCTGGGTAACTATATCTCAAAGCTCTATCTATCTCTAAAAATTGCCACAATCTATGATGGGAAAGAGCTGCTAGATGTAAAAGTAAAATCACTTAATTTTGAGGATGATTTAGAGAGTTTTAAAAGGCTTGAAATACCTCTGCCAAACAATACATTTGTAAAACTTGAAGATATCTGTGAATTTGAAAAAATAACCGCCTTGGAGATGTTAGTAAAAGATGACGGTCATACAAACTTTTATGTTTTTGCAAATGTTGATTCTTCTAAAATAACGGCAACTGAAGTATTGGAAAAAATAGAACCAACGATACAAAAGTTAAAAAAAGAGGGATTGATGTTAAAGTTTAAAGGCGAAGCAGAACAAAAAAAGAGCATGCAGTCTGAGATGATACTGGCATCAATAGTAGCTATGGTTCTAATATTTATCTCCATTTTATACCTTTTCAACTCCATAAGAGAGACTCTCATAGTAATGTCAGTGATTCCTTTTTCGATTCTTGGAGTTTATATAGGTCACTTTATAATGGGTCTAAATATCTCCCTTCCCTCTTTAATCGGTGCGTTGGGGCTCGCAGGCGTCATTGTAAATGACGGTATCATAATGATGGCAACGATAAAAGTTGCAACACATAAAGATGATATTTTCACACTTGCAGCAAAAAGATTTAGACCAATCATACTTACCTCTATCACTACGATTATAGGGCTTTCATCATTAATGTTTTTTGCAACAGCGCAGGCTGTAACATTTCAACCCCTAGCTATTGCTATCGGTTTTGGACTTTTATGGGGAACGATACTAAATCTTTTTTATCTTCCTATACTCTACAATTTCTTATTAGGTTATAAAAAACATGCATAGATACTTCTCTTCATTTTTACTCAGCTCTGCCGTTTATATAACGGCTGCGATATTAATTATTTACTTTATCTCCGTCAATACATTTAGTGATAAAGATGTTAAAGTTATTGATATACAAAAAGTTAGTTTATCAACAGTTGCTACAAAAAGTAGCCCTAAGGTACAAGAAGAACCAAAACCTGAACCAAAGCCTGAACCAAAACCTGAACCAAAACCTGAACCAAAACCTGAACCAAAACCAAAACCAAAACCAAAACCTGAACCAAAACCTGAGCCAAAACCTGAGCCAAAACCTGAGCCAAAACCTGAGCCGAAACCTGAACCAAAACCTGAGCCGAAACCTGAACCGAAACCTGAGTCAGAGCCTGTTGAAAAATTTGTTCAAAAAGAGCCTGTTTCTAAAGCGCAACAAATAAAAGAGAAAAAAAATATCTCAAATGCCAATAAAGTAGTAAAAAATGATATGACTAAAGCAAAAAGAGAGATGTTTATCGCCAATTTGATAAAACGGATTAATAGCAATAAATCATACCCTCGCTCAGCCAGAAGACGAGCTATAGAGGGAGTTGTTGCAATTGAATTTTTAATTCTAGAAGATGGAAATGTAAAAGATATAAATATTGTTTCTGGTAATACTATTTTTAAAAAGTCAGCCATTAAAGCAATAGAAAATAGTTTTCCTATTGAAATAGAAGAGTCACTATTTCATTTTCCAAAAAAATTTAAAATTAATATCTCTTATATCTTAAAGTAAAAAAGATATTAATTACCATTTAAATCTTTGCTTTTCTTATACACTTTCATACTAAAATTTGAGTTAATCATCTCACTGTCTTTTTTAAAATCTATAGGAAAATTAACCTCTACAATCCAATCACTTTTATTAAGGGCATCTAAAAAATTATAAAAACTCTTAGGAGAACTTATTTCAGATGTTGCATTTACTTCATAAACGCTAAAACCATTTTCATTTTCAAGATTGCTTTTTTGAGTAATGTGCAGAGAACTAAAGAAACTTCCATACTGTTGTATAAATTCATCTATATCAAACTCTTTATCTAATGCTTTTATTACACGAAGATTATCACTTTGAAGTTTTTGAACTCTTTCTTCTTTTTCAATTAAAATATTTGCTAAATGTTTTAATTCAAGATTATCTTTTTTTAATTCATCTCTTTTAACTCTGTACTCTTTACCCTTTGGAATTAAAACAGCAAAAGAAAAAAACAAAATAATTATTAACAAAAGAGTGCAAATTGCCAGCAAATACATATTTTGTTTCGAAAAATTAATTTTCACTGCCTAACTCCTCTTCATCTATATAATTTTTGGATACAAACCTCAACCATCCGTTATCTGCAGGATAAAAAGTGCTGTGCGTTCTATGAAATATAGAACTAAGAGGCGCTTGAAGCATAAAGTTATATACATCCTTATTTGGCGTAACTCCATAAAGAATAAGCCCTTTTTCCATTATTTTTGCTTCTGATAGAGTTATTCTATCTGGAACCAAATCAAATAAATTATGGATACTCTCTTTTAAAACACTATTTTTTGTAGCTATTTTTTCTGCTAATAAATTCTGTTTTTCTACAGCTTCAATCTTTTTATCCATTTTTAAAATATATGCATGATATGCATCTTTTTCTTTTTTTATTTCAACCTTTTCTTTTTCATATCTATAATCATGAAAAAGTAAAAAAGCATATGTAGCAAAAAGCATAAAAAGAGTGACCCCGAAAAAAATAGAGATAATCTGTACATCTTTAGTAAAAATTGTTTTTTTTCTAGGTTTTATATAGCTATATTTCATTTATCTCTGCCTTTGCCATATCCAGCAGTGCTGCAGACAAATCAATTTTTGTTATAGTAGTATTTAAAAACATCTCATCTTCGAGATATCTTTTAAATTCATCACCAAGACCTACACTATCAGCTATGTATATAGTTTCAATAAATTGACTTTTATATTTTGGATCTTTATAAAAAGTATTAAGTGAATTCTGTATCAATAAAAATCTTTGGTACTCTTCGCTGGATCTATTAACAATAGTGTCATTTTCCAACACTTTGGAAACTTCATTTATAAAATCAATCTCATCTAAATCATCAGATATTGTAGAACTATTTTCTTTATTTATCTTTTGCATATTAATTTCATTTATACCCAGCAGACTGTTTAGTAATCTATCCTCATCTGATGAATTTATGAAATTTTCTTTTTGTGGCATCTTCAAATATTCTGCATAAAGAAGTTTTGAATTATTAAAAATACTAAAAGATATAAAATTCTCTTCAATTAAAACAAACATTGCCGATGAAGTGTCTATTTTATCTTTAAAAAAATTAGCTATGATTGCAAAAGATGAAAAAATAAAATCAACACCAATATTTTTATATCTTTGCTTAATAGCTTCTATCTCTTGCTTTGATGTATAAAATGCCCAATCTTTTGAGAAACATCTATATTCAATTAAATTAACATCATAATATTTATCTATTTCACTGCTTTTGCATGCAGGTACTGCACCCTGCAGAGAAGATTTATCTAAAACTGAGATATAACAAAACGGAGATTTTTTTGCATACTCTGTTATAAATTCATACATTTGGGCATTTATTGTTGTTGTATCAAAAGTTTTATGAGTATTGTGAAGAATATCTTTTTTAGAAAAAACCGCGATAGACACAACTGTTTGCGAATCTTTAACAATAATATTTATAATGATTTTTTTGTATAAACCTTCTAAAAATCTAGTTATCATAACTTCTCTGTTTTACAAAGAGGATGAGCAGTTTTGTAATTTTGTTGTTTCAATGCACTCCCCAATTTTGTATAAATTTGTGTAGTAGCCATAGAAGAGTGCCCCAACAACTCACTTACATCAGCAATCGGTGCCATACCGTTTAACAATTCAGATGCATAAGAGTGACGGAGTTGATGAGGATTGACTTTCAATCCAACTCTTTTAAAAACTTTTATAACAGTATATCTTAGGGTGTTTTCGCTTAATTTTTCACCATTTTTTTCAAAAACAAATTTTTTTTGCCGTGATCTGCTTAGGTACTCATCCAATAATTTTTTTGTACTTGCCAAAAGTGGAATATCTCTCTGTTTATTACCTTTTCCTATAACTCTTACCCACTCCTCTGAGATATTGTTTATCTCCAGTGAAGCTAGTTCCGATATTCTAAGACCAAGAGTATAAAGAAGAGTCACAACAAGCTTCTCTTTCGTTTCGCTATACAATAAAGCTTCCATTATATGCTCATGAGAAATTGGTTTTGGCAATGTTTTGGCAACCTTAACACTATCATCCGCCTTTAAAATAACTGTCGTATTACGGCTATTGAGATACTCCACAAAAGAGCGTATTGCACTGAGTTTTTTACTAATTGTTTTTGGATTAAGCGAAGATATCTTTATGCGGTAAGGCATAAGATTAAAAAGCAGATGTTTTTTTTCTTGAATAATCTCTATATACAAAAAAGCTTCTCTTAAAGTTTCATCATAGCTCTTAATCGTTAAATCAGAGTAACCTCTTACATCTTCAAGATAAGCCAAAAATTCTCTACTTTTAAATTTTATTAACTTTTCCAAAAGACTTAACTTTCATGTTTTAGCAAATTCTCTTTGATTAAATTTCTCGCATCTTCTATTTCTAAAGAACTGATATTAATGGGAGATGTCGAGTAGTAATTCAAAGTACCGAATGGTTTTGGGATAATGAATCTATCCCAACTTTTAAGCTGCCAAAATTTTGTAGGTTTCATTTCAACCAAAACTATCTCGGCATCTGTTTTTTTAGCCATTGCTATTATACCATCTGCAACTTCATGCCGCGGACCTTTTGGTCCATCTGGTGTAATCCCTATATCATACCCATCTTTTAAAGCCTTAATTCCTTGCATTAAAACTCTTGTGGCATTTCTGTTTGTTGATCCCGAAATTGTTTCTAGTCCAAAATATTTTATGGTTTTAGAGATTAACATTCCATCAAAATGACTTGAAATTAAAACTTTTGCATGTGGAATTTTTCTATATTTTAAGTAGAGATAAGGAAGCATTAAAAGTTCACCGTGCCAACATGCAAATATAATGGGTTTATTGCCTACACTATCTGGAGAGTGAAATTTCTTTTTGTTTGTTGCATATAGCAGTCTAATAAAAATTGATGCTATAAAAGGCACGATCATTAGTGCTGCTGCACGAAAAAACTTTTTAGCCAACAACTTCTCCGGTTAAAATAGTTCTTCCGATCTCCGTAATTTTAACATCTTTAAACTCGCCTAAAAGTTCATCTGAACCTTTAACTTTTATAACTATATTGTTATCACTTCTTCCGCTTACGAAATAATCTTGATTTAAATCTTCAAAATATACACTGTAAATTTTACCTAAATGTATTTTATTTTTTTCATCTAAAATTTCTGTATGAAGATTTTGAAGGGTAGTAAGTCTGTTGGATGCAACATCATCATCAACAACATTTGTAAAATGTTCAGCTTCTGTTTGTGGTCTAGGAGAGTACTTAAATGAAAATATTTGATCAAATTTTACTCTTCTCATAACATCTAAAGTATCTTCAAAATCTTCATCACTTTCACCTGGAAATGCAACAATAATATCCGTAGATATACTTGCTTCGGGACACATTTTTCTAAGTTTTTCAACTCTATTTAAAAACCACTCTTTTGTGTAACCGCGCTTCATATCTTTTAAAACTTTTGTTGAGCCGCTTTGAAGCGGCATATGCATAGATTTACAGATTTTAGGATTTTTTGCAAACTCTTCAATAAATTCATCATCCATATGAAATGGGTGAGGTGAAGTAAAACGAATTCTCTTTAAATCTTCTATTTTGCTAAGACGGCGAAGCAGTTCTGTAAAATTTACTTTTTCATGTTCACCTGAAAAACGGCGTCCATAATTATTTACATTCTGCCCTAAAAGAAAAATCTCTTTTGCTCCATTATCCACCGCTCTTTTGGCTTCACGCAGAATAAGATTCGTTGGAATAGATATCTCATCTCCACGAGTTTTAGGAACGATACAGTAAGTACAAGATTTATCACAACCAATAGATATATTTACATATGCTTTATATGGAGATGTTCTAAAATCATCAAAGGCAAATTCGCTCTCATCGTAGTTTATATCTACTTCTACTGCTTTGTCTTTGTGCAGTACCTCTGTAATTTTAGATACATTTCTAGCGCCTAAAACAAAATTGACATAAGGAGCTCTTTTAATTATCTCCTCACCAAGATGAGAAGCGGTACAACCGCAAACTCCTATCTTAGCTCCATCTTTTTTCTTTTTGTTAAAAACACCGAGTTCTGAAAATAGTTTAGCTACAGGCTTTTCCCTCACTGAACATGTATTTATTAAAATAAGGTCGGCACTCTTTAAATCATCAGTAGTCTCATACTCCTCTTTTTCTCTAAGTGCAGCAATTATATGCTCACTGTCACGAGAATTCATAGCACAGCCTAATGTTTCAATAAATAATTTTTTTGCCATTATTTAATCTTAGTTTATGATGTGAACTTGATACATATACTCATTGTCTGAGAGTCCGTACTTCACTTCATTCATATAAAAACTTTTGCCTTTTCCTTCAAAATAGTCTTGAAGTTCAAGCAAATCTTTATGTGAATTTTCTCTATCGAAATAAAAAATCACGCTCTCTTCTTTTTCAACAGCAGCTTCGATTTTTTCAAGTTCGGCTTTTTTTGGTTTTGTATTTATATCTGTTCTTGCAAATTTTAAATCCATAATCTCTTCCTCTTTTTTACATCTTATATTTTTTTGCATTATATTAAAACTCTACTAAAAATCGTATTAAAGATGTTTTTATACATTTTTGGTATAATGTCGTAACTTCATAAGAAATCCCTAAAATACTTTTAACACTGTTTTTTTATGAGACAACCTTGTACCAGGATATAATAATGGAAAAAATACTAAATATAGTTGAAGCAATTGCGCATGAAAAAGGCCTTAAACCTGAAAAAGTAAAAGAAGCTCTAAAAACAGCATTTGTAAAAACTGCTCAAAAAATAATTAATCCAAAATTTGCTTTTGAAGCAGTTATAAATAATCAAACAAAAACTATCGATGTTATTCAAACAATTACAGTTGTAGCTGATGATGATGAAAGACTCAAAGATGAAGATATTGCTCCGGCGTATATATCTATAGCAGAGGCAAGAGAGTATGATGATCAAGTAGATATAGACGATCAGCTTCAGATTCCTCACAACCTAGAAGAGTATGGCAGAACAGCTGCTTCAACGCTTCATCGAGAAATAGAATACCATATTCAAAGACTGGTAGAGGATGAAATTTTTAACAAATACAAAGCTAAAATCGGAACACTGGTTACAGGTAGAGTAACAAGAGTTGACAACAATAATGCAACCTATATAGATGTTGATGAAGTTCGCGCTGTACTTCCTATGAAAAGCCGTATTAAAGGTGAAGTTTTTAAAGTTGGAGATCATTTAAAAGCTGTAGTGCGCCGCGTAAATATGGATAAAGAAAATGGTATTCAAATCGAACTCTCACGCACTTCTCCAAAATTTTTAGAAGAACTTTTAGCACTTGAAGTTCCAGAAATTTCAGATGGAACTGTAATTGTAGAAAAATGTGCTCGAATTCCGGGCGAAAGAGCAAAAGTAGCACTAATAAGCACACACCCACAAGTTGATGCCGTCGGTGCTACTGTTGGTGTAAAAGGTGTTCGTATTAATGCAGTAAGTCAAGAGCTTATTGGAGAAAATATAGACTGTATCGAATATACATCTATTCCTGAGCTTTTTTTATCAAGAATTATGAGTCCCGCTATTATATCTAGCGTTGAAATTATTAAAAATGAAAACGCAGAAGCCGAAAAAGCGATTGTTACTCTTTCATCTGATCAAAAATCAAAAGCTATCGGTAAAAACGGTATAAATATTCGTTTAGCCTCAATGTTAAGCGGACTAAATATTGAACTGGTTGAAATTGACGGCAGCACGGCTGAAAAAAGTGAAACAAAAGAGGAAAAAGAAGGTGTTGACGCTCTAGAGGCTCTTTTTAATTAATTAGTCCGTAAAAGGAACAAAGTCCCTTTTACTTCGCTAAAGCCGCTGAGGCTACTAAAGCTTTAGCTTTAAAAAGCTAAGAAAAATTAGTCCGATTACTCAAATTCACTCTCTTCTCATATATGGATTTAATCTTAAGAGAATTAAATCCGCTGTCATATTTCCAAGCAGTGTTAAAAATGCTGTTATCATCAAAATACCCATAATTACCGGATAATCCCGACTTAAAGCACTCATAAAAAAGAGCTGCCCCATTCCTTCTATTGCAAAAATAGATTCTAAAATCACACTGCCGCCGATTAAACCTGGTAAAGAGAGGCCTAAAAGCGTAATAATCGGAGGAAATAAATTTGGCAATATATAATAACGAAACAACTCTCTTCTCTTTAAACCACGAGAGAGTGCAAAATAGTAGTAATCACTCTTTAGAATTTCAAGTGTTAAAGAACGAATATAAATTATCATGCTTCCAAGACCAACAAAGATCATCACTCCGATTGGCAAAACTAAGTGCCATGCCATATCAATATAGTATAAAAAACCATTTTTAGGCTCTACCGAATGAAGTCCTGCTATTGGAAATAGATTTAAGGTTAAAGAGAAAAAAATTATAAAAAGCAAAGCAAGATAAAAAGATGGCATAGAGAAAGAGACTAAAGAGATTTGACGAATAATATAATCAGTTTTTTTTCGATAGTTAAGTGCAGATTTTATCCCTAAATATAGTGATATAACAAAAACTGCAATAAGTGAAATTAAATTCATAGTTAAAGTTATAGGCAGCCGTTTTAGTATCTCTGAGCTAACATCCTGACCTGTTACAAAAGAGATGCCAAAGTTAAGGCTAAAAATATTAATCACCCAGTCAATATATTGCTCAAAAAGCGGCTTATCAAGTCCATAAACCGCTTTTAAAGCAGCCATTGCCTCTTCTGTCATATTTGGATTTAACTCTCCTGCTGCAAAAAAACTATTCGGTGCTGCATGAATTGCCAAAAATGAAATTATTGAGATTAAAAAAAGCATAAAAAATATGTAGGAAATTTTTTTAAATAATTTTATCATAGAAAAATTATATCAAAAACTTTATTGAACTTCTCACTTTCCCAAAACGAAATGGAAAATGAGAATATTAAATGATAAATATGGTTAAAAACTAGCGCTTATAACAGCAACTACATTATCTTCATCAGAACTATCTGCATCAGCTTCAATTCCGGTATAAACAAGACCTATTTCAAACTTATCCATCGCCTTAGTTATTCCAAATGAGTAATAATTTCCAACATTATCATAATCCCCATAGAGAGCACTAAAAGTAATGCTCATCGGAAGAGGAACTGATACATCAGCTTCCCATGCATCAGTAGGATCAAAATCATTTGTTTCAATTCCTCGATAATATTTTGCACCAATCTCAAAAGTTTCAAAATTTTTACTTAAGCCAAAATAGATTTCCGCAAAATTAAGCTCTTTGGATTCATTTGGATATATATAGCTAATTGCTCCTATATCGTAATCTAATCCATAAAATTTGTCAGCATAACCTGCATATATGTCCAGCTCCATTGATGCTTCGCTGCTGTTCCCATACTCAACATTGGAACCCCATACTCCGGCATAAAAATTTTTATAACCTAAATCTATACCGCCTTGAATTGCAGGAGAGTCATCACTTTGCGTCATTCCTCTCCATATATAGTTACTTGCGATTGCCATATTAGCATTCACATCTATATCTGAATTTTTCTCTGCACCAAGTACTATGCTAATAAGCAAAGATGTTACTAAACTAACTTTAATCAATTTCATTTTTGTATCCTAGTTTTAAAGTTAGAGAAATTTTAACACATTCATACACTAACTTATACAATTAATTGATTAATTATTAATCACTTTTTATTTAGCAATATCCCAAGAAAAAACAGTTTTGCCATCTTCAGTCTCTTCAGCAGCAGCCATTCCCATAATATTGTATCCGGCATCTACATAATGAATCTCACCCGTTACACCGGATGCCAAATCACTTAAAAGATACATAGCAGAGTTGCCAACCTGATCAGTTGTAACATTTCTCTTTAGCGGTGCATTTACTTCATTCCAAGTAAGGATTTGTTTAAAGTCGCCTATCCCTGCAGCCGCCAATGTTCTGATAGGCCCGGCAGAAATTGCATTTACTCTTTGACCTTTTCTTCCAAGATCAACAGCCATATATCTTACAGTTGACTCTAAAGCTGCCTTTGCCACGCCCATAACATTGTAATTTACAATATATTTTGGTCCGCCTAAATATGAGAGTGTTAGTATTGAAGCATCGTCACTTAAAACAGGCTCTAAACGATTTGTCAAATCAATCAAAGAGTATACAGAGATATCCATAGCTATTTGAAATGCCTGCTTTGTAGTTTTCATAAATGGCTCACTAAGAGCCTCTTTTGGAGCAAACGCAACAGAGTGAACCAAAAAATCAATCTTTCCAAAATCCCTCTCTATTAATGAGGCAATATTAGCCATATGCTCTTCATTTGAAACATCTAGTTCATATACTTTGTCACTTCCAAACTCAGCAGCAATCGGCTCAACTCTTTTTTTAAGAGCATCATTTAAATATGTAAATGCCATCTCAGCACCCTGCTCATGACAAGCTTTAGCTATACCGTATGCGATAGATTTGTTATTTGCCAAACCTACTATTAAACCTTTTTTACCCTTCATTATCATCTTTCTTTTTTTCTCCTCTGTTTTTTTATTTGTTTAATTCTTGTGCATACTGGCACATTGTACAAAAATGCTCCGCATAAAGCGCAGCACTGCCTACTAAAATTCCATCAACACCTTCAAGAGCTAAAACTTCTGCAGCATTTGTAACTTTAACGCTTCCTCCATAAAGAAGAGGCGCTTGAGATTTTTTCTTTAATTCTTGATGTATAGCCACTATATCTTCAGATGTTGGAGTAAGTCCGGTTCCAATTGCCCAAACAGGCTCATAAGCTATAACCAAATTTTCATATAAAGTATCTATGCCTTCATATTGCTTTGAGATGTACTCCATCATGCTCTCAAATCCCTCTTCTCTTACTTCAATCGGCTCTCCTACACAAAAAATAATCTTAAAACCAAGATTTTTATAAAAGTTAAATTTTTCAACAAGCTTCTCTTGTGCTTCACCTAAAAGATGTCTTCTTTCACTATGACCAATCAAAATAGTTTTTATATTAAACTCTTCTAATTGTTCATATCCGATTTCACCTGTAAATGCCCCATTTATTGTAGGATATGCATTTTGAGCACCAACAACTACACTGCCTGAATGCAAATTTAAACTAGAAGTTGCAGGAAAAACTAAAACTTCTTGCGATATATTGTTTTTTTTCAAAAAACTCTCTACTTCATTTATGTATTTGGTAGTTTTTATTCTCGTAAGATTTGTTTTTAAATTTGCTGCAATTATCATATATTAATCCTCTTGAGTAAATAAAGATTTTACACCCGGTAAAACTTTGCCTTCTAACAACTCCAATGATGCGCCGCCGCCTGTAGATATAAAAGTCATCTCATCATCTACGCCGATTCTTTGAACCAAATCAGCCGTATCGCCGCCGCCTACAACAGTTGTTGCATAACTGTCTGCTACAAAATGAGCTATCTCATTTGAGCCTCTTGAAAATTTATCCATCTCATAAACGCCCATTGGTCCATTCCATAAAACAGTTTGGACATCACCTAGAACCTCTTTGTAAAGCTTTACGGTTGCAGGTCCAATATCAAGCCCCATCCAACCTTTTGGAATCTCCTGAGATGATGTTATCTTGATGATCGAGTCCTCAGCAAATTTTTCTGCTGCAACAACATCAACAGGAATATAAAATTTAACACCGAGTTTTTTCGCCTCTTCCATGATGTGTCCAGCATCTTCAAGCAGATCATCCTCAACAAGCGAAGCCCCTATATCATATCCCAGTTTTTTTAAAAATGTAAAAGCCATACCGCCGCCGATAAGCATCTTGTCTACTCTTGGCAGAAGATTTACTAATGCTTCAAGTTTACCTGAAACCTTTGAACCTCCTACAATAGCAGCAAAAGGACGAACAGGATTTTGAATAAGCTTGCCAAAGAACTCTATCTCTTTTTGAAGTAAAAATCCTGCTGCTTTATGTTTAGAATCAAAAAAGTGTGTAATTCCCTCGACTGAAGCATGCGCACGATGACTTACTCCAAAAGCATCATTAACATAAAAATCTGCCATTGAAGCCAATTTTTTAGAAAATTCTATATCATTTTTTGTTTCACCCGCTTCATAACGAAGGTTCTCTAAAAGCAAAACTTCTCCCGATTGCAGCTTAGATGCCTTTGAAAGCGCATCTTCACCAACCACATCTTTTGCTAAAAGAACTTCTCTCTTTAAAAGATGATGCACTCTTCTAGCAACAGGAACAAGCGAATATTTTGCAACTACCTGACCATCAGGACGCCCAAGATGAGAGCCGAGCACAACTGCACACTTTTGGTCAAGACAGTAGTTTATAGTAGCAAGAGCAGAACGGATGCGGCGGTCGTCTGATATATTTCCAAACTCATCCATCGGTACATTAAAATCACATCTGATAAAAACTTTTTTTCCGGCTAAATCTAAATTTTTAATATTTAAAAGTTCCAAATTCTATCCTATTTGCTTATATGAAGAGCCATATCTAAAAGTCTTGTCGAATATCCCCATTCGTTATCATACCATGCCATGATTTTAACCATATCATCATCAATAACCTGTGTTAAATCCTCTGCAACGATTGAGCTGTACTCACACCCTACAAAATCCTGAGAGACGCGCATCTCTTTGTCGATTAAAAGAATTCCTTTTAGGCTTGTTTGAGCAGCTTCATTAAATACGGCAGCAACTTCTTCTTTTGTAGTTTTTCTTTTTACGATTACATTTAAATCTACCATAGAAACATCAGGAGTAGGAACACGAACACTCTGTCCATGAAGTTTACCCTGAAGTTGAGGAAGAACAAGACCTATAGCTTTTGCAGCACCCGTTGTAGTAGGAATCATATTGATAGCTCCTGCACGCGCTCGGCGTTTGTCTTTTGAGTGCTTTACATCGAGTATGTTTTGGTCATTTGTGTATGAGTGAATTGTTGTCATAAGACCTTTCTCAATTCCAAAAGCATCATCAAGTACTTTTGCAATAGGCCCCAAACAGTTCGTCGTACATGAAGCATTAGAGACTATTTTTTGTCCCTCATAAAGATGTTCATTTACACCAAGAACAAATGTAGGCGTATCTTTATCTTTTGCCGGAGCTGAAAAAAGAACTTTTTCTACACCGTTATTTATGTGCACTTGAGCAGATTCCTGTGTTAAAAAGACACCGGTACACTCTAAAACCATATCTGCACCGCAGTCTGCAAATTTAAGATTTTTTGGATCACGATCGCTAAATACTCTTATCTTTTTACCGTCTATCGTGATGTTTTCAGCATCAAGCTGCACTACTTCACTGCCAAATGTTCCATGTACAGAATCATTTTTAAGAAGATAGAGCATCATATCTATACTTGCCATATCATTTATAGCCACTATCTCTACATCATCCCTTGTTGCAGCAATTCGAGCCACACAACGACCGATTCTACCAAATCCGTTAATTGCTATCTTTAGTGCCATACTATTTCCTATTTAAAATAAAAATTGAGCAATTTTACCTAAATTTAGTTACAATTCGCTTTAAATATGGAAACAATCGCACTTTTTGGCGGCTCTTTTGACCCGCCGCATATCGGTCATGAGGCAATAGTTAAGGCTTTGATAAACTTCAAAGATATTGACAAAGTTGTCATAATGCCTACATATCTAAATCCGTTTAAGTCAAAATTTTATGCTCCTGCTTCTCTTAGAGTGGAGTGGCTAAAAGAGATTTTTAGCGAGTATGAAAATGTGGAAATTTCAGAGTATGAAGTTTCACAAAAGAGACCGGTATCAACAATCGAGAGTGTAAAGCATCTTTTAGAGAGTTATAAAAAAATATACCTTGTAATCGGTGCTGACAATCTTGCTTCACTTGAAAAGTGGAATAGATATGATGAACTCAAAGAGTTAGTAACTTTCATAGTGGTTCCAAGAGACAATATTGAAATTCCAAAACAGTTTTTAATAGTGGAAGTTGATAAGAAAATATCATCAACAAATCTTAGAGAGTGTATTGAAATATCAAAACTGCCAAAAAAGTGCGCAAAAGAGATATATAATTTTTACAAGGAAAACTATTGCAAAACAGAATAGAAAAAATAACTGAAGTCTTAGATAAAAACAAAGCAGAAAATATAGAGGTTTTTGATCTTAGAGAGAAAAATTACTTTGTAGATTATGCCATTATCGCATCATCACTCGGCTCAAGACATACGATGGCTCTTTTAGACCACCTAAAAAATGAGCTCAAACCTGCAGAAAAATTTATCAATGTAGATGAGAGCAGTGACTGGATTGTTGTTGATTTGGGAGATATTCTAATCCATATTATGACACCTGAGTACAGAGTAAAATACGATATGGAGAGTTTTTTAAGTTCTCTTGCCGAGGGCAAAGAAGGCATGCCGCTTTAAAAAACAGTTATCAATTCAAAAGAAGAGAAACTTAAGACTCCAATCTTTTGCGTAAAATATCTGCTACACGAAAAGCGTTCGCATAGATAGTCCATGTATAAGGCACGCTTCCTCCCGTGGGCATAAAACTCGCATCTGTTACATAAAGGTTCTCTAGTGCATGCGCTTTGCAGCTTTTATCAAGTACGGATGTTTGAGGATTCTCTCCAAATCTGCAGCCTCCTGCCACAAGATTTGGCGGAGGCGCAGAGGAGATGGAGTAGCTTATCTCAGAGGCTCCCATTTTTTCCAACACCTGCACAGCTTTTTTTGCCAAGTCATTACCGACTTCTCTATCATGAGGATGGCTGTAGAGATGTATTGCGCCCACGGGGATGCCATACTTATCTTTTACATCTTCTTCGATGCCCACAAAACACTCATCCGTAGGAAGCCAATCATTAAAAACTTCAAAATTCAAAACTCTTGAAGTCGTAAGCTCTTTATAAATTTTTTGTTCAAGAGCCTTACCCCAAAGAATTTTTCCCACTTCATCATAAAAAGCTCTTTTTATGCGGGTAACTAAATTTTGATGCTCAAACAAAAAGTCTATAGTTCCGCCTTTAATCTTTTTACTGCTCTTTTTATACTCATACCACTGCTGCAGGGAGCGGTTAAAGAAAAGACCGACCTCCATAAGCTCTTTTTGCTGTTCGTTCGTAAGCGTTTCAAAACGAAATCGCCCTTCCCCTGCTCCTCCGCCTGAGAAAATAAGATTTTTTCCTACTTGATGATTGTTATTTGCCAAACCGTAAGGAAAAAAGCGATTTTTTGAGTTTAAGAGCAATCGTGAGCTCTCTATTGCTTGTGCGGCTAAAACAAAGATTTTTGCACTAATTTCATGCGTCTTCATGTCGTTATCATAGTAATGTGCTTTTGTAACCTTTGTTGCATCACTCTCAAGCTTATAGACAAACGCTTCGGCAATAACTCTCGCATTACACTTTTGAAGAAGTGCGGCTCTGGCACTCCCTTTCGCGCCCGTAGCACATCCGTAACTCCCGCAAAAGTTTGAGTAAGAGCATCCGTTTCGCTTTAGTGCCGCATGTGGAATTATTGCCCGCGGAGTCGGAATGCTCTCAAAGTTAAGAGATTTACATGCAGCATCAAACCACTTTGCAACTCCGTTTTCTTCAAGTTTTGTATAAGGAAAACAAGAGGTGCTTCTTGGCTCTAAAAAAGAGTGCAAAATCACCTCCCCGCTAACACCGACTATGCGCTCAACTTTTTCATAGTATGGTTCCAGCTCTTCATAAGAGAGAGGCCAATCCACTATATTTGCGCCATCTATCTCTCCATAAGCCGAGAGAAGCTTAAAGTCATTTGGCTTCATACGGTGGAAATAACCGCTCATAAGATTTGAGGAACCTCCCACCATAGAGCCGTTCCAAAAACTCCATTGGTACTCACTTCCTAAATATTTTCTGCGCTCTTTACTTTCATCTAGTTCATAGATAACATGTTGCTCATCTTTAAGGTCGGGCGTAAAAAACTCACGCCGCGAAACTGCCAGCTCATCTTTGTTAAAATCTTCTTCTTTGTACTCTTTTCCTTTTTCAAGCACAACTACACTAAAGCCTGCACGACTCAGCTCATAAGCGACAGGCGAGCCACCAGCGCCACTTCCGATGATACAAATATCGTACATCATAGATACGCTCTTTTTGGACGCGGTAAACCCGCGCGAAACCCAAGCCATCTTTGCGCCGCATCTCTTTTGTTTACACCGTAAACTGCGTCACTCCGAAGTGCTTCCATAGTGTAAGTCAAAAGAGCATCTACCCATGACTCGCCCCATCCGTACTCTGAAATCTCTTGTAAAACCTCTTGCCGCTCCTGTTCTAAAAGATTATAGTAAAGTTTGCCGTGAAGTTTTAGAGACTCTTCATGAAGCCATTGTACACCGTTGCGAAGAAACTCTTTGTGTGAAGCAGTGATTCTTGAATGGTCTAAAATAAGCAGCAAATAAGAAGCTGTATCGACATAGAGCTCCTTTGCTTTTGGAAAAAG
Source organism: Sulfurimonas xiamenensis (assembly GCF_009258045.1). Lineage (NCBI taxonomy): Bacteria > Pseudomonadati > Campylobacterota > Epsilonproteobacteria > Campylobacterales > Sulfurimonadaceae > Sulfurimonas > Sulfurimonas xiamenensis. The sequence goes on from NZ_CP041166.1 coordinate 1,590,234, forward strand.
ATCTTCTTGAACAAGTGTGAGAGTTTTTAAAGGCTCTGCCGCTCCATATAAAGAGGAGTTGCAAAAAAGCAAAACAGCTCCACCTAAAAAGCTTTGTTTGAAAAAATTTCTTCGCGTATTTAAAATCATATTTTATTGTACCTATATTCTTTCAAAACACTTTACAAGTTTGGAAATTTATCTATTCTTTCATTAAAAAGAAATCTATCAAGACTAAACTTACCTGCTCCATAAGATACAAAAATAAGCAAAAAAGCATGAGAGATGAAAGATATTTTAAATCTTTTTGAAAAGGAGAAAGACAAATATTTTTAAGCAGAATAACTCTGCTTAAAAGGCGGTATTAATCAGAGCCTTATTTTCCTTTACCGCACTTGCCGTTTTGATTCATCTCTTTTTTTGCATTACCACACTTGCCGCTGCCACACTTCATCTCTTTTTTTGAATCACCGCACTTGCCATTTTGGTTCATCTCTTTTTTTGAATCACCGCATTTGCCATTTTGATTCATCTCATTTTTTGCATTACCGCACTTGCCGCTGCCGCACTTCATTCCTTCGGCATTAACCGTCGTAGTACTAATGCTTAAAACCATTGCAACCGCTGCAACTAATGATAAAAAATTCAACTTTCTCATATATTATCCTTTTTGTATTGTAAAATCAAAAACTATTGTATCACAACTATAATAATTTATTATGTGATAACGATTAGATACAGTCACATATTATAAAATCTGTATCTTTTTTCTTGAGAATTTAATGATTTGATTTTTTTCAAATGTTTTCATAATAATACAAAAAATGTTTATTTTAAAACATCTATGCATTGCATTATTTTACGCTTTAAAATTTATGCAAAAATAAAACGATTTATACCATTTTCATATTCATGCGCAAGCACCTGATTATGAACTTTTAAAATAGAATCGACCAGATACAAACCGAGCCCAAAACTATTTTTCGCCGGATTGTCTTTAGTAAAAGGTTCTATATAGTATTGTAAAGGGTGTGCGATACACTCTCCTTTGCTCTCAAAACAGAGCTCACCGTTTTTTATCAAAATCTTTACATGGTTGTCTGTTGAGTATTTTATCCCATTGTCAATCATATTTTTAATAGCTGTAGTGTATAGTCTATAATTTGCACTGATTTTATGGGTTGCTTCAACATTATTTACAGTAACATTTTTTTCATCAACCATAGCCATATCAATAGCACCATCAATTATATCTATCAAACGATACTCTGCAAAATCTGTTTTATCTCCGAGACTTGTTACCTCTTCTATAAGAGCAAATTCATTTACCAAAGACTCTAAACGACCAAAAATAGAACTAAATCTATCTCTTTGTTTTTGAGATTCAAGCATTTGTGTTGCAATTGTGCCTTTTGCAATAGGTGTTTTTAACTCATGCATTATATTTCGCAAGAAGAGTGTTCTTGATTCTAAAATAATATTTATTTTTTCTCTTGCTGCTTCTAGTTCATTTGAAATTAATGAAATTTCATCATGTCCTCTTGTTTTAAAAGATATATTCATATCTCCATTTCCATAAAGCGCAATTTTTTTTCTAAGTCTAATAAGCGGACGCAATCTTTGAAGTATCAAAACAAATGATGATGTGATTATTAAAATAATTATCATATAAGAATATGCAACGGGCCAATATTTGTAGGGTTTTAACTCTTCATCAAGAATTAGTATTGAAGATGACGGATTTTGGATATAAAAATATATTTTTTTATTAAACTCCAACATACTAGTTGTTAAGTCAGTTATAACTTTTTTAGTATAAAAACCTTGTTGTGAAAACATTAAAGAAGCATCGACACTTTGAAAATTTTTTTTCTTTAAAATTTTTGCATTTTTTAAAATAATTTCTACTATCTCTTTGTCTTTTTTCAAAACAAAGCCGTATATTGCCAAATTTGCTTCAAGCATAATCTGCGGATTTTGTTTTTGTTGATGTTCTTGATATATCTGAATGATAGCTGTATGTTTTGTAAAAATATTGTTTATATAACGCTGTTTATTTTGTTGAAAAAATTCCCAAAAAACCACACTTACACTCACTAATGTAACTGTAAATGTAAATAAAATAGTTATTAAAACAGCATGTTGACGCATAGCCCTCAGCTCCTAAAAATTACTTAAGAAGCTTATAACCAACGCCTCTTACCGATTCTATAAGAGATTTGTCCCCAAGTTTATTTCTAATTCTTCCAACCATTACATCAATGCTTTTATTGGATGAATCCTCATTTATAGCATTTACATTATGTATCAAATCTTCTCTTGAAACAACCAAACCCTGCTTTGAAATCATATAAGACAAAATGCCAAATTCTGCTTTAGTAAGGTCAATATTTCTACCTTTATATGAGATCATCATTGATGATGGATCACACTTAAAGTCACTTTTTGATTCCTCTTTTTGCTGTGATTTTGCTTCATAGCGTCTTAGAACCGAATATATTCTAGCCTCAAGTTCTCTCGGATCATACGGTTTTGGAAGATAGTCATCTGCCCCAAGCTCAAGCGCTTTTACCTTGTCTGTAACATCACTTCTGGCAGATGAGATAATAATAGGAATATCCTGTCTTTCACGAATCGCTTCGCAAACCTCTAAGCCGTCCATACCCGGAAGAGTTAAATCTAAAATAACCAAATCAAAAGGTTCTAACTTAAGTATACTTACTGCTTTAAAAGGATCGTCTTCAGTGACGACTTCAAACTTAAACTGCTGCAGATACTCAGTAAGTATCTCCGCTAATTCTAAATCATCTTCAATCATTAATATTTTTTTCATAAATTAAATTTTAACAGATATGAACTAATAAGTAGTTAATATTTATGAAATATTTTTTATTCTTTTATCCTTGTATCATGGAAGTGACATTAAATGCGATAAAAGCGAGTGAATAAGCTACTAAAGATGTAAAAGCCAAAAGGTAAAAAAAGTATTTTATTCCTCCAGCTTCACGAGTAAATACAACTGAAGCTGCTAAACACGGCAAATATATCATAACCACAACAATAAATGCGACCGCAGATGGAAAAGAGATATTTTTAGAAATGATATCTTTTAACGATCTGCTCTCTTCATCCACATCAGCGCCTAAAGCATACAAAACTCCAAGAGTTGAAACAACAACCTCTTTTGCAGCAAGCCCTGTTTGAAGCGCTACACTCAACTTCCAATCAAATCCAAGTGGAGCAAAAACAGGCTCTGAAAATTTACCGATTTGTCCTAAATAACTCTGTTCTAAATTTTCTTCTAAAAATTTATTACTAAAATGCTGTTTTTCTTCTTTATTGATAGCATTTTCAATTTTTAAAGCATATGTCTCTTCAAGCTCTGCATTGTGAGGATAATTACTTAAAAACCATATAAGGATAGAAGCTGCAGCAATAAAAGTACCTGCTTTTTTCAAGTACATCAATGTTTTTGTGACAACTGTATGCCAAATCAGCTTAAGCGAAGGCAATCTGTATTTTGGCATCTCCATAACAAAAGGTTCATCTACACCTTTAAATGCTGTCATTTTTAATATTTTTGCAGCAAAAAGCCCTAGCATAGCTCCAGTAATATAAATTCCAAAAAGAACATTTCCAGCCATTGATTCGGAAAAAAATGCACCTGCAAAAAGCACATACACAGGAAGTCTGGCACCGCAGCTCATAAATCCAATGATAAAGAGCGTTAAAAGTCTGTCTCGGTCATTTTTTAAAATTCTTGCACTCATATAAGCAGGTATGGAACAGCCAAAACCAGTTACAAGCGGTATAAATGACTGCCCGTGAAGGCCGAATTTATGGAAAAATCCATCAAGCAAAAACGCAACTCTTGACATATAACCTGTACTCTCTAAAAGTGCAATTCCCATAAAAAGAATAGCAATATTTGGAACAAACAGCACAACGGCACCTACACCCGCAATAATACCATCAACGACAAGAGATCGAACAGCATCATTGGCTATTGTAGCACCTACTGCATCTCCAAACCATCCAAAAAAGCCGTCAATCCACTCCATAGGAATAGAGCCGATTTCAAATGTAAGCTGAAAAAGAGCCCACATAAAAAATAAAAATATTGGAATTCCAAAAAATTGATGTATTAACAAAGAGTCGATTTTATCAGTAACAGTTTTTTTATAAGGCTCTTTTTCTTGTTTTAAAACCTCAGCAACTACCCCTTTGTTAAACGAAGCATACTCCTCGGCAAAAGCTTCTCTTATATCATCGCTGTTATGATGCAGCTCTATATGCTTGGATGCTTCTATCAAAATAGGCTGAAGTTCTGTCCAAATTGGGTTGTCATGAATTTTTATATATGTTTTTTTATTGTTTTTTAAAAGATTAATTGCAACATTTCTATAAGAATTCGCGGCATCGTACTTATGTTTTTTTAAATACTCAACTATAGCAGATATCTCCTCCTCAACTGCTTCGCTAAAAACAAGTTTTGTATCATGTTTTGGTGCTTCATGCTGTACAATAAGAGCTTCGAGAAGATCAGCGATTCCCTCTTTTGTTACAGCTGAAACTTTTACACATGGTATGCCTAAAAGCTGAGACATAAATTCATTATCTATTTCAATCCCCTCTTTTAGAGCTTCATCACTCATATTAAGCGCAATAACTATATTTTTATTCATGCTCATAAGTTCAGAAGTCAGTTGAAGATTTTTTTCCAAATTTGTAGAATCTACTACATTTATTATTAAATCATAACTCTCTGCACAAAGATAGTCATGAGTAACACGCTCTTCTATTGTATAATCTGTAAATGCATATGTTCCTGGAAGGTCTACAATAGTAAAGTGATAATCCTTATAATCAAAAAGAACTTCTGATTTTTCAACTGTCACACCGGTAAAATTCCCCACATGCAGCTTTGCATTTGATATAGAATTGATAAGCATACTTTTACCGACATTTGGCTGACCGACCAATGCAACCCTTATATGTTTTGCCGTTAAAGGACAAACCTTCATATCTTTACTCATATTTTTGCACCTCTATTAAATCTGCTTCTTTGGAACGAAGAGCTATGCTCATTTTGCCTACTTTTATCTCCATAGTACTTTTTGCCGGAGCATAGCCTAAAACTTCAATAACAGCATTTTTCATGATTCCAAAAGATATCAGCCTCTGTTTCAACTCTGAAACACCATTAAGCTTAACAACTTTAACAATACAAGCTTTTTTGCAATCACTTAATTTTTTTGTTTTATTAGACATATTTTCTTCTTATCTTTTTATTAATGATAATAAATATCATGTTAAATATCGGTTAAATTAAAAACGATATGCAGCCATCAACTCAAACCTATCCCAATCATTTTCTGTTTTTAGCACATTTTCTTTATCTTTTTGATTTACAAAAATTGCGCGGAGTGAGCAGCTGTCTTCAATCAAGCTATATTCAATACCTATATTTTGTTCTACGATATGAGCCTTATTGCTGTCAAAATCGCCATAAGCATACATAAACATCAAATTATTTATCTCATAACCGATACTTCCCACTAATGCTTCTGCTTTATCATTATATGTTATTTCATCCAAAATCATCGTATCCATATTTGTGAAAAGTGTTCCGCCTCCAAATCCGCTAAAACTCTCTTTATTCGCTTTTTTTTCAGATTTATTATAAGCTGCCCCTAAAATCAACCCATGTGCCGAAAATTCTGCAGATGCACCATAAATATCAGCTTTTGTGCCACTGCTGCTTATCTCTTTTTCATTTAGATATTGAAAAGCTCCTGAAATAGATATGTCACTATCTATTTCATAATTTAAAGCTATATCAAAATAAGCGGCATTTGTAAGTTTTGTTATATTATAATACCATGCATTCGCTTCTATAATCCCATCACTGTACATTATACCGCCAAACCATGTTCCATCTTCTCCTGTTTTTATCCATTCATCATCTAGACCTGTGTCAACACCCTGCCATTTTTGAAGATTTCCTGCTATAAAATTAAAATTGGAAAACTGATAGGTTGCAATATAAGCCTCAAAAGTATTTGCTATCATTCTAATATCATCACTGTCAGCTAAAGGAGTGTCAATCAATTGACGACCTGCACGAAAATTAAAACTATCATAACTATAATTGAGATACGCTTCACTAAGAACTGTATATTTGCCTTCTGATGAGGAGAGTTCAGGATTTTGTTTTACACTCTCCTCCCCTGTTGCAAAATTTATATCATGAGATATTGAAAAAGCTGCAGCAGCACTCAAACCTTTTAAAGTTGCTAATTCATATTTTAAATAACCGCCAAGCGCAGTAGCATATATATCATTTTCACCTGCTTGTTTTTTATTGTATCCTGCGTACATAGATCTTATTTCACCCGACATTCTGCCATTTTCAAACATTTCACCTATATTTGAAATCTCGTTTTGTGCAATATTTACATTTTCATTAGCTACAGCTATAGCACATGATGTCAAAGCACAAGCCGTAAAAATATTTTTTCTTAAATTATTCATAAAGACTCTTTTCTAATTTATATTTAACTTAGAAATGATAATCAATATCAACTTATAGAATTATTAATATTTTTATTTTTCTTAAATTTTATAAATAGTGCGCTTTCGTAAATTTTGGTATAATTTTATATATTTTAATTAGGCTATATTATGAAATTTTTATTTACCGACACATCTCATTTTAACCTGGCAAATTTGTTTACTTTTGTAAATATTACAGCAGGACTTTTAGCTACTTATTTTATTACTCAAAACAATTTTTTTGCAGCTGTTATTTTGGCATGGGTGGGTGGAGCTTTTGATATATTTGACGGCAAAATTGCCAGAAAGTATCATCTCTCAAATGAATTTGGAGTACAGCTAGATAGTTTTGCAGATTTTTTAAGTTTTGTTCTTGTTCCGGTATTTTTAATTTTTCAAGCTGTTTATAACAGCAGTTTTTCTGGTTTATTGGTTGCCATTGCCGGAGCAGTAAGCATATACTATGTAATATCAGGACTTAGAAGACTTATACAATTTAACATAAATGCAGATGCAGGGGAAGTTGAGAAATTTTTTACAGGCGTTCCTACTCCCCTTGGTGCAATTTTACTTTGGTTTGTCTATTTAGGCGCAGCGTATGGATTTATATCGCCTTACATTGTACTTATAGCTATGGTACTTATCGGATGGAGTCTTAATTCCAAAATCAAAGTACCGCACCCCTAATGGCTATTTACTATTTAACGCATACTTTCCGCTTCCAAGCATAAATATCAAAATCGACATAATAAGATATAAAAAAGGAAGCTCAAAAACCGGTGCGCCATGCTTGCCTAATGAAAATAGTGAATTTCCATATGCTAAAAAGATAGCAAACATCATATTCAGCGCCAAAACCAAAGATGCTGCTCGAGCATAGGCTCCAAGCAGTATAAAAATAGGTACTATTATCTCACCTACATATACACCGTAAGCAAAAAATTCTGGAAATCCCGCGCTTGTTGTTAAATGTTTTACCCCACCTATGCCGTTAATAATCTTCTCAAGCCCGTGAAAAAGCATCATAATACTAACAGTGAGCCTTAAAATTAATTTTGCAATATCATTTGTCATTTTTTTTCCTCTCTAAATTTACAGTTGCCAACCATTATGGTTTTGCCTTTTTTTATAACTTCTTTTACATAATCAAGAGTACCTTTTGGATCAGCATTTCCAACCTCCTCTTCTATTATCTTTAAAAGATCATCTTCATTTGTTGTTCTCCATGTTTTTTCATAATTGTATTGAGTTTGTATTTGCATTTATAAATTATCTCCTTTGTTTGTCATATTTATATTTTTATAATAATATCTAAAAATTAAAAACTATGTAACTTCTCCTTAATTACTTAAAATAATGATTAAATATAAATTTATTTTATTGTATTTTTCTACACAATATAAACTTAACTAATTTCAAATATAATTTATTTAAATTAAAAACAAAATATATTTGGGTATAATTCGCTAAATATTTTAGGGGAAGGTGCCTTGTCATTAATGACATGCTTGTATCAGCTCCTATCTAAAGGAAAACGATGCAAGAAAATGCACAAACAAAAACAGAAGAAAAAGCGATCACATTTGATGATCTAGGATTAAAAAAAGAGATACTTCGCAGTATCAAGGATGCTGGATTTACGATTCCAAGTCCTATTCAAGCAGCTGCAATACCGTTCGTACTAGCAGGTCGTGATATTGTAGGTCAAGCACATACTGGAACAGGTAAAACAGCGGCTTTCGGTCTTCCTGCACTAAACAACATAGACACAAAAGACGGCGTAGGCATACTTGTTATCACTCCGACTCGTGAACTTGCAACCCAAGTCAGTGACGAGCTCTTTAAATACGGAAGAAATATAGGTGCCAGAACAGTAACAGTTTACGGCGGCAGCTCATACAACAGACAAATCGACCTTATCCAAAGAGGTGCGAGCGTTGTTGTTGCTACTCCGGGAAGACTTCTTGACATTCTTAAGAAGAACCTGTTAAAAGATTTTGCTCCTAGCATCGTCGTTCTTGATGAAGCAGATGAGATGCTTGATATGGGATTTTTAGATGATATTAACGAAATATTCTCTTATCTTCCTTCAAATCGTCAAACACTTCTCTTCTCAGCTACTATGCCAAAACCTATCAAACTTCTTGCTGAGAGAATCTTGGATAATCCTGAGTTTATTAGTATTACACAGGGTGAGACAACAAACACAGACATCAACCAAGAGTACTATGTGATTGATGAGCATGAGAGAGATGATGCAATTATTCGCCTTATGGATTCTGAAGATTGTAAAAAAGCGGTTGTTTTTTGTAGAACAAAAAGCGAAGTTGACAGACTCTCAAATGTTCTCTCAAATGCGGGATATTTGGCAAACGGCTTACATGGAGATATGGAGCAGCGTCAGCGTGAAACTGTAATAAAAGGTTTTAAAAACAATAATGTCAATGTTTTGGTTGCTACTGATGTTGCCGCTCGCGGTATCCATGTAGATAACATCTCGCATGTATTTAACTACCATATTCCATTTGACCCTGAATCTTATGTTCATAGAATCGGGCGAACAGGGCGTGCAGGAACAAAAGGTAAAGCGATCACACTTTTGACTCCGCTAGAATTTAAAGAGCTTCAGCGTATTAAGACAAAAATCGGAACCACTATGACTCACGCATTTGTTCCAAGCAAAAATGATTTAAGAGCAAATAATCTAAAATCTATTGTTACAAATATAGAAGATCAAAAAATTTATGATGAAGCACATCAGGTTCTTGATCTGTTAAAACAAGATATAGATGAAGAGACTATTATGTTTAAACTTGTATCTATGATTTTAGACAAACAAACAATAGCCGGTCCAAACACTATCGGTATTCCAGCTGATAAATTAGCTGCAATACTAGAGAGAGCAGGCAACAGAAAAGATACAAGAGGCAAAAGCGGCAGTCGTGGAGGCTTTCGTGGAAACAGAAGTCGTTCAGGCGGCAGTAGTGAGAGAAGTCGTTCAGGAGAAAAAAGCCGTTCAGGTGGTGGATATAGAGGCAGCAACTCTAGCGCAGAGAGAAACCGTTCAGGCAGCAGCGACAGAAACCGCAATAGAAACAGAGATTAAGAATCTTTTTTAAAAACCTCAAACCCGAAACTAATTTCGGGTTTTTTCACCCTATACTCTTCAACTTTCACAAAAACGATATAATTACTCAAAAAGAAAAAATATGACTATTTACGAAGATAATGATTTTTTTATTGAAACAGAAAAAAGCGAAATTCCATGGCTTAAAATCTTTACAAAGGAGCCCTATATAGAGCTAGGGGACCTTCCAAAAGATTTAAGAAGCAGACTATGGGAAGTTTATGACATAATAGAGTTTGAGATGAGAAAATATTACAATCCAACAAAAATCAATATGGCATCTTTTGCGAATATGCTTCCTCGTGTTCACATACATGTAATGGCAAGATTTGAAAATGACAGTTATTTTCCAAATCCAATGTGGGGAGAAAAACTAAGAGAAGCTGATTTAAATCTTCCTGACATAGAAGAATTTTATAAAAAAGTTATAAATGCTTTAATAAATAAACAAGAGAAGTTATCGTAAAGTAATAGTAATAATTAATGGAGGAATAAAATGAAAAGAGTGGCTTTTTGTTTACTGATAGTAACGGCACTTGCAAGTGCTGAAAATAAAGATTATTTCAGTTTTAATGCTGGAAATACAGAACTTAGAATGGAATCATCAACAGAAAAAACAAGGGTTGATGACACACAATACTCTTTTACACTGGGTCATTATTATGATAATTCTCGTGTATCTGCAAGATATACTTATGTTGACAGCGGTGATGACAATTTTGATTCTAATCATCAACTTTCTCTTGCTTATGATTTTATATTACCGATAATTGAGGATACATTTTCTCTTTATGCAGGACCGGTAGCTGGATATTCTCGTATTAAAGGTGATGGAATCAATCTAAGCGGTTTTCATTATGGCGGTCAAGCAGGTGCAATAGTTGGAGTAGTTGAAAACATTGAGGTAGAAGCAGGTTATCGTTTTTTAATGGAAAGAGGAAATAATCATGGCATAGACGCTGAATATAGTAAAACATGGTATGCAGGGATAAATATACTCTTCTAGCAAATCTTTCTTCTTTGCTTGATTTTATTTAAAATCAAGCAAAATATTTAAAACAGCTTTTATTTTCTCAATGGCGAAAATGGTACAAGAGCTGATCCCCAAGTAAGCCCACCGCCAAAAGCATCTAAGAGCATTAACTCGCCTGCTTTAAGTGTTCCGTTTTCATAAATTTCATTTATTGCCATAGGTATGGAAGCGCCTGATGTATTTCCATACTTTTCAACTGTAATAACTATCTGTTCATCTTTTAACTTTAAAGCATCGCCGACAGCTTTTATAATTCTATAATTTGCTTGATGGGGTACAAAATGTTTAATATCAGAACCTTGGATATTATTTTCATTTAATATATCAACAACATCTTTTGTTAAAGTTTTAACGGCAACTTTGAAAGTTTCATTTCCTTTCATTTGCATAAAGCAGCTTGATGCTTCTTGCTCTAATGAGTCATGAGCAGAACCGCTTCCGCCGTTTGGAGTCATAAGCAAATCTGCAAATCTACCATCAGCTCCGGTATGAATATCTATAATTGCCTCTTCTTTATTGTCTGTTGCACTTATTATTGCTGCACCTGCACCATCACCAAAAAGGATACATGTACCTCTATCGCTGTAGTCAGTTATTGCAGAGAGTTTTTCAGCACCAACTATAAGAATATTTTTTTTCATACCCGACTCTATAAAAGCTTTTGCTATTGACAAAATATATACAAACCCTGTACATGCCGCAGAAATATCAAATGCAGTAACATTTTCAAGACCCAATTTTGTGGAAATTATTGTAGCAGTAGAAGGCATACAAAAATAGTCAGGTGAAATTGTTGCACATACAATCATATCAATTTCACTCTTATCTATGCCGCTTCTCTCAATTGCTTTTTGTGCAGCTTTAACACCCATATCACTTGTAAATTCATCATTTGCAGCGATACGCCTCTCTTTTATGCCTGTTCTTTTTGTTATCCACTCATCTGATGTATCGACCATCTTCGACAAATCTTCATTTGAGAGTATCTTACTAGGAGCGTAACCTCCTATAGAACGAAATGCAGCATATGCCATTAAATTTCCTTGTTTTTTAGTGCTTCTAAGCGTTGAACAATATGTTCATTTACACCTGTATCAACATAATTAATTGCTTGAAAAATTGCATTTTTAATAGCTTTTGGATTACTCTTGCCATGTCCCACAATTACACAGCCCTGGATTCCTATAAGCGGAGCGCCGCCTACCTCTGCATAATCCATCTGTTTTTTAAGCAATTTAAAGACTTTTCTCATTAAAAGTGCTCCTGTAATAGCTATTGGAGATTTTCTAATATACTCTTTGATTAAACCGCTTATAGTTGAAGCCACACCTTCTGATGCTTTTAAAACCAAATTCCCCACAAAACCGTCACATACTATAACATCACAGCTTGCATTGAAAATATCATTTCCTTCTACATTGCCTTTAAAGCCTTTATAACCTTCAAGCAGTTTAAATGCTGCTTTTGTAACATCATTTCCTTTGCTCTTCTCTTCTCCATTTGCCAAAAGCCCAATTGATGGAACTTCAATACCAAACATATCCTCAGCATAACAGCCGCCCATTACGGCAAATTGCAACAGATGTTCAGCTTTTGAATCTACATTAGCTCCAACATCCAGTAAAACTGATGATTTACGAGAATTTTTTGTCGGCATAAATGTTACTAATGCAGGTCTTAAAACACCTTTTAATCGTCCCAGTCTAAGAGTTGCCAAAGTCATTGTAGCCCCACTGTGTCCGGCAGAGACGACTCCCTGAGCTTCACCATTTTTTACTAATTCAATAGCTTTATAAATTGTGCTCTCTTTTCTTTTTACTGCATCAGTTGCAGCATCGTCCATAGATATGACATCATCAGCTTCTACTATAGAAATCTTATCTCTATAACGCTTTGGTAACAGAGGTAAAATTTCTGATTTTTTACCTACAAAAATAGGAACAAATTGTTTCTTTTTAAGAGCTTGTAAACAACCTTCTACAATTGGCTTAGGACCGAAGTCCCCGCCCATTGCATCAACAGCAATCTTTATCATTTGCTATTTATACTCACCAGTCGTTGGGTTAATGTGGTGTGGAAGCTTGTATGTTCCATCTTTATCCTTAATCGGACGAGCTAAAGATATTTTATAGTGAGTTCTTCTTTTCGCTGAGCGTGAATGAGAAACTCTTCTTTTTGGTACTGCCATATTATTTTCCTTTCATTTTTTGTTTATTTAAAAAGCAATATAAGCAAAAAGCTCATTTTACTACTTTTGCCTCTGTGGCACTAATGTTTACTCTTTTAGCAGAGAAAACACGCATTGTCTAAAATATTTCTTGTTCAGAAATAATATTTTCACACTTTTCACATCTATGATAATCACTTTTGATAAGCTCAATTTCTGAGTTCATAAGCTCTTCTAAATCTATAATAGAATTTAATGATTCTACAATATCTAATAAAAGGGTATCTTCACTGTTTTTATAAATGCCGTCTGAAATAAAAAATTCTATATCTTCATCCACATTTAAATTAAACTTATCAGCACAAACATCACAATCTGTGTCAATATTACCACTTAATTTTGCTTTTAACAAAATTAATTTATTGGCATGATACTGTAAATAACCTTTAAAAGTTATTTTATCAGATTTAACTTCAAAGTGCAGCGGTGTATTGCTTACTTTTCGTAATACTATTTTCATAAAGGGAATTTAACTCTCTTTATTTAAATGTTTTTTTATCAATTAAGAAATTTCTCTCTCAGAGAAAAAGAAAGCTATTTCAATAGCTGCATTTTCAGCAGAGTCACTTCCATGAACAGCATTAGCATCTATATTTTCAGCAAAATCTGCGCGAATTGTTCCAGCTTCAGCCTCTTTAGGGTTTGTTGCACCCATAAGATTACGGTTTTTTATTACTGCATTTTCACCCTCAAGAACTGAAACAACTACTGGACCGCTAATCATAAAATCAACTAGATCACCAAAAAAAGGTCTCTCAGAGTGAACTGCGTAAAAAGCTTCCGCATCTGCACGAGAAAGTTGTATTTTTCTTGTTGCTGCTATTTTTAGACCATTGCTCTCAAAACGATCTAAAATCTTACCGATAACACCTTTAGCAACGGCATCTGGTTTTATTATTGATAGTGTGCGTTCCATCAAATCTCCTGTTAAATATATAAAATTAAGATGGAATTATACCTAAAAAGTATCTATTTTTAATTAAAATAAAAAATTTATTGAAAAGTTTGGATAAAAGAAAAGAAAATAGCGCAAAGTGTTATAACACTTTGCGCTATTTAGAAAAAGATTATTCTACTACAGCTTTGCCGATTCCACGCATATCATCTGTAATATCTTCACGGTGTGCTGGACTCTCACCAACAGCATCCCAAGTAATACATCCTTCAGTTGGACACGCAGTAGCACATGCCGGTTCGTCATGATAACCAACACACTCTACACATTTATTTCCGTATACATAGTATGTTTCTTCACCCGTTGGATTATCATCTTCATCTACAATTGCTTCTACCGGGCACTCATCTATACAAGCACCACAGTTAATACATGTATCACCAATAATTACTGCCATTAGGATTCTCCTAGTTTTAATTTCGAAGTAAGTTTAACAGAAGATTTTTAAAGATAGCTAAAAAATCTTCTTTAAAGGTGTAATAATTCGTTTTTGTTACACTTTTTGCATTAAAATATTTTTATAAAATTATATTTTTGATAATAATTATTATCAAATTTTTAAATAATTTTTTATATCTTCAACTCTATCTGTTTTTTCCCAAGTAAAATCTTCATCTTCTCTTCCAAAATGACCATATGTAGCTGTTTTTCTAAAAATCGGTCGTAAAAGATTTAGTGATTTTATAATTCCTTTAGGAGAGAGATCAAAAAGTTCTTTAACGCATGCTTCAATTTTTTTCTCTTGAACCTTTGCTGTATTATGAGTATCTACCATAATAGAAACCGGTTGAACAACACCTATTGCATAAGCAATTTGCAGAGTCACTTTATCACAGGCACCCGCTGCAACCAGGTTTTTAGCTACATGGCGGCACGCATAAGCAGCACTCCTATCTACTTTGGTCGGATCTTTTCCGCTAAATGCGCCTCCGCCATGAGGGCAGCTTCCACCGTATGTGTCAACTATGATTTTTCTGCCGGTTAGCCCTGCATCGCCTTGAGGACCGCCAATAACAAATTTTCCGGTTGGATTAATATGAAATATAGTTTTATCACTCATAAGCTTTGCAGGAATGACATATTTTATTACTTCATTTATCACATCTTCATGTATCTTCTCTTGAGAGATATCAGGA
Organism: Sulfurimonas xiamenensis; assembly: GCF_009258045.1. NCBI lineage: Bacteria > Pseudomonadati > Campylobacterota > Epsilonproteobacteria > Campylobacterales > Sulfurimonadaceae > Sulfurimonas > Sulfurimonas xiamenensis. The sequence continues at coordinate 1,605,246 of NZ_CP041166.1, forward strand.
GCATGTTGAGTGGAAACTACTACCGTATCAACAAAAACAGGTTTATCTCCTATATATTTAATACTGATTTGTGCTTTACCGTCAGGACGAAGATATGGGATAATTCCCTCTTTGCGAACCTCAGCCAATCTTTGAGTCAATCGGTGCGCTAAATATATAGGAAGAGGCATAAGCACATCGGTTTCACGGCAAGCATATCCAAACATAAGCCCTTGATCACCTGCTCCTATCTCACCACCTTCTTGATCAACACCTTGACTAATATCAGGCGACTGCTCTCCGACAGCATTTAAAACAGCTGCGGAGCGATAATCAAAACCATATGTTGCATCAGTATAACCAATCTCTTGGACAACCTTACGGGCAATATCTTGCATCGGTGCATATGTCGTTGTCTTCAGTTCGCCTGCTATTATACAAAATCCATTTGATACCAATGTCTCACACGCAACATGTGCGGAAGTATCTCTCTCAATAATATAATCCAGAATTGCATCGCTGATTTGATCTGCCATCTTATCAGGGTGCCCTTCTGTTACAGACTCTGAAGTGAAAATATACTCTTTAAGAGCATTTGCTTCTTTTGTCATCGATTTTCCTTATTGAAATATAGAGTCAAGCTCTATAAATCATCGAAAGTATATCGAAATTTGATTCAATCTTAAGTTATATGACAATTTAAAATTATTGAATTTTTATTAACAAACTTTCTGTTACAATATTGTCAAATTAATAAAAATTAAGGATTTAATATGTTAGTAACAAACCCGGCTCCAGACTTTACAGCAACAGCAGTTTTGGCTGATGGCTCAATAGTTGAAAATTTCAAATTATCTGAAAATTTTGGTGAAAAAGGTACAGTACTTTTCTTTTACCCGTTAGATTTTACTTTTGTCTGTCCATCTGAAATTATTGCATTTTCACACAGAATTGATGAATTTAAAAGTCGTGGCGTAAATGTTATCGGCGTTTCCGTAGACAGCCAATTTTCACACTTTGCATGGAGAGAGACTCCTGTTGAAAAAGGTGGCATAGGCAGAATCAAGTACCCGCTTGTTGCAGACTTGACAAAGCAAATTTCTAAAGATTATGATGTACTTTTTGGCGATTCTGTAGCACTTCGCGGATCATTTTTGATTGACGGCAAAGGTATAGTTCGTCATGCTGTAATCAATGATCTCCCTCTTGGAAGAAACATAGATGAGATGATTCGTATGGTTGATACTATGCAGTTTACTGACGAGCATGGCGAAGTTTGTCCAGCAGGATGGCAAAAAGGCGATGAAGGTATGAAAGCTTCAACTGAAGGCGTTGCAGAGTATTTAGCGAAAAACAGCGAAAAATTATAAGTTTTTTTAGACAGTATGTAAAAAATATACATACTGTTTTTTTATTGTAAAATAGTTTTATGAAACTATTTTTTACAATACTGTTTTTTCTTACGACAATCATAGCCAGTGAGACGAAAGAGTTTCGAGTCGGTATCTATAACAACCCTCCAAAAATATTTTTAGATGTAAACAATAAACCTTCGGGATTTTTTGTTGATATTTTAGATGAGATTGCAAGCAAAGAGAAGTGGCATCTTAAATATGTAAAGTGTGAATGGCGGGAGTGCCTTTTGATGCTTGAAGAGGGTAAGATCGATATAATGCCCGATGTCGCCTACACAAAAGAGAGAGAAAAACACTTTAAATTTAACAAAGAGATTATTCTCTCTAACTGGTCAGTTGTTTTCACAAATAAAAAAAATGAAATCTCCTCCATACTTGATCTTAATAGCAAAAAAACAGCCCTGCTTGAACACAGTATTCAACAAGAACAGATTCAAGAAACATTTAAACTTTTTGGAGTAAAACCGACATTTATTTTAACTAAAAATTATGATGAGGCTTTCTCTTTAGTTCAAAAAGGTATGGCTGATGCTGTCGTTGTCAATAGATATTTTGGAGAACTTCAAAAAGAGAGATATAACCTCAAAGAGACACCCATACTCTTAAACCCTGCGGCTATAAAATTTGCTTTTGCAAATGCAATTGATACTCGCCAAATTGCAGACAAAATAGATTTACACATTAAAGAACTTAAGCAAAACAAAGAGTCTCTCTATTACAAATCCATTCAAAAGTGGTTAAGCACAAAAGAGGTTTTCAATATTCCGACTTGGTTAAAAGTTGTTTTTGTAATAGCAATAGCGTTCCTAATAATTTTGACTGGGGCAGTTGCTTTTTTTAGATATATGCTAAATTTAAAAACTAAAGAAGTTATTGAAAAATCTGAAAAATTGCATAAACAAGAAGAACAAAAAATAAAAGATTATGAAAATTTTGTTTATGCACTGGTTTCTATGATTGAACAGAGGGACTCATATACGGCAGGGCACTCCCAAAGAGTTGCAAAATATTCACTTCTTATAGCAAAAGAGATGGGATATAGCATGCAAGAGTGCGAACTTCTTTTTAAAGCGGCAACTCTGCATGACATCGGGAAAATTGCGACACCGGATTCTATTTTGCTAAAGCCGGATAAACTATCCAAACTGGAATATAACCTTATTAAAGAGCATGTCAATGTCGGCGTAAAAATGCTTAAAAATATTCCGATGTTTGAAGATATCTCGCGTATTATTAAATACCACCATGAGAAGTATGACGGAAGCGGCTATCCTGATGGTCTTTCAGGCAACGATATACCCGAACTCTCAAGAATCATGATGGTTGCCGATGCATTTGATGCCATGACAACAAACAGAATATACAAACATAAAAAGAGTGTAAACGACGCTCTAGCAGAACTTAAATCTCTAAGTAAAATTCATTATCACCCCGAAGTTGTAGATGCCGCCATCAAGGCTCTCTCAAATATAGAAATAACTAATGATTTCAACCAAACTCCTATAACAGAAATTGAGCAGCAGAGGTTTGTCTACTTCTACAAAGATGCCGTTACGGAGTTATATAATATAAAATATTTAGAAACAACCCTGATAAATAACAATGATACTTTAAAATATAAAAAATCAATAGTTATATCCTTACATAAATTTGATATATATAACAAAAAGCATGGCTGGGACAAAGGAGATGAAACACTTAAAAATTTTGCAAAACTTCTTTGCACTCTTTTTGCAGAGAGTCTAATATTTAGGATAAGAGCAAATGATTTTATTATTCTGCTTCAAAATGAGGTTAACAAAAGCTCTCTAATTCAAGAAGAAATTAAAAATTTCACAGAAAAAGCAGAGATTGAGTTTGATTTCAATATTTACGATTTAAAAGCCGATAAAATTCATTCATTTAATGATTTAAAAAAATTTATATAGTTTTACTAAACTCTAAAGCCTTTTTATTTACAAAAATTATATCTCTCCACTGCCTTTTTGGAGCGATAAGATTTAATCTTTTTGGGTTTGAACTTCTTGAAATTGCTACATAAAACTGTGAAGGTGCAAAGATCTCATTTGTCTCTATAATCAAATCTTCTATGCTCATTCCCTGTGATTTGTGTATAGTAATAGCGTAAGCTAGTTTTATGGGATATTGGTAAATACTAAAGATACTCTCTTCAACTATCTCTTTTTTTCCTTCAATATTTTTTTCCTTCCATACACTTTTACTTTGAGAAATTGCTTCAAGTTTTACAACAACTGCATTACTTTTTTGAACATATACAAAATCACTCTCTATCTTTATCACAATTGCGCGTTCACCGTTAAAATAGTTCCAGGCATTCCTTGTAAAAAGCACAGGAACGCCTACCTTTAACTCCAACTCTTTTTCTATTCTAGCATCATTTATAAAACGCTCTATCTCTGCATCTTTTGTACTTTTTACATGCTTAATTATTTGAGCATCTTTTTTATACAACTCACCATCTACAAATTCTAACTGGTTTCTATTATGAATCGATGCAGAAATATTTTTACCAAATAAAAAGGTAAACTCACTCAAATCTTCAGGCAAAGGTTTTATAAACTCATTAAGTGAATTATGCACTCTCTCATCTATAAAACCACTCCTCACTTTTGCCAAAAGCTCTATAAAATCTTTATCATCTGTTCTATAAATATGTCTCAATTCAACTGTTTTAAACTTAAATGTTTCCCACAAGAGAGATTCAAATGCAAATTTAACCTCTTCAAAACCTCTTACAACGGGAGGAAGTTGCAAAAAATCACCGACAACCAAAAGTGAACCTTTAAAGTCACTTTGTTGCAGTCTAAGGTGTGTCATATCTAAAAGAGCATCACTCACCATAGAGATCTCATCTATTACTATCAAATCCATACTGGAGATTAGCTTCTTAACTTTTTTACTAAGCTCCAGCTTACCGTTTCGCTCTAACTCTTTTAAATTGCCAGCTATTGCCAGATCGAAAAAACTATGCAGTGTTTGTCCGTTTATAAGCGTTGCAGCCATTCCGGTCGAAGCAAGTTTTGCAACTTTTTTTGCCTCATTTTCATAATAGTTTATAATATTTTTTGTAATAGTAGTCTTTCCGACTCCTGCCCCACCTGTTAAAAAAACATTCTGTTTTGATTCTAATTTTTCAATAATATCTTTTAAATAATTCATAAAAAATTATACAATAATATAAAAAAGTTTATAATGACTTTGAAAATACTCTTAATCTTATCTGTTTTTCACTCTCTAAAAGCACAAAAACAAAAATACATATTACAAATATAAGAATTAAATCAAAGAGCTCTAAAGAGTTAGTTGCAAAAACTTTTTGTAAAAATCCAACATATGTTATAGCTATTTGTGCAACAACTATTATAGATATTGCGCTCCAAACAACTCTGTTTGCCAATATATCTTTTAATTTTAAATCAATGATATTTAAATTTCTAATATATAAAAGATGAAAAATCTCTAAAAAAACCAAAACATTTAACGCCAAAGTTCTTGCATACTCTATAGTTGCTCCGCTCTGCACTGCATAATAGTAAGCACCAAAGACACCTATTAAAAACAAAAATGTAACATAAATAATATGCCAGATAAGATCTCTGCTAAGAAGTGGTTCATCAATAGCTCTTGGACTTCTTTTCATGATATTTTTATCTTCATCTTCAAACGCCAGTGCTATTCCTAAAGTAATCGCTGTTATCATATTTGCCCAAAGTATTTGGATGGGAGTGATTGGCATAACCATTCCAAAAAATATAGCAACTATGATAACCGAAGCTTCAGCAGCGTTTGTAGGCAGTGTCCAGCTTATAACCTTTTTTATATTGTCATAAACTTTTCTTCCTTCTTTGATTGCACTTACAATTGAAGCAAAATTATCATCCGTCAAAACAAATTCACTTGATTCTTTTGCAGCCTCCGTACCGCTTTTACCCATAGCTATACCAACATTTGCTCTCTTTAGCGCGGGAGCATCATTTACACCATCACCCGTCATGGCTACAATCTTTGAGTGTGCCTGAAAAGCTTTGACAAGTCGTAACTTATGCTCAGGCGTAGTTCTGGCAAATATATCAGTTTGTAAAACTGCGCTCTGTAACTCCTTGTCACTCATCTTTTCTATATCTGCCCCGCTTAAAACATTTTCACAATTTTTAAGTCCTATAGTTCTTCCTATTGCAGTTGCAGTTAAAAGATGATCTCCCGTTATCATTTTTACATCTATATCTGCACTGTAACACTCTTTTAGTGCCTCTATTGCTTCTGGACGCGGAGGATCTATAAGTCCAAAAAGTGAAACTAAAATTAGCTCGTCTTTTAAATCAGCAAAATCAAGCGCTGATTTATCATGTGGCACTTTTTTATAAGCAAGCGCTAAAACTCTCTGCCCCTCAGAAGCCAACTCCTTTGCTTTATCTTCCCAGTAAGCGGTGTTTATCTCTTTTTTGCTGTTTTTATCTATATACTCATACTGACACATTTTTATAATGATTTCAGCCGCCCCTTTGATAACAATTAGCGACTCGCCCTCATGGCTATGATTTAGCGTTGCCATAAATTTATGTTTTGAATCAAAAGGGATCATATCATCTCGTTTAAAAGCCCTTCTAACTTCATCTGCATCAAAACCTATTTTATGGGCAAATGTGATCAAGGCTCCCTCTGTCGGACTTCCCTCTATCTTCCAAGACTCTTCCTCTTTTTTTAACAAAGTATCGCTGCACAAAAGCGATGCTTTTGCTAAAAAATTTAATATTTCATGTTTATTTATATCAACCTTGTCATTTTTTATATAAAAATTTCCAATCGGCTCATATCCTGCACCGTCTACTTTAAAATCCTCCTTATATGTAACAACGCTGCTTACCATCATCTCATTTTGAGTAAGTGTCCCTGTTTTATCTGAACATATAATCGAAACAGATCCTATGGTCTCTATAGCGGGCAGCTGTCTTACAATTGCATTTCGCTTCGCCATAGCCTGTATGCCTACTGCAAGCGTTATAGTTAAAACAGCAGGCAGCCCCTCCGGAATTGCGGCAACAAAAAGACCAATAACTGCCATAAAAGCTTCATTAAAAGGCAACCCTTTTACAAAATGTCCTATTAAAAAAATAAGCAGAGAAAATGACAATATAAAAAAAGTCAAATATTTGGCAAATTTATCCATCTGTTCGACTAAAGGGGTAGTTAAAACTTCAACACTGCTAAGCATTTTGCTTATACGACCGAGTTCCGTGTTGTTTGCCGTAGATATAACAACACCTTTAGCCTGTCCGCCGGCTATCGTAGTTCCGGCAAATACCATCGAAGATCTGTCTGCTATTATTGCATCAGAAGCAACTTTTTTTGAACTCTTCTCAACTGCGACAGACTCTCCAGTCAAAGGCGCTTCTTGTGCACTAAATCCGTGTGCTTCAAGCAATCTTATATCTGCTAAAACTCTATCGCCTGGCTTCATAAATACTATATCGCCAATAACTAAAGATTGACTGTCTATCTTTTGTTTACTCCCATCTCGAAGAACTGTTGCTTGAAATGCCAACATCTTTTTTATAGCATCCATCGCATTTTGGGCTCTGTTTTCTTGAATAAAGCCGATAATGGCATTGATGACAACTACACCCAAAATAACAACTGTATCTATTGTGTGATCAAGCAGAGCCGTAACAACTGCAGCAGCGAGCAGTACATAGATCAAAAGATTGTTAAACTGCATTAAAAAACGAACGATAAGACTCTTTTTTTTCTCTTCTTGAAGCTTATTGGGTCCATATTTTTTGAGTCTTGCCTCAGCCTCTTCACTGCTCAAGCCATCTTCTGAACTGTTAAGTTTATTTAAGACATCATTTTGATCTAAACTATGCCAGTTATTGATATTTTGCATCATAAACTCCAAATTTTTATAAGCTATTCTAATATAATCACTGCACCAAAAGGAGTATACACCTCTTTTGGCACTATCCACTTTACTTCATAGTTTGGTTCATTATTTGGAAAAATTCCGTCTAAATCCGTAAAATACAAAAGCAGTTTTACATCTTCTAGTTCATTCTCTATAAATTCAAAAACAGGCCTAAAATCTGTGCCGCCTCCGCCTTTTAAATTCAATTCCAAATTATCGCCACTGTAAAAAGTAGTATGTGAGTGAATCTTATTATCACAAACCAACAAATCTATCTGATAATTTGGAATTATATTCATCAAAAAGTTTAACTCATTTAAAAACTCATTTAAAAGCTTCTCATCAACCGATCCTGAACTGTCAACCGCTACAACGAGCTTAAATCTCTGACTAATGCATGAGGGCAAGTAGATACCAAGATGAAGAAATTTTTTGCTTGGAGGCAGAAGAGTATAGTCATCTTTATGAAATCTCTCAAGAGCAACTCTTAATTCATTACGCCAATCTATTTTACCCTCAGAGGCAATGGTAAAAAATCTTCTTATTCCAACAGGTATCTCCCCGCTTTTTGCCTCATCTTCAAGTTTTGCTTTTGCAAACTCTTCGAAGAGCTGTTCACTCAAAGTATCCGTCTTTTGCGGAGTGTTTTGTTCCCTCTGATTATTTTTCTTCTCATCTGTATCATCTGCTTCATACTCTAACTCATCTCGGAGGATATCCTCTTTTAGTTCTGCATAAATCTCCTCGGCATACATACCGCTAAATCTCTTTGAGTAGTGAGCTTCATCGGGACGCTCTAAGCCGTTTTCGACCAACATATCATTAATAGCATAATCTGTTGCCAACTGCCATAACCAACCACTTCTACGATTTTTTCTGGATTCATAGGCAAGTGAAGCATGCATTGCTCCATTTGCAAAAACAAATTCCATCTGGCTGCTTTCTAACCTTTCTAAAAAATCGCTGTTATACTCAAGCTTTATGCCATTGCTTTTAAAGCTTTGTATGTCATCGTTTTGAATTAACTCGAGTTTTGCGGCAAGTGAACCGAAAAAAGGATAATTTACTAAAAGTTTAGATTTTGCTTGAGAAATTTTGTCTTGAATGTTTGACATAATAGGGAGGTCTCTTTTTCTATTTTTTACATCAAAGAGAGAATCCCTTTGATATAAAGATTACTTTTTAAGGCTCTTTTTAAGATCCCCTACAAATTCTGTAATATCATCATGAAGTGCTTGAAGATCCTCTTCATGTTCAACCTCATCAGCTAAGATTTGAGAAACAATATCATAAGTTACAATATCCTTATCTCTTGTTAAATCAACAATGCTCGAATATGTGTTAATTGCACACTGCTCACCTTTAATAGCATCTTGTAAAATAGCCACAACATCAAAATCTTTTGGTTCTTCATAACCGCAGTTTGTCTTTTTCATCCACTCTTTTGGATTAAGAAGCGGTGTTCCTCCAAGCTGAAGGATTCTATCTGCTACCATATTTGCATGTCTTAACTCATCTGCTGCGTGTTGGTCAAGCTCAGCTATGGCTGCATCTTTCATAATCCCTTTTACGACTTTACTCTCGATAAAGTATTGATAGTATGCCAACCACTCATCCGCATACGCCTTATTTAACAGTTTTATTATTTCAGAAACCTCAATACCTTTTATAATCGAATTACCTACTCTAGCCATTACTAACTCCTTAAAAATTTATTTATTACTCGCCTATGTTACAGTTAAATTTATTAATTTTGTTTTAAAAATCTAAGCTAAAAGATATGCAAACTTCTCAACCCACTCTTTAAAAACTTCTGAATGCTCCATTGTAATGCCGTTTCTTTGCAAATCTTGAACTATTATAACGGCAAACTCACTTTTTAATCCAAGAGTATACTTAAGTAAATTATCCAGTCTCTCATCACTGCTCTCTCTAAGATATGCACTTACCAAACCAGTACTTAATGCATATAAAACATCAACCTCATCGCTGTATTCACCGCTTCCTGTTTTTAAAATAGTCTCTATATCAGGCAATCTCTTCATAACTTTTATAAATGCTAAAAAAGAGACGGCTACATCTCTGCCGACTGCGCCGCTAATAACATCTAAAAGTAATTCGGAAGATATTTTACTTTCAAGTATGCTATTTACATACTCCCAGCTTCTAGGCGTTGCAAAACTTTTTATATCGCTTTTTGCATCAAATGTGAACAAATGTTCATTTTTATAAGAGATGTAAGATATCACCCTTTCATCTACGCCGCTTTTATAGGCCCATAACCGCCAGTCTTCAACATCTACACTCATCTCAAAATGGACAAATCTGTTTGCAAGCGGACTTGGCATGCGATATGTTACCCCTCTATCCCCTTCTCGATTGCCTGCAGCTACTATTGCCCAGCCGTCAGGGAGTTCATACTCACCTACTTTTCTATCTAGTATAAGCTGATATGCGGAAGCCTGAACACTGGGAGCAGCAGAGTTTAGTTCATCTAAAAATAAAATTCCCTCTCCCTCTTTTGGCAGAAAAGCGGGAGGCGCCCAAAGTGCGGTATGAGACTCTTTATCGTAAAAGGGAATACCCTTAAGATCTGTAGGGTCCATAAGAGCAAGTCTTAGATCAATAAAACCTATTCCTCTGCTTTGAGCTATCTGTTTGACTATGGATGACTTTCCTATTCCCGGCGCACCCCATAAAAATGTCGGTACTTTCTGCTCTACCAAAGAGTTTATTGCGGTTGTCAAACTTGTTGCTTTCATACTTCCCATCCTATGTTTTCTTGTTGTATATGTCTACCAAATGAGGGGTTCTGCATCACAAAACGAGTATATCTTGAATCTAAATGCAGCTGATATAAAATCTCTACAGGAGTATTTTCATTTTTTGCTATCTCTTGGCAATACTGAGCATTTTTATATGCCTCTTTTAGTATATGTACCGGAGTTGATCTATTTTGATACAGAGCTGATTTTATACTCTTATTTTCAATCTTTAAAAGTTGTTCTAAAATCTTTTCATCTATATTGTCATTGAGTGCCAAAGCATATAATATCTCTTCATCACCGTATCCCAGTAACTTCTCTTGCATCTGCAGAGTTAAACTCTCATTGAGTGCTAATCCGGCTCTATGCTCTTTAAGGAGTTCAAAAAGCTCATCTGTTAGTTTTATGTTTTTCGCCACATTTGTCCCTAGTTTTTCATTTTTTGAAAACTCTTCGATTATGCTTTGTTTTAAATTTTTATTTAAAGAGAGCGCTTGAAATACTTCAGGATTGCCGCTCTTGAAAAAAAACTCCTGCATCTCTTCATCACAACCAATATTCTTGGCAATCTCAAACTGAATTTTAGAATTATGTTTTATTGGTTCAAGCAGCGAAATAGCTCTTAAAAGCTGCGTGTCTGTTGTCTGAGAAACAAGATGCATAAAGCCCGTTGTCGCATACTGAACATTGTGGTTTCGCTCTATGTTTTTGTAAAAGCGCAAAATAATTGCCGCACTCACATCCCGGTTATCATCATTTTCAAAAAAATCTTCACCACCCCATGAGTACATCTTTAAAAGTTTAAAAAACAGCTCATCGTCTATCATAGGATTTTGTATAAAACTTTTAAGTCTCTCTTTATTGCGGCTTAATTTAAGACTCATTAAAAGAGTATTAGCATCTATGTGTTTTGCAAGCTCTTTTTCTAAAACATCAATAGAAACAAATTCAAGTTCTTTTGATTTTGCTTCATAAAGTATATCGCTTCTATTTTGCTCATATGGCGTCATCATTTTACCATCAACGACCAAAGCAACATTTTCATCAAACTCTGTTACCAATTTAATTTTATGAAATTTTAACTGCGACTCAAACTCATCCATGCTAAAAGCGCGGCTTTTGCCAAAAAGCAGTATTGATCTATTTTGTAATTTTTTTAAATTCATAAAAAAGATTATAGCATTGGTTGTACTCATTTGGTATAATACCGCGTCAAATTAAAGGATTTTTATGAAGAAATTATATGCACCATGGGAAAAAGCATTTGAAAAAGTAGCCACCCCTTTTGAGAGATTTTTACATGCTCAAACCACAACAGGTTTGATACTTGTCTTTACTACAATTATTGCTCTTGTCCTTGCCAATTCACCGCTGGCAGAACAATATTTACATATTTTTCATTCAAATATAGATATTTATATAAACAAACTGGGCATCTCCATGAGTATACATCACTGGATAAATGATGGACTTATGGCAATGTTTTTCTTTGTAATAGGTTTAGAGATAAAAAGAAATATTTTAGTGGGAGAACTCTCAGATATAAAAGTTGCTATGCTGCCGATTATTTCAGCCCTTGGCGGTATGATTATGCCTGCTCTTATATATTATAGCCTCAATTTTGATAGTGCAGGAGCTCATGGGTGGGGAATACCCATGGCAACAGATATCGCTTTTGCTATTAGTGCCTTGGTTCTTCTAAAAAACAGAGTTTCTACAGCTCTTGTAACCTTTTTGGTAGCTCTTGCAATTGTTGATGACCTTGGTGCAGTTGTTGTTATTGCACTCTTTTACACAGAACAAATTCATATGGTTTATCTTGGACTTGCTTTCGCATCGCTTTTTGTTATGATAATGTTTAACCGTTTTGGTATTCATGCGGTAATTCCATATTTTACAGTCGGTCTTATAATGTGGTTTTTTATGCTTGAGTCTGGAGTACATGCAACGATAGCTGGTGTTATTGCTGCTATGGCAATTCCTTCAAGACCAAAATATGCTCCAGTTAATTTTGCAACCCACATCAAAAATCAAGTTGATGAGTATAACAGCTATCCTCTTCAAGAAGATTATAGACTACATGAAAATCAAAAAGCAATCCTTGACAACATAAAAAAGAGAATAACTGCATTAAGTTCACCGGCTTCAAGACTTGAAGAGTCAATGCATCTTCCTGTAAGTTTGATTGTTATTCCGCTTTTTGCACTTGCAAATGCCGGTGTCTCAATCGATTTTTCTTCAGCTGCCACTGAAATTGCAAATCCTGTATCTTTTGGAATAATTGCAGGTCTTGTTATAGGAAAAGTTTTAGGAATAGCCGGTTTCGCATTACTGAGCATAAAAATGGGCATTGCAAAACTTCCTCACAACAGCAATATAAGTCAGCTTTTTGGAGTTTCACTTCTTGGAGGTATCGGTTTTACTATGTCTATATTTATAGCTGAATTGGCATTTGTCGGAAATAGCGAGCTTATCTTTCAAGCAAAAATCGGAATATTAGCAGCTTCATTAACTGCCGGAATATTAGGATTTGTCTGGCTTAGATTTATAGCAAAAAAACCAGAGCCTCATCTTGTTTAATAGACATTACAATATGAGCCTGCTTAGTATATATAAAGATGTATCTATAAAAAAGATATCTCTACTTTTATTTTTATCTTTGTCTCTATTTGCAAATGACGGCGTGCATAAGTTTGCTTCAAGCAAAGAGTGCAAAGAGTGTCACCCTAAAATTTATAATGAATATTACGGTTCTATGCATGCAAATGCAACGCCGGATAAAGACCCGATTCATAAAGCTGTGTGGGATAAACATCCACATAAGAATAAACTTGAACAATACTCTTGCGGGAAATGCCACTCTCCGGCTGCTAACAATCTAGACAAGATGATAACAAAAGGGCAAAAAGCTCTGCCCGATACTCAGAATGAAACACATCAAGAAGCTATTAGCTGTGCATATTGTCATCGTATTCAAAGCATAGAGAAGCATAAACTAAACAATACAAATATAATAAGTAAAACTTCAAAAAAATATTACAGCTCCCAAAAAAGTTCTCTTGAGTCACCATATCACAAAACAATAACACAAAACAATCAACATTTTGCTGACGGAAATGTCTGCGTAGGATGCCATTCTCACAACCTTAACAAACATGGCTTAAATCTCTGCTCCACAAATATTAATGATGAGATGAGTCAGGCAAACTGTGTAAGTTGTCATATGCCAAAAGTAAATGGCAGCGTTTCATCCATCAATGAGACAAAAATGCACTCTTTTCACGGTTTTGCAGGAGCTCACTATAAATCAGAAATGCTTAGCAAATATGTTGATATCTCTATTCTTAAAAACATTGACCATTTTATAGTAAATATTGACAATCGCTCTTCTCATGCACTTCTTCTTCATCCTATGCGCTTAGCAGTTTTAAAAATAGCTGTTATTAGAGACGGCAAAACAGTAGAACTTGAAGAAGAGACTTTTGTAAGAGTTATAGGCAAAGACGGCAAACCTGCAATGCCGTGGCTAGCAGATACCACATTAGTAGACACCATGATTCAGGCAAATGAAAAAAGAGCAGTTAAAAGAGATTTTAAACTTCAAAAAGGTGATAGAGTTGATGTGATATTAGGCTGGTTTTTAGTACATCCAGAATCTCTTAAATCCCTTGGTCTTGAAAACCAAGAGGTTGCAAAAGAGTTTCACCTCTTTAAAAAAGAGAGTTTTAACTTTTAAAACCATAAAAAATTTTAATATTTTTTTATAAGAATTATCTTACATCCGTTAAATTCAAAATCAAGTTCATTAGAGGGCTCTTTGTAAAGCAAAGGGCTGTCTAAATCTATATATTTTATAACATCTCTATAGGCAAGAGCTAAATGCAGCGCCATATTTATAGAGTATGGCCCCTCAAGCATTGAACCGAGCATACATTTAACACCGCTCTGCCTTGCATACTCCAAAATCTCTATAGCTTTTGTAACCCCGCCGCACTTCATAAACTTTATGTTTATCATATCGGCACTCTTTGACTCTAAAACTTTTTTTGCATCTTCTAAAGTAAAAACCGCTTCATCTGCAAGTATAGGAATATGTGAAAGCTCCGTAATTTTTTTTAAACTCTCTAAATCACTTGCAATAACAGGCTGTTCTATAAGCTCTATTTTTAAATCAAGCATATTGTTTATAAACAATGTTGCCTTTTCAAGATTCCAAGCTTGATTTGCATCGACTAAAATCTCGACAGATGGAAGTTCTTTTGCTATTTTTCTTACGATATCTATAGCATGCAAAACATCACTTCCAACCTTTACTTTAAGCATCTCCATCTTATTGCTATACGCCTTTTTTGAATCACAAAGCATCTCTTCTGCACTATTGAGACTCACGGTTACATCTGTTTTTAAAAAAGTTAAATCTTTTGCAGCAAAGTACTCATACAGTGCTTTTTTCTGCTCCTGTGCCAAAAGATGCACAAATGCAATATCAAGAGAAGCTTTTGCGCTTGAACCAATTTCAGATATCGTATGAAGCTTATCTAAAGCTTCACTGCATGTAAGATGCAAAAACAGCTCTTTAACACTGCCGATGGAACCTAAAATAGTCTCTATGTCTTCGCCCGTTATCGCTTTCGTAGCGGACGCTTCACCTATGCCGATATGACCGTTTTCATCTTCAACATATACTCTTACAAATTCTACATTTGAAGTCTCTCGCAGAGCAGTTTTGAATGGGGTTTTTAGCGCAATCTTTTTTACTTCTGCACTTATTTTTGTTATTTTCATTTTGCAAGCTCCATTAAAATTTTTCCAATCAACAATCCGCCGAAAGTTCCGACAAGATACCCCATTACCGCCATAAGCACGCCTACGCCCACAAGCGCTTTATTGTAGGTCGCCGCTAGTATTGAAGCCGAAGCTACGCCGCCTATGTTTGATAGTGAGGCTATGGCAATGCTAAAGAGATCAAGCTTGAATATTTTTGCTCCCACTACCATGATGATGGCATGAATGAGCAATATACAAAACCCTGCAATGACCAGAGCGCCCACGCCGCTAAAGTTCTCAAACACCGCTTTTGAGCCTATAAGCGCTATTAGCATATAGAGCATCGAGGTTGCAACTTCGCTTGAGCCGTTTAGCTCTTTTAACTTTGTAAACGAACCTAGAACGCCAAGCAGAGTTGCAATCACAACAGTAGTTGTAGTATAGTTCAAAAGCACAAATCCGCTTGAGGCGATAAGATTCACCGCAAATGCGACGACAATAGACAAAAGTATCAAAAACCAGTATCTCTTTGCTCCGATGGTGCATGCGCACCCTATTTCACTCAGTTTTGCCATCTGTTCATGAGAAGAGGTAAAAGTGTTGAACATGTGGGCAAAAGGGGTCAAAAATAGCAGAAACATTATCCAAACGGTATAGTTCACGCTATCTACTATAAGTGCGTAACCAAATGCCTCTTGGCTTACGCCAAGAGCCGAGCCGACGGCTACCATATTTGCCACTCCGCCCATCCAGCTCCCACTCAGTGCTCCAAAAGCCGACGCCGTCTCTATGTTAAAATCAAAAACAAAAGAGATAAGTATAAACCCAAAAGAGAGCGAAAAGAGCGCCAATATATACGCCACAAGAAGCGGTTTTCCTAGTTTAAAAAAGTCTCTTATATCCACCTGCAGAAGCATCAAAAAGAGCATAGCGGGGAGAAGATTCTGTTTTGTATTACTATATACCGCATCTATCGCTTCATTTTTATCAAACACTCCAAACGATGCAAACGACATGCTAAAGATATATATCAGAACAAAAGAGGGAACAAACCTAAAAAATTTTGAAGCGCTCTTTTGCTCAACAAACGCAATAACTGCGGCAAGAAGCGCCAAAGAAAAGAGGTAGAGAAGAGACGAACTAATCATCTATGCCCTTGCAAGGCGCGCCTTTAAAACCACTTATATTTGTTCTAATAGCCTCCATAAATCGCACGGACGGGTCATCCTTAAATGTTCTGTAGCCGTCATCTACCTCAAGCCAAAGTGGTGTGCCTTCAAAGCATCTATACTCATAGTGCCCTATTACATACTCTATGGTTTCAAAGCGTTTTTTGAGCTCTTTTACAAGGAAGATATTTGCCCAAAGCTGTTCTTTTGTGAGGTTGTCCGCAGAGTTTGCTCCGCCGACATTCTCTATGCCGATGGAGTTGTAGTTCAGCCCTATAACATGACGCGCCATATAATCAAGCGGCATAAGCTGATGAATGGTTCCATCACGCTCTACCATAAAGTGAGCGGAGACATTAAGCGCTCCGCCGCTTGTTATATCTGGTCTGTTAGTTGGAAGCGTCTCAGATGTAAAACGGAAGAGTGAATCTGCAAAGTCATCTATTGCCGTATGATGAATTACTACAATTTTTGGAATAATTTTAATATCTTTTACATCTAAATTGTAGTGAAATTTGATGTATTTTTTTGTAAGTTCGACTCTTTCTTCTGTAAACTTTATCGGTGTCTGTTTTATTTCAAGTGCCATTAAAAATATAGGAATCATTATAATCAATAAAATTTTATACATAAAAAATGCCTTGAAAAAAAATTAAAAAGTAGTATATTATAATTAATAAGAAAAAAATAATAAAAGCAGAATCAAATCTAAAATATCTTTATCTTCAAAGTGAATATATGTTAAACTCTTTTTTTAAAAAAATAAAAACAAGAGAAAAAATTTGATAAAAAAATATATTATTTTAGATACAGAAACAACGGGAACTGGAGATTTCGACAGAATTATACAATTGGGATATATGGTTTTAGGTTCAAAAGAAATTGAAATTCATAATGAATTTTTCAGCTCTAATGTTCCGATTAATTTCGCCGCTATGGAAGTTCACGGAATCACTCCTGAGATGATTGAAGGCAAAACTGCATGTAAAGAGAGTATTTCATACAAAAGACTTTTAGAGCTCAACACCCCAGAAAATTATTTAATTATTCACAATGCTCCTTTTGATATAGGGATGCTTGAAAAAGAGGGTTTTAAAACTCAAATGAAAGTTATAGACACGCTAAGAGTCGCAAAACACATTTTTCCAGATGAAGAAGCCCATAGACTTCAATATTTTCGTTATAAAATGGAACTGTATAAAGAGGAACAAAAAGAAGCAGACACTTTGGGCATAAAGATAAAAGCTCACGATGCTATCGGCGATGTTTTAGTTTTAAAACTGTTTTTAAGTAAATTAAAAGAAATTATTTTAAATCAATTTCCAGGTGAAAATCCGGTTGAGAAAATGGTTGATTTAACTGCAACTCCTATTTTAATAAAATCATTTAATTTTGGAAAATATAAAGGCAAAACTCTTCAAGAAGTAGCATTAAGCGATGCGGGATATCTAAGATGGATGCTTACAAATATGGAAAATCTCGATGATGATATGCGTTATTCAATCAACACAATTTTGGGCATTTAAATAAGGCTAAAAACTATAAAGAGAACAAAAGAGATTGCTCCGCTGATTAATGCATAGGGCATCTGCGTACGCACATGTTCTATAACTTCACAATCACTTGCCATTGAAGATATGATTGTAGTATCTGAAATCGGCGAACAGTGATCACCAAAAATTCCACCTGATATTACGGCTCCGATACAAAGTGCAATATTTGCATCCATTGCCGCTGCCATAGGAACTGCTACCGGAATCATAATGCTGAATGTTCCCCAGCTTGTTCCGGTTGCAAAAGAGATAAGAGAACTTATTAAAAATATCACTCCTGCCAAAAGATAAATACTCAAATTTTCACTAGCCAATGAAGCCAAATAGTGCCCTGTTTTCAACTCTACAGTAATTTCACCTATTCCAAAAGCAAACAGAAGAATCAAAGCGATGGGCATTAATTTTATCGCCCCTTTTAAAGCTGTTGTACCCCATATTTTTATATTCATATTTTTTGTGCCGACATAATAAAAAAAGGTAAAAGCAAGAGTAGCAGCCATAGTGTAAAATATAGAAGATGAGCCGCTCCCTTTTAAAATATCGCCTTTGCCTGTTATATACAAAAAGATAAAAAGAAAAAATATCATCAATACAAGCGGTAAAAGCATATAAGACATACTTGCGCTGTTGCTACTTAGTACTTCTGTTTTTTTAGGAGTATACTTTGCATTTTTCATAGCGCCTATATCTATATTGAACCATATAGCTAAAAATGTGACAACAAGCGCTGTCATAGAGTAAAAATTGTATAAAATGGAGTTTATCAAAACATCCACCGCTTCACCGTTTATAATACCAAGCGATATCTGTGTAGCAATAAGTCCAAGCAAAAGCGCGCCCCAACCGTTTAAAACAATCAAAGAGCAAACAGGAGCGGATGTTGAATCACACACAAAAGCCAATTTTGCACTCGGTATCTTGTATTTATGGCAAAGTGGTTTACCAACAGCTCCTGAAATAAGAGCTGTTATGGATGACTCGACAAAAATAATAATACCAACCACATAACTTAAAAGTAAAGCTGAACGCGGTGAATTTATTAATACAATTTTATGCAGCATAAAATCTACAAAGCCGTTAACTCCTCCGGATTTTTCAATCAATGCCATTATGCTTCCCACCAAAATGGCAAAAGCTAAGGTTTTCAATATCCAGTCTTGTGATAATAAAGATGTAAATAGTAAAAAAATAGATTCTATTGATAAAATAAAAGAAAAATCATGTAATATAAAAGTACCCAATACTATTCCGCCAAAAAGCGATAACATAACATTTCTAGTATAGAGCGCTAAAGCGATAGCAAATAGAGAAGGAAGAAGAGAGAGTGATGATATTTCTATGTTAGCCCAATCAAAATTCAATAGACAATAAAATCAGACCCGGTCTACCAAAAATTTCTTTGTATAATTCGCATTTTCTCTCTTTGACCTCTTTAAAACCAAGTTTTTTGTAGTACAGAAGAGTTTCTAATGAACCTATTTCAACTATTGTTTGTGCGATGCGATACCCTTTTAACCTTGCAGCAAGTAAACTTTTATGCATAAGTGCTTTTAAAATACCAACATCCATAAAACCTTCCAGCTCTTCCATATAGTCAAAAATCAATGTTCTAGTGTTTAGAGCAAATCCGCAAATATCCATCAAACCTAGATATTCACTATCTTCACCATCAATACCAATTTCACTAAGAGCTTCTAAAAAAACCTCTCTTGTTGCGATTCTTGGCTCATAAGTACAGAGAGAACCTACACTTTTGCCATCAATCTCTGCAATTAAAAAATTAGTAAAATGACAACCACTTTTTGCTGTAGTATTTACTAATTTTTCTAAATAATTTAAAACTTCTTCATCTTTTGTAGTTTTAAAAATCAGATCATAAATTCCGATTTTTTTATCAGCTCTAGTACTCTGCAAAATCATCTGTGCTAAAAAAGGTGCATCATCATTAGTAGCTTTTCTTATATTAATACTCATAAACTTTTTTCCATCTCTAAAAAATTAATCTGCTTCATATTTTAGTAATAGTAACATACTTTATGGTAAAAAGTTTCTTAATTATTATAATTTGTCAAATGTTTGTTTATGCCGGTGAACAGATAATTTTGGTTGTCGGTGATAACCATCATTCCAAAAAAGCTACACTAACCTGTTTTGAAGACGGCGTAGTGGTTTTTGACTCTTTTGAAGTTAATATTGGCAAGAATGGTTTAGGGTGGGGAGTTGAGAAAAAAGGATTGACTCAGGATGAAAAAGAGCCTCTAAAATATGAAGGCGATAAAAAAGCACCTATCGGAATATTTACTCTTGATTCAGTATTTGGCTATCAAAAAGATTTAAAAACGAAAATGCCTTATTTGCATGCGACCAAAGATTTAATCTGCGTTGATGATTCCGATTCAGAATTTTACAATCAAATCATTCAAAAACCAAAAACTAAACCAAAAAGTTATGAGGAGATGAGAAGAGATGACACTCAATATAAATTAGGGGTAGTTGTAGGATACAATAAGAAGCATATTAAAAATAGAGGTTCTTGTATATTTTTACATATTGAAAAATCAAAAGATGCACCCACTGCTGGATGCACATCTATGACTTTAGAGAATATTGAAAAAATAGTATCCTGGCTAGATAAAGATAAAAATCCTATTTTAATACAAATTACAAAGTCGCAATTAAATCAAGTATTAAAACTCTATCCAAATATTAGATTTTAATCCTCTTCTTTTGTCATATAATCTTTCGCTTTTATACCCATCAAAGAGAGACCTGTTCTTAGTGACAAGCCAACCAGCATTAAAAGTTTAAGAAGTTTTGCTTCATTTTCCGTTCCAATAATTCTGCAATCATAATAAAACTTATGCAATGATGCAGCAAGAGCTTTTAGATACTCAGGAAGTTTTTGAACCTGTCTCGAACTAAACGCGTCATCAATAATTTCCGGTAAAAGCAGCGCGTCAAACATTAAAATATCAGCAGCTTCGTCTAAATCTTTCAGACTTGCTGACATAATTTCATCTTCGCTAAAATTGCTTTTTGAAATAATAGTTTTTATTCTTGCATGCGCATACTGAATATAAAAAATCGGATTTGAACTGTCTTGTTTTTTAAACTCAGATAAATCAAACTCTAAAGCAGTATCACTTCTTTTAGAAGCAAAGATAAATCTAAGTGCATCCGCACCTATCTCTTCCACGATATCACTCATAAGTATAACATTACCCGCACGCTTGCTCATTTTGTACGGCTCACCGTCTTTTAGCAGACTTACCATCTGAGAAAGCTGCACTTCAAGTTTAGAGCTGTCGTAGCCTAAAAATTCAACAGCAGCTTTTACTCTTGCGATATATCCGTGATGATCAGCACCCCAAATATTTATATAGTGATCATATCCGCGTTCAAACTTCTGATTATGATAAACAATATCGCCTGCCAAATAAGTAGGACGACCATCTTCGCGAACAACTACTCTGTCAGCATCATCATCTTTTTGAGAAGAGGCTATAAAAACTTTATCATCTTTTTTATAGATGCCTTCGCCCATTTTTGCCATGACTCTGTCCCAATCATCATAAAGAGTTGATTCATAAACAAAAGTATCAAAAAAGATATTAGCATCAGCCAAATCATTTTTTATCAACTCCATAACACCGTCTTTTGCCCAAAGTGCAAGCTCTTTTTGGCGGGATTCATCATGAAAAATCTCATTGCCAAATACTTTCATTGCATCACGCGCCAAAGGAGCTAAATAATCACCCCTATAATAGCTCTCTGGATACTCTACACTCTCTTTAAGTATATTTTCACGCCCATAAAGCTGAATAGAAAGACCTAGCAAATCTATCTGATTTCCGGCATCATTTACATAATATTCAGCCGTTATATCATATCCCAGATGTTTAGCCAATCTATAAAGAGTGTCCCCATACACTGCACCTCTTGCATGCCCGATATGCAATGGTCCTGTTGGATTTGCGCTTACAAATTCTAAAAGAATTTTTTCTTTTTTATCCTGCTTTGCAAATTCTGATGGATTTTCGAGCGCCCATGAAGCATACTCATTTAAAAAATTTTCACTAAGATGAAAATTGAGGTACCCCTTTATGGAGGCAACATTGCTGAATATATCAGATGCATCAAATGAGGCAGCTAACTCTTCAGCAATTTTCATAGGAGATTCTCGAAGCTCTTTTGCCATAGAAAAAGCTATAGGTGTAGCAAAATGACCAAAAGAGCGGTCACGAGGCTTCTCCAAAACAACTTCACGACCAAACTTTTCGCGCAAAAGCGCCGACACTCGTTGTTTCAAAAGTTACGCTTGTTCTGTAGTTTTTGGAGCTTCTTTTGAAGTAGTCTCTTTTTCAGATTCTACTTTTTTAGGAGTCTCAGCTGATGCCGTTTTTATCTCTTCTTCTTCATCATCATTCTTCATCTCAGCTTTAAAATTTTTAATCCCTTTACCAAGACCTTTTGCTAATTCAGGTATCTTTTTTGCTCCAAAGAGTAAAACCACAATTGCTAAGATTATTAACAGTTCTTGTCCACCAGGCATTCCCATATCTATTCCTTTTATAAAATTAAGTCCAAAATTATAACCAAATTTGCTGTAACTTCTCTTATCATCGCTATATTATTTTATTATTGTTATATATCTTCCCACTCTCTAACAAAATCATTTATCTCATTGCCAGGAATTTTTACTCTTGCTGCATTTGCAATAACTCTTAATGTATCGGCAGCTTCTTTAAAATTGTCATTTACAATCAAAAAGTCATACTCGCTTATTCTTTGTATTTCTCTTTTTGCCATATCTATACGACGCTCAATTACATCCTGCGAATCTGTTGAACGCGCTTCAAGACGCTTTTTTAACTCAGAAAGCGTCGGAGGAGAAATAAATACCGAAGTTGTTATATCGCCAAGTCTATTTATAATAGTTGCATTGCCCTGTACATCTATGTCAAATATTACCAGCTTTCCTTTTTTTAAAGCCTCTTTTACAGGCTTAATAGATGTTCCGTAATAGTTGCCATGCACAAAAGCATACTCTAAAAAAAGCTCCTCTTCTATATCTTTTGTAAACTCTTCTTCATCTACAAAATGGTAATGAATGCCATCGATCTCACCCTCTCTTATGGGGCGCGTTGTTGTAGATATAGAAAAATAACACTCACCTATATCATCTATTATCTCATTAAGCAAAGAGCTCTTTCCAGCTCCGCTTGGTCCTGATAAAACCAAAATTGCACCTGTTTTATGATTCACGACTTGTCACCTAATGTTATATTTATATTTATTTTCATCCCTTTTAGTGAAGCTGCTACATCTTCATTTGAAAGAGCCTTTAGTAATTTTTTAAGAGCCTTAACCCCGCTATTATTCATATCTTCTGAAAATTCTGAAATATTTTTATTAAATTTTGCATTTTTTTTATTATTGCCTGAAATAAATTTTAAATCTTTCTCTGCTAAAGAATCAAAATCCAGTAACAGGTAGTCATCTACCTCGCTATCTAACTCTTTCTGGCTTAACTCTTGCACTGCACTCTGTATTTGAGCTTCTAAATTTTCTTCATTATATTCTGTTTCAGTTTCATTTAGAAGATTTTGTATCTTTTGAACCTCATTTTTATCAAAAATACCCCCCGAGATCTCCTCAGAAAGCTCTAAATTTTCAAATTGATAAACTTCATTATTAAATTCATCATCAAAATTTTCTAAATCAGATTCTTCCTCATCATATTCAAAATCTAAATATTCATTTAAATTTTTTAAATCCTCTATCTCTTCAGCATCATCAATTTGATGATGTTTTTCACTCTCTATCTCTTTGGCTATAGACTTTAATGTATCTATTAGATCAATTGGCAAAAATGGTTTTTTTAAAGTTTTATCAAATCCTTCTACTGCTTTTGCCTCTTTTGAGTACATATATAATGATTTTGTAAATTCTATTTTATTGTTAATTTTTTCAATGTTTTCTTTACTGCATAAAGTATCATCAACTATCAAAAGATCGCAGCTTTCAAACTCTACTTCTTCTATATTATCTGTTTTTTTTAATTCATCTAAAGTTTTTTGAACTCCCAAAGTCACTAGCTTATCAACAACAGAATTATTGTTTAACAGTAATATTTTCATTAACATTCCCTTTGAAAGCTCTCTTAATATTATTGTATCAAAAATAAACTAAAAAACTTCTCTAAAGATTCCCAGCCATTTTACCTTGAAAATTTTATTTAAAAATCAACTGAGTTGGACTAATTCTTTATTGATAAGTTTATAAACTTTATCACATCTATGGGCAATATCTTCATCATGAGTAACAAGAATCATGCCTGCATCATGTTTTTTTATATATTCAAAAAATATTTCCATTACTTCATTTGCTGTTATTTTATCTAAATTGCCAGTCGGCTCATCAACAAAAAGTATGCGAGGCTGCTTTGTCAAAACTCTTGCAATTGAAACTCTTTGCTGTTGACCGCCTGATAACTCAGTCACCTTTTGTTCTAGCGTTTTATCTATTTGTAATCTTTTTAAAAGCTCTTCATCTACACTCTGATTTGATAAAATTGCAGCAACTTCTAAATTTTCCAAAGAGGTAAAACCTTTAAAAAGATAGTGGGACTGAAAAACAAGTCCAAGGTCATCTCTTTTTATCTGTGATAATCTTTTTTTACTCATTTCAGAGATTTCTTCACCAAATAAAGAAACACTTCCTTGCTCAGGCTTTAAAAGAGTTGAGAGAATATTGAGCAGAGTTGATTTTCCGCTGCCGCTTATGCCTATAATAGCGATAGATTCTCTCTCTTGCAGATCAAGTGATATGTGTGAGAAAAGTTCATAATCAAAACTGTGTGATAAATTTTTTGCAGATAGTAAATTCATAAAGCGATTATAGCCAATTTAATCACAAAATATCTTTTTGCACCCTTTTTTTGAGCGTGTGTCTAATCTTTTTGCATAAATTTTCTCAACCAATTTTTTTATAATATAAGCTGGATATCCGCTAAAATAAAATCCAAAAAGTTTGGCTACCGCATACCCTCTTCCAAGTGCGACTAAAATACCACGCGATTTTATATTATGCTCTATGAGTGGCTTGCTGTTTATTAAATTATCTATATTTTTTGCGCACAACTCTGCCATTTGTTCTGCTGTATCTGCCGTAGGCGCTACAATTTTATCTTTGTTATAAATTGTGGTGCAATCGCCGATAGCAAAAACATTAGCATAATTTTGTGTTTGGAGATATCTGTTAGTAGATATATACCCCGTCTCATTTTTATCTAAATGAAGTTTGTATACCAAAGCGTTTGGTTCGATACCGCCTGCAAATATTATAAAATCCATAGAAAGTACCTCTGTGGAACTTAGAGTTACACTCTCCTGTTTTACCTCTGACACCTTTGTCTGATTTTTTATAATCACTCCCAACTTTTTTAATCTTTTTTCTGTCTTATCAAAAAGTTTTTTATGAAGTCCAGGCAGTACATGCTCTCTTGAATTTATAAGAACTATATTTAGTTTTCTGCATATAAAATTATTTTTTCTATAAAAATCTCTAGAGAATGATGCCATCTGCGCTGCAATCTCTACGCCGCTAAGTCCTGCACCTGCTACAACGATATTTATCGGAGTACAACTGGTTCCGCTCTCTTGAACTTTTGTAAAGAGAGACATCTCAAACTTTTGTTTAAAAAACATAGCTTTATGAAGTGCTTTTACTCCATGAGCATATGTATCCAAGCCTTTAACACTAGATATAAACTTTGTGCGCGAGCCCACTGCAATAACAAGATAATCATATTCATGTCTTTGTAAAGAGGTTATTACTTTTTTATTTTTAAAATCTACACTGCCAACCTCTTGTTTTAAGAAGGTTACATTATCGTCAAAACCACTGCAAAAGGTAAAAAGATCAACTGTAACCTGTGCAAAATCTTCCTCATTTGCAATTAAGTCATAGACATCAGTCTGCATAAAATGATATGGATTTTTATCAAAAAGAATTATCTTGTTTTGAGAATTTTTCGCTAATTTTTCGACTATGCGTAGTCCGGCATATCCGCCGCCTATCACAATGATTCTATTTTTACTCAAATTTCACCTTTAAGGTTTATCTGAAAAAATTATATCATTTTAATTTATTAACTATTATATTTGATTATTTTTTATAAGAAAGATTATGTGGTGTAGATGGGTAAGGAGAGATTCCTTAACCCATTTGAGCAGCAACTTCTGCAGCGAAGTCGTCAACTTTTTTCTCGATTCCTTCACCAACTTCAAAACGAACAAAATCAACGATCTCAGCAGTTCCACCAAGCCCTTTTGCAGCATCTTCAACAGCCTGTGCAACAGTTTTTTTGTCGTCTAGAACATATGTTTGGTCAAGAAGCGCCAACTCTTTATCTAAAGTTGTATTGTCATCTATAAAACGAGCCAATTGTCCAGGAATAATTTTATCCCAGATAGCTTCAGGTTTGTTTTGCTCTTTAAGAGCTGCTTTGATATCAGCTTCAGCTTGTGCTAAAACCTCATCAGTAAGCTGCATCATAGAGATAAACTCAGGAATGTTTTTAAGAGGCTTTTTCAAACGAGCAAGCTCTTCATTCTCTTTTTTAAGCGCTTCAATTCTACCTTTTGTTTCACTCTCAACAAATTCAGAATCAAAATCTTTATATGAAAGTGTTTTTGGCTTCATTGCAGATGCATGCATAGCAATATTTTTAAGTATTGGTCTCATGCCATCAGCTGTTTTTTTACTGTCGCATTTTGCTAAAACTATAACTGCAATACGATTGTTTGAGTGAATATAACCGTTTAATGCAACAGTCTCATCATCAGCTTTAAGAGTAGCAAAACGGCGGATGTCGATTTTTTCACCGATTTTTGCAACACTCTCAGAGAAGTATGAACCAAAAGATGTTTCTTTTAGGCTCTCTACATCAGAAGGAGAATTCGAGTAGATCTCCTCTGTTGTTTTAAGAACTAGGTTTTGGAAACCTTCGTTTTGAGCAACGAAATCTGTCTCAGAGTTAATTTCAACTATTGTTGCTTGAGAAAAATCATCAGCAATTTTAAAGCCTACAAGACCTTCAGCTGCAACTCTGTCAGCTTTTTTAGCTGCTTTTGCGATTCCTCTCTCTTTTAATAGCTCAGTAGCTTTTGCCATATCACCATTAGCTTCAACTAAAACTTTTTTACAATCCATCATTGGTGCATCAGTTGCTTGACGCAACTCTTTTACCATTGCTGCTGTAACTTCCATAATTACGCTTCCTCTGTTGTAGTTTCTTCAGTTTCAGCAACAGCTTCCTGTGCTGCTTCTTGCTCAGCTTCATCACTTCCGCCGTCTCTTAATGCTTTACCTTCATTAATAGCTTCAGTCATTTCACGACAGAAAAGTTGGATAGAACGGATAGCATCATCATTTCCTGGAATTGGGTAAGTGATTAGATCCGGGTCACAGTTAGTATCAAGTGGAGCAACCACAGGAATACCTAAACAGCGAGCTTCTAAAACAGCAATATGCTCTTTTACAGCATCTACAACAAAAAGCATATCAGGAAGTTTTTTCATATCGCGGATACCGCCGAAATATACTTCTAGTTTCTCTTTTTGACGAGTAAGCATTAAAGCTTCTTTTTTAGTTAAAAGATTAATTTGACCGTTTTCTTGCATCTCTGAAATAATGTCAAGTTTACGAATAGATTTTTGAATAGTTGGAAAGTTTGTAAGCATACCGCCTAACCATCTGTTATCAACATACGGCATACCACATGCGATAGCTGCATCTCTTACTGATTGGCGAGCTTGTTTTTTTGTTCCAACAAAAAGAACAGTTTTACCTTCAGCTGCTGCATCAACAACGATTTGGTAAGTGTTACGGAAGTAACGAAGTGTTTTTTGTAAATCTATAATATAGATATTTTTACGAACACCGAAGATATATTTTTTCATTTTCGGGTTCCAACGACGAGTTTGGTGTCCGAAGTGTACACCACATTCTAATAGGTCTTTCATAGTTACCATTTAAGGTCCTTTAAGGGCATTTTTCAGCCAGAATTTTTATCAGTTGGCTTCGGCAATGTCGAACAATTATTCCCTAAAAAAGGAGTTGCACTGATTTTTTGACACATACCTGTTAATATTTTCATGAGCATATTAGCAAAAGAAAAATCCGCGAATTATACTCAAAAAATATTTAAGTTAAGCTTTTTATAGTTTTAAAGATTAATGTTCTAAAATCAAATCATAACTTTTTAATTTTATTAAGATTATTTAAAGTCATACAATATTAGAATGATGAATATTAAAAAAAAGGAATAGTTATGAAAAACTTCACACTTTCAATAGCAACGGTTTTGGCGTTAAGTACATTTGCAGTAGCAAGTGAAGATATAAAGCCGACAGTTGGAGCGTCAGCTTCAGAAAGTGGCTTTTATATTGGTGGTGCATATAGTATGGTAAAAAGAGATATGAATATGCATCGTAATTATGGGTATACAGAAGGTAATGATTATAATTACTATGATTCATATAACTATGATAATAATGCTTATATGCTTCAAGCTGGTTATCAGTTCAACCAATATATTGCTATAGAAGGAAGATATTGGGGTGCAATAGACTCACAAGAGTCAACTTATACAAGATATATAAATGGAGAGCTTGACTATACTGGTGACTGGAGCGATGGAGACTGGAGTGCTTGGGGTATCTATATCAAACCTATGTATCCGGTAACAGAAACTTTTAGCGTTTATGCTTTACTGGGTTATGGAAATGTTTCTATAGATGATGAGTGGTATAATGACGAAAATCTCCTAGATGAAAATGTATTCCAATGGGGTATTGGTGCATCTTATAGCATTGCAGAAAATACTTCTTTGTTTATAGATTATGTAAGATTATGCAAAGATGAAGGTGATTCATATGTCGATGGTGGTTATGACTATAACACGTATGATCTTGATATTTCTATTGATACAGTAAATATAGGCCTAAGCTATAAATTCTAAATCTCATTCTTTCAAGCTATATAGCTTGAAAGATGACTAACCACTTTTTTTCTGTAATATCTATACTGTTACATTATTGCGCAAGAAATCTTTAGAGCTGTTTTTTTCTAATATCATTTTGATCAATGCCTGACGAATTGTTTCAATACAATCTTTAAAGATATAACCCTTAGTTTGAAGAAGAATGCCCATACTGGCATTAATTTCAAATACCAGTATGTTCATATCTTTATCAATATAACAATCAACACCAAAATAATCAAGTTTTAATTTTTTATACATTTCATTAATCACATCTTTTATTTTTGGCTTTATTTCAACATTAAAAGATTTTAAAATTTTTTCTTCTTGACTCTGATACTTTTTATTTTTCTCCATATACTCTCTGCTTTTACTATGGATAACCCAGCTATCGCTAAAAATTACATGGCGTATATACACTTCACCATCGACTACTACAAGACGATATTTAGTATATACACCCGCATTATCCGAATAATCAACAAATTGTGTCAAATAATAATCTCTTCCATCCAAGGGAAATGCATAAAATTGTTCTGTTTTATCATCAACTCTTACCGTACTTATACCACCATGATCTCCTGCCTGTCTAAAAATCACAGGAAACTCAAAATGTTCTTTTTCAACTGTATCATAAATATCAGATGGTGATTTAGGTTGGATTTTTACTGTTTTTGGAACATGCAGTTTATCAACCCCTTGCAGCAAGCGATAAATATTATCACGGGTAGTATTCATAACATTTGCAGGAGGATTAAAAAAAGGGACTTTGTCTGAAATTGATTTATAGAAGTCATCTGCTTTCTTAAGTGTTATCTTATGTGTATCAGCATCTGATATTTCATTGAAAATTGCAGAGACCATTATTCGTGGAAGTTCCTGATCTTCTGTAGTATCAAGAAGGATAGAAGATCGATTAAACAGATCATTTTTAAGAAAACTACCTATATTTGAACTACCAATGCTTTGCCATTTATAAACACCATTTTTATCAATCTCATAAACAAATGCTCTTTGATCATCTGGAACACCATTTATAAATAAAATATTTTTTTTCATCATAAAACTCCTTTTGATACACCCAATATATTTCTAACTTCGCTTCCTGTCGCAATTTCTCTTTGTAATTCATTGGCTATACGGACAATGCGCTTGATTAAATTTGTATTTGTTGCCAGTGTATTTTGTTTATAGTCATAATAAATCGAATCTTCTAAGCCTACTCTCACATGTCCTCCAGCTATAATAGCTGCTGTATTCATAGGTAATTGAAATCCACCAAGACCAGTAGCTGCCCAAATAGAATCTTTAGGCAATGCATTTAAAAGATGCGCTAGATCTCCTATTGTTGCGGGAGCTGTATTAATGTTCCCTAGTAAAATATTGAAATATTTATTACCACTGATAATCCCATGACGTTCAAGGTATTTAGCTACATTAATCATACCAGAATCAAATACTTCCATTTCAGGTTTGATCCCTTTCTCTTTCATTATCATGGCCAACTGCTGAATCATATCAAGTGAATTCATACTGGGACCTGTAGCAAAATTAAGAGAACCCAATGTTAGACTTGCCATATCTGGTTTTGCTTTACCTGTTAGATACAGTACCTCTGAGCGTTGTTCTATCTCTTTAACATTCCTTCCCGAAGTAGAAACACAACAAATAAGATCAGGCCTTTCACGGCGTATAGCAATGATCATCTCTTCATAATACCGAGCTTCATAAGTAGGTATACCATCCGCATCTCTGGCATGCAAATGTACGATTCTAGCTCCTGCATCATAAACATCAATAGCATCTTTTACAATTTCATCAACACTAACAGGCACATATTTTGTACTTGTTTTTGTAGGTATCATTCCGGTCAAACATGCATTAATAATCAACGGAGAATAAGGTGAAAGCGGAACTGGATCATTATCATATATATACTGCTGTTTTTTTGCATCTTTGAATTCTTTTTGTGCCATATGTACCTCAAGATCCAGTTCGAGTGTTGTCCAGTACTTTATCTTATCTAAACCAAAAGAGATCAGTTTTGCTAATTTTCCGATTTCACGATAGCCATAATGTTTTTTGTACCACAAAATAATATCTGGACGATCCGCATTGGTAATTACTTTTTTGACTCCAGCTTTATACATTTCTTTAAGTCGTCTATCTTGTAATAATTTCCCAATACCTGAACCTTGGAATTCAGGATAAACTGCCAATAGTGTTGTTTTTCCTCTACCACAAGATAATATTTTATATCCTGATACACCCACAATTTTATCATCAAGTTTTGCTACAAAAAAAGTATTGAAATCTATCATTTCCATTTCACTTGAAGGAATATGGTGCATATTCCATGGTCTTAACACAGCAATAATCTCTTTTAACTCACTCTGTTTAGCAGATTCAATCATAAAATTCATATTTTTGCTTTTTCTATCATTGCGATAATTGCATTTTTAATTATATCAATCTGTTTAGTCCATATGTTATTCTTGTCTTTTGCATTATTAACAAGAATATTCATATTGGCATTAATTTCAAATACCAGTATGTTCATATCTTTATCAATATAACAATCAACACCAAAATAATCAAGTTTTAATTTTTTATACATTTCATTAATCACATCTTTTATTTTTGGCTTTATTTCAACATTAAAAGATTTTAAAATTTTTTCTTCTTGACTCTGATACTTTTTATTTTTCTCCATATACTCTCTGCTTTTACTATGGATAACCCAGCTATCGCTAAAAATTACATGGCGTATATACACTTCACCATCGACTACTACAAGACGATATTTAGTATATACACCCGCATTATCCGAATAATCAACAAATTGTGTCAAATAATAATCTCTTCCATCCAAGGGAAATGCATAAAATTGTTCTGTTTTATCATCAACTCTTACCGTACTTATACCACCATGATCTCCTGCCTGTCTAAAAATCACAGGAAACTCAAAATGTTCTTTTTCAACTGTATCATAAATATCAGATGGTGATTTAGGTTGGATTTTTACTGTTTTTGGAACATGCAGTTTATCAACCCCTTGCAGCAAACGATAAACATTATCACGGGTAGTATTCATAACATTTGCAGGAGGATTAAAAAAAGGGACATGCTTAGAAACAGTTTTATAAAAACTATCCGTTTTCTTAAGTACATTTTTATGCGTATCCGCATCTGATATCTGATTAAAGACCGCATGAATCATTTGTCGAGGAAGTTCTTGTGTACCTTTTAAATCGAAGACTACATTATATTGGTCAAATAAATCATTTTTAAGAAAATTACTTAAATTTGTACCACCTTTTCCTCGCCATTTAATTAGACCATTTTTGTCAATTTTTTGAATAAGCATTTTTCTATCATCTGGTATGCCATTTATAAACAAGATATTTTTTTTAAACATACAATCCTTTCTTTGTCACTATTATTCGCTCTAAGTATAATCATATATATTTAATAGTTTCTTAAATCTATATTAAATCCTACTACTTAAAAATATCATCTATTTTTATTTCTTCGTCTAGTCTTTAACGATTCTACAAAAGCTTCAATCCTTGTACTTAACTGTCCTTGTTGGGAAGGACTATAATCGCTTTCAATGTACAAAATAGGAATGCCGGCTTTTTCCATAGCATCCAGTACACTAATCTGTCAACCCTATTCTAGGCAAATAATTCAAACTATTGCCCAGCCATTTCTTTTTGTAACATCTGATTTTCAAAGTCAACGGGTGAGATATAATTATTCAAAGAGTGTAACCTTTGTCGATTATAAAATATTTCAATATATTCAAACATAGCTTCATTTGCTTAATATAAATACAGATACAAAAGAACTAAGTAAAATAAGTAGATAAATTTTTAAGATATTTTAAATGAAAGCTAAAGTGTTTAATAAGTATATATTTTCACATGAAAAATATATACTTAATTTTTATAAAAATTTTGAAATTTAGTCAGATTTTTGGAGCTCTTCTAGTTTTTTCTTAACCTCTTTTGCATGATCTTTAACTTTTACCTTTTCCCAAACAGCTTTTACAACTCCTTCTGGATCTATTATCAAAGTAGTGCGGAGTATCCCCATATACTCTTTGCCATAATTTTTCTTTAACTGCCAAACACCGTACTCTTGCAGCATTGATTTCTCTTCATCACTAAGCAGAGTTATAGATAAATCTTTTTTTTCTATAAAATTACGGTGTTTTAAAGTACTATCAGCACTAACTCCAAGCACGATTGCATTAAGAGTGCTAAAATCCGGCGCTGCGTCGCTAAAATCACACGCCTCTGTTGTGCAGCCTGGAGTATTGTCTTTTGGATAAAAATACAAAACTATCCATTTGCCTTTTAAGTCTCTTAAACATATCTCTACATCATCCTGATTTGGAAGACAAAACTCTGGAGCAGCAGTTCCAACTTCTAACATCTCATTTCTCCCTTGATTTTAAAAATTTTCTTTTGTTCTTCCATTTACCATGGTTGATATTAAACCATGCTCATCTTTTATATCTGCTATGAAAACGCCTGCAATATGAAGCGGAACAAAAATCATAATAATATTAAAAACAAGTTCATGTATATCTTTTATACCGCCCGCAAACTCTTTACTCATACCCAAAGCTTCATAAAAATGTATAGCAAAACCGCTTATAGCCATAAACAAAAGTGTCGCATATACAACGTAGTATGAAATTTTTACAGCTTTTTTATGAAGTGTTAATGAGCCAAAGCTCTCAACTTTACTTGTATCTTTAAAAAACAGATAGATTCTATAAAGTATCAAAAATGCTAACGCATACCCCAATATGATATGCCACTCCCACATTCCAGCACGAATCGCTTTTGCTATTGTTTTTGCTTGCTCAATGGTTATATCAACTCCGATATCAGAAAGTTTTGAAACTAATATTTCAGCATTTGTTTTGTAGCTAAGAAATGTTTTTCTTAAAAAAACAGTTCCAAGTAAACCAAGAATAACTGCCGCATTTAACCAATGCCAAATTCTAAAATTAAGTGTATATTTCATCTTCAACTCCTGTGTTTTTAATATACAAACATTAAAAAATAGACCCAAATCCCCGTTAATGAAGTAAGAAGTACCCCTACAAATGTTATCAAGCCCATTTTTCTATGCTTACCTAATTGTAACAGCTTTTTGGATCTAAAGATAGTTGTCCCCCAAAAGATAATTGTAATTATAGAAATAATAATATGAAAAACCAATACTATAAAAGCATAATCATAAGACACCCTACTATCTTTCATAAATGCATCAAAACCTCCACCGGCTCTTACTCCATATTCAAAATATGAAAGAACTATTACAGAAAAAGCAAATATAAAAATTTGAAGATATGCATGCGTTTTATAATGTCTATTTCTTGCAAAAGAGATTGTAGCAACTACAAGAAAAGGAAGAAGTGAAACAATCAATGTCACAAGATCCATAAAAAAAGGAGCCCGCGTTCCAAAAAAGCCTGCTTCAAACATATACCCTAAATTTACACTCATTTTTTAGCCTTCTTTCCTTTTTGATAATAAATATACCATGATACCAATAGAACTAAAACAATCAAAACAATTAGAGTTATCTGCTTTAAGTAGCTATCAATCAACTCTTGATTCTCACCGATAAAGTATCCAAGCATTACAAGGATTAACGCCCAAATACCGGCACCTAGTGCCGTATATATAGAAAAAACGGCTAAATTCATATGAGCAAGACCTGCAGGGATGGATATAAGCTGACGAATCCCAGGAACTAATCTTCCTATAAAAGTAGAAATATGCCCATGTTTAGCAAAATAGTTATCCATTTTCTCAAGAGCATTCTCTTTTATAAAAAAGTATTTTCCATATCTGCGAAGAATCTTTCTGCCAAGAATCAATGCCAAATAGTAGTTAATAAAAGCTCCAAGCATAGAACCGCCCAAAGCGCTTGCCATAATCATAGCAATACTCATATCACCCTTTGATGCCAAATAACCAGCAGGAATAAGAATTATCTCGCTGGGAAATGGTATAAATGAGCTCTCAACACCCATAAGTAAAAAAATTCCTACGTACCCCCATTCAAAAATCAAATCTACTAAATTTTGCGCAAGTTCTCTAACCATTTACTGCCTTATATGCATCTAATATCATCTTTTTTGCCACATCTGTGCTTGAGTGCTCTAAAAGTGCTCTGCTTTTACTCTGCAGATCCTCATCTAAAAGCTCTATGAGTTTCTCTTTTAGCTCTCTGCCTTCCCGCTCGCACCATCCCATACCGTTATCAACTATAAATTTGGCATTATAGTATTGATGATCAGAAGCTGCATACGGAAATGGAACAAAAAGTGCAGGAAGAGCGTTTGCACAAAGCTCCCAAAGCGTGCTTGCGCCTGAGCGGCTTACTGCCAAATCTGCTTTTGTCATAAGAAGAGGCATCTCTTTTGTAAATGCATAAAGTTCCACATCTACACCTAAATCTTCATACTCTTTTTTAACTCTCTCATAATCTCTCTCTCCGGCTTGATGGATAATTTTTATCCCTCTTTTTTGAAGCTCTTTTGCTGCACTTAAAGCCAGATCGTTGATCGCCTTTGCTCCTTGTGAACCGCCTAAAAAAATAACTGTTTTTATCTTCTCTCTTACTCTTTGTTTTTTAAAAAACTCCTCTTTTACAGGATAGCCTTTAATAGGTGATTTATCGTCATATGCCGAAATAAATCTTTTGCTAAATGGTTTTAAAATTGAGTTCAATCTTCCCTCAACAGCATTTTGTTCATGAATAAAAAGAGGTATAAATCTGCTAAGCGATGCAAATGATGCAGGAGCTGCAGAAAAACCGCCCACGCTGTATGTTGCCTGAATATTGTGTTTTTTAAGTATTTTTCTTGAAGCAAAAAAAGCGCGCAATATCAGCCAAAGCGCCTTTAGTTTAGCAAAACCTTTTTGATTTACCACGCCCGTAGTTTCTAAAAAGTAGACATGACTAAAGGTGCTGTGTGATTCAAAATATTTTCTATCCTGTCCGCTGGTAGAGCCTATAAAAACAGCCTCATGCCCCTCCTGCGCTGCAGCTTCAACCAATGCTTCGGCTATCATAAGATGTCCGCCTGTTCCGCCGCCCGTTATACAAAACTTCATCTATCTCTCCATCTGTACATTTTAGTCCATCTTTGCTTTTTTAGATGCCATAAGAACCATACCGATTCCAACAGAAGCGGCCAAAACAGAGGATCCTCCATAGCTTAAAAAGGGAACTGAGATTCCCTTGATAGGAGTAATCCCGCTGATACCATATGCGTTAACTAAAAATGCAAAAGAGAGTAAAAGACCGATTCCCAAACTAAAGAGATAAATTCTTGAATCTTTTGTTCTATTTGCAATCTTAAAAATTCTATAAAGCATCAATAAAAATATTATCGTAACAATCAAAACACCTACAAATCCAAACTCTTCGGCAAGTCCCGCTAAAACAAAATCGGTATGAACTTCGCTTAAAAAACCCAATTTAAATGTTCCGTTTGCTATTCCAGTACCAAACAGTCCTCCGTTGTGAATAGCATTTAGGGAGTGTCCTATCTGATACGGTTCAACCTCTGTAGGCACCCTAAGCTGTGCCGCTATAGATTCGGGAAAAATTTCCAAAACAGTATTTTGTGCAAAAGCCCACCATGATTTTATACGCATTATCCTATGCTCTGCGGTAAAGATAAAAAAGATAAAAAACATAAGTGCGCCGATCAAAAGTGTCAAAAAAAAGCGAAAACTGCTTCCGGCAAACATAAGCATAAAAAGAAGTGTAAGTCCAAGTACAACAACCTGCCCTAAATCATTTTGAACAAAAGCTATAATAAACATTGCTCCTATGAATACAATCCCGTATGGAGCAAATCGAATATACTCATCTTTTACTCCCATTCCATCATGATCTCTATATTTTCTTGAAAAACTCCATGCCAAAAAATAGACAAACCCTATCTTAAAAAATTCAACAGGAGCGAGCGAAAATCCAAAAACTTTTATCCATCTTTTTGCTCCTCCAACTGCAGATACAAAATACTCCGGTAAAAAAGGCATGGCTATCATTAAGACAGTTGAACCTATAAAAAGTGTAAAGCCGATAGGTGTTAATAGTTTATCTGGATTTCCCTGAGCCAAAAGCCAAATGACAAATATGCTGAAAATTCCAAAAATCGCCTGACGCAACGCAAAATGAAACTCATTTACCCCAAAAAGTATAGTTGTATATACAGACAAACTATATGTTAAAACAATACTCACGCCAATAAGTATTGATACTAAAGTAAAAAGTCTTCTATCTGCCATGTAGTCACTTTAATGAGCTTATTAATCTAAAGCTCATTATACTGCCTTGTCTAAAACAATTAAAATAAAAAAAACAATGCCAAGATAACCGTTTACAGTAAAAAAAGCACGATCTATCTTTGTAAAATCTTTTCGAACCAAAAAGTGTTCATATCCAAGCATTACAGCACTCAAAAGCACTGCCGTATATGCATATGTACCAAGCTCTGCAATCCAAACAAAGAGTGCCCAAAAAACTATGGTTAATAGATGAAAAAAGAGTGAGAGCAAAAGTGTTGTTTGTGAACCGTATTTTGAAGGAATCGAGTGAAGCCCTCTCTCTTTGTCAAAATCCATATCCTGCAAAGAGTAAAGCAGATCAAAGCCCGCAACCCAAAATATAACTCCCAAACTAAGCATAACAGACCAAGGCGTTATCTCAGCACTTACTGCCACAACACCTGCAATAGGGGCGAGGCCAAGCGATACGCCTAAAACAATATGCGCCAAAGAGGAGAATCTTTTAAAGTACGAGTAGCTTCCTAAAATAAATAAAATCGGAAAGCTAAGAGCAAATGCAAGCGGATTTATCATATATGCAACGCCGATAAAGACAAGAGCATTAACTGCGGTAAAAATTATAATGCTAAAAGGGTCAAGTCTTCCGTCAACATTCGGACGCGATGCAGTTCTGGGATTGAGTGCATCTATATCTCTGTCTGCAAATCTATTTAATCCCATTGCAAAATTTCTCGCACTTACAGCAGCAAATACACCTAATATCAACAGAGTAAACCCAAACCATCCATCAGCTGCTACAATCATTGCGATAAATATAAAAGGGAGCGAAAAAATGGAGTGCTCAAACATTACCAATTCATTAAAATCTTTGAGTTTAGAGATATATCGTTTCAAATTTAACCTTGAATTGTTTTTGTTTGATTCTACCCAAAGTTGATTTAAACTTTCGTAATAACAGATGAACTAAAGGGGCAATTCGATTATAAATTTGTTGATACCTTTTTCATGTTCATACTTTAAATTTAATGAGTGGGCATCAAGTATATGCTTTACTATATATAGTCCAAGCCCGAAACTTTGAGCCGGTTTTGAATTATCATCCTTAAAAAACGGTTCAAAATAGTTTTTTAACTCATAAGATAGTTTTTGTCCAACATTTTCAAAAACTAATCTATTTGCATCCATTTTAACCACAACCTTTTTATCTTTTGAGTATTTTATTCCGTTGTCAAGCAGATTTTTTAGAGCTATTGAAAATATATTAAAATCAACATATATCTTGATATTGTCAAACTCTTTTATCACCTCATCTTCACCGCACATTAAAAGATCCATAGCGTTATCTACAATATCTTCTAAAAAATACCATTTTTTTTCGAGCTCTTTTTTTGTTGAAATCAGCTCCTCAATAGATGCAAACTCATTTATCAAAGACTCCAGCCTGTAAAAAACTTTCTGCATGCTCTCGATATTTTCTTCTGTCTGGGGAAGCTGGGTTAAAAATTTTCCTTTTGTAATCGGCGTTTTTAACTCATGCATTATATTTCTGATAAATACATTTCTTGACTCTTTTAATTTTTTTAATTTTTTTGCTGACATATGAAACTCGTTTGCCAGCTGAGATATCTCATCTTTGTTTGACGTTAAGCAGTTTAAATCAAAATTTTCATTTCCAAACTCTTTGACGCCCTCTTTTAAAATTTTTAAAGGCTTTAATTTATTTATTATTGATAAATATAAAAAAATAAATATTAAAAAGATTGAAATATACGCAATAAAAATAGTATTTTCATCATCAGAGGATCTGCTGTTGTCTGTCAATATAATTTTCTCATTTGGTGTTTGTATAAACACAAAGGAGCTATCCTTTAATTCCAAATGCCGGATTTTAAATAATTTGTTTGATTTTACTTCTCTGCTCTTTATATTTTTAGTATTTAGTATGCTTTTTATCTCATCAAGATTTAAAACAATAGAAAAACCTAAACTTTGAATATACTCCTGCAGCTCATCAGAAAGGCCGCCATTTCTATACTGATGCATAAAAAATTTTGAAATCTCCATATCTCTTTTATGGTTAAAATACTTCTCTCTCTGCTTATTAAAATTATAATGCAGTGCGAAACTTGCACTTATAAGAATCAAAGAGATTAAAAAGATGACATTGATAGTAAAAAGGATAGAGTGTTTTTTCATTTTACTAACTTATAGCCGGAGCCTCTTATCGTTAAAAGGTATTTGGGATTTTTAGGATCTTGTTCAATTTTTGTTCTGATTCTATTAATAATTACCGCCAAAGTGCCGCTCTCCTCAGAGCTGTTTAATAAAGAGCAATTTTGTAAAATGTCGTATCTTGAGACAACAAAACCTTTTCGTTTGCACATCAAAGACATTATCTCATACTCAGCAGGAGTAAATTTAACAAACTCTCCATCTTTTGTAATCTCCTGTTTTTTCTCATCTAAAATAAATATCTCTTTTTTTGCCTCAGGCTTTAAAAGTTCCAGCTCTTTTGAGCATCTGCGAAGAATTGTTTTTATTCTTACTTCAAGCTCTCTCGGGTCATAAGGTTTTGGAAGATAGTCATCAGCTCCAAGCTCTAAAGCTATCACTTTGTCAGTTATATCGCTTCTTGCGCTTGATATGATGATGGGAATATTATGTTTTAAAAGCAGTTTTTTACATACTTCAAGCCCGTCCATGCCAGGAAGAGTCAAGTCTAAAATAATCAAATCATACGGATTCAACGCTATAGCGCTCAAAGCCAAAAAAGGGTCTTCGTAGTTTGTAATTTCTATATTATATTTTGCGAGATACTGAGTTAGGACATTCGCCAACTCAGCATCATCTTCAATCATTGCAATTTTTATCATAATCCATATCCATGTAGTAGTGGGTAATTTTACACTATTTACATGAATTTTTAGATTTACCGCCCATAGATGATTCCATTCTCATCGCCATTTTCTGATCAATCATTTTTCTTAACTCAGCTTTTTGAGCAGGTGTTAAAACCGCATACACGCTAGCAATCATTTGAGCTTTTCTCTCAATTTTTCCCTCTTGTTTCTCTTTTGAGAGTTTAATAAAAAGTTCTTTGTCAAAATTTGTGTCACTAAAAGCATTTGAGATTTTCGGCATGCTTTGCATATTTTCTATCATTATCGCTCTTATCTTATCTCTTTGTTCATCACTTAAATCAAGAGACATTATCTGCGCTATAAGAGGATTTTTATGGCTATTTTGTTTCATGTTGGATTGTTGTGATTTTGCGTAACTGCCTTTGCTTTTATCATAATTCATCTGAGCGGCTGCCAAAGAAGATGTCAGCAACACTGCCAAACCTAAACTCATTATAATTTTTTTGTTCATTGTGAACTCCTTTTGTTTTTTGTAGTAAAAGTATAGGGTAGTGTTATTAACAGTATTTTAATTTCATATTAACGATTTATTAACGATAGGCTATAATTTTATTTTAAAACAAGGCAAAAAAAGAATGACTCAACTAGCCATTATCGGACCGACAGCATCGGGAAAAAGTGATTTGGCGATAAAAATCGCAAAAAAAATCAACGCCTGTATCCTCTCCATAGATTCGCTCAGCATCTATAAAGAGATTGACATCGTTTCGGCAAAACCATCACCCAAAGAGCTTCAAGAGGTAAAACACTTTGGCATAAATCTTCTTAACCCCGATGAATATTTCAGCGTGGAAATTTTCATCAATCTCTACAAAGAGGTGCTTGAAGCATGTAAAAGTGATGCAAAAAATCTCATCATAGTCGGCGGAACATCCTTTTATCTAAAGTCTCTTATGAGCGGTCTCTCAGAGATTCCTAAAACAACAAAAAAAACAGTTCTACATGTAGAACAAAGGCTAAATAATCTTGAAGATTGTTATGATTTTTTATATAAAATTGATGAAGAGTATATGAGTAAGATAGCGCCAAACGACAGATACAGAATTGAGAAGGCACTCCTTATTTACGAGGCTTCAAAACTCACTCCAAGTGAATGGTTCAGACAAAATCCTCCAAAACCGATAATAGAGAATCTCCCTATTTACAATATTGATGTTTCAAGAGATATTCTGCGAGAGAGAATCACAAAACGCACCAAGAAGATGTATGAGAGCGGGCTTATCGATGAAGTGTGCCGCTTAGAGCAAAAATACACAAGACTTCCGCACTCCATGGGCTCCATAGGCATAGTCGAAGTTTTAGAGTATCTTGATGGCAAAGTAACGAAAGATGAGATGCTCCAAAACATCTCAATGCATACAGCCCAGCTTGCAAAAAGACAGCAGACATTCAACCGCACCCAGTTTGAAAATGTCACAAACGCGCCGCTTGAAAAGCTAGAAGAGATTATCTTATCTAAGATTTAAACTTCTTTAAGCGTTATTCTGTTTCTTCCCATATTTTTACTTTCATAGAGTGCCTTATCAGCCATTTTTAGAAGCTCTTCAGAAGAGTATATTCCACCTACGCTTACGCAAACCAAACCAAAACTCACTGTTACATACTTCGATATTTCAGATTTTTCATGTACTAAACGCAAACATTCAATATTTTCTTTTACCTTTTGCGTCAATCTTAGCATGTCATTTTTGGATATTAAACTTAAAACAAAGACAAATTCTTCTCCTCCATATCTAGCTACTATATCTATCTGCCTACTAAAATTCTGTTTCAAAATATCTGCAACGGCACGAATAACTTCATCCCCCATTTGATGCCCGTAAGTGTCGTTATATGCTTTAAAATAGTCTATATCGCAAATCCCGATAGCAAAATCAAGATGCCCTCTTACAGCTCTGCTAAACTCCTTTTCATAATTTTCATCAAAGTATCTTCTATTATAAAGCCCTGTAAGTCCGTCAGTTATTGCTCGCTTGTCAAGTTCTCTATTTCTTTTATTCAATTTATCTAAAATCTCTACCTCTTTCGTAATATCCTTAAAGACAACTACAACACCATTGTCATTAAATGGCGCCACATTAAGGCTAACTGGAAACAACTTACCGCTCTTTGTTATAAAACACTCTTGAGAAACTCTTTTTTTCCCATCTTTAAGAGTACTATAAATGGGACACTCACCTTCTAAATACCTACTTTTGTCAAATTTGCTATAGTGAAAAATATCATGTTGTTGTTTATATAAAATTTCTTCTTTATTGAACTCTAGCATCTCTAAAGCACTTTGATTGATAAAAAAACATACCCCGTTTTTATCAACCCCATATACACCCTCACCAATAGCCTCTAACATTAAAGTATTTCGAACTAATATTTCATTTATTTTGACTTGCTTCATCCTTTCACCTTTAATCAAATAGGAATTTATATATTTGCTATATATAGTAATGCCTTATACAGTATTGTTATATATCATTATATATTGCTAAACTTAAAATGAAAATAAATAATTTTAAAAGTGATATTAAATGAAAAGTTTATCTGTAGTAAGTGAAGAAGATTTAAATAAATTTTACCAAACTATATCTAATAATGTTCAAAGAATAAGGCAGGAAAAAAATAAACCTCAGTTAGATTTGGTACTAGAAATGGGTTTAAAATCAACTTCATTTTATAGTAAATGCGAAAATGCAAAAGACAATCATCATTTTAATTTGGAGCATATATATAAAATAGCGGTTGCACTAAATGTTGATATTTTAGAATTTTTTAAAGGAGTGCATACAACTACATGATACTTTAGCTATCTCTTCTCCTTTATAAACAATTAAAACTTATGATTTTCATGTTATTAACTTCGTATTGTTAGAAGATTTTGATTTGCACCTTGAAGAGAAAAGATTCTCAAGGGCAAATATATATTAAAATAAAAATACGGATATATTTAGTATCCGCTGTTATATACAAAAACTGTAATAAAGTCTAACAATTGATTAATTGATAAAAAAGCAAAAATTGTTCCTATTGCAGCAATGCCGATAATTGTTTTTAGAGGAAGTGTAGCATTTGCGCTATAAACATGACCGTTGCTTCCGACTACAGGCTCTTTCATAAACATATAGACGATAAGTTTCAGATAGTAATATCCAGCTATTGCGGAGTTTAAAGCCATAATAAGAGCTAAAACAGTATATCCGCCAGTAACTGCAGAACTTATCAGGTACATTTTACCCCAAAAAAGAGCAAACGGAGGAATACCTGCCAAACTTAACATAAACAGAGCCATAATTGAAGCTGCAACAGGAGAAGTTTTTATCATTCCTGCAAATTTATCATAACTATGATCTGATTGCTGATGTGCAGGAAGATTTTTCTGTCTGCTTATCCAAAGCATAGAGAATGACCCTAGATTGGTAAAACTAAAAAGTATCCAGT
Source organism: Sulfurimonas xiamenensis (assembly GCF_009258045.1). NCBI lineage: Bacteria > Pseudomonadati > Campylobacterota > Epsilonproteobacteria > Campylobacterales > Sulfurimonadaceae > Sulfurimonas > Sulfurimonas xiamenensis. The sequence continues at coordinate 1,648,547 of NZ_CP041166.1, forward strand.
ATAAAAAGAGTGCGCTGTTTGACTGTGTTGTACCTATCAAAATTGCAGCCATTACAAAACCTGCATGCGAGATTGAGCTGTATGCCAGCATTCTTTTTACATCTGTTTGTACTAAAGCCCAAACATTTGCCATAGTCATAGTAACAATTACACCGATATACAAAATCATTTCCAACCAGATAACACCGCTATGAATTAAGAACTCGAAAATTCTCATTGCAACTACAAATGCGGCAATTTTTGGAATAATAGACATATAACCTGCTAATGCCGCCGATGAACCCTCATAAACATCCGGTGTCCAAGTATGAAATGGAACCATAGAGAGTTTAAAACCAAATGAAGCTAGAAAAAATACAACACCGACAAGCACAAAACCTATGTCTGCATAGTTATTGGCTGTAAGTACAGCCGCGATTTGGTTAATCTCAACCGAACCAGTAAGCGCATAAAATATCATGGAGCCGAAGCTGTAAAAACCTGCAGCCAATGCACCCATTGTAAAGTATTTTACAGCAGCTTCAAACGACTTGTCACGGTTATGCATAGCAATAAGCGTATATAGCGCCAGCGAAGCGGTCTCAAGCCCTACAAAGATAAGGATAAGATTGTCCGTTGCAACCATAAACTGAAAGCCTGCAATCATAAATAAGAAAAGTGCAAAAAATTCAGGGTATGAGAATTCATGGAATCTTTTATGTGTAAGTGCAAGCGGAATAAAAAGTATAGATGCACCGACAATTATAAATTGAGATAAGATAGCCAAACCGTCTATAAGCATTACATCAAAAACACCCATAACCGTTCCGTTTTCTTCAAAAATACCCGCAGAATCGATTAACGCTACAAAGTCCACCCCTAAAATAAGAAGACTTATCATAACATACAGAGACTTATGTTGATCACTTTTAAACAGATCAATAACTAAAACTAATAAAGCTCCAATAATTGGAATTAACATTGGCACGAGAGTCGTTAAGTTTAGCGACTCAATTGAAACATCTATAGGTGATAACATTAGTGTGCCTCCTCTTCTGAACTGATTTTTGTATCTTTAACAATATTAGGAATTCTATTTTTTGCCTCTTGCGTTAACGCTTTTTCATGCATTAATTCAACAACAGACTCTACACTTGTATTGATTGGCCCTAAAACCGGCTTAGGATAAACTCCCAGCCAAACAGTTATAATTGCCAAAGGAATCAAAGCAATAAGTTCTCTTTTGTTTATATCTGGTAAATTTTTATTTTCATCTTTTGTAACTTCACCAAAAAACATCTTTTTATACGCTGCCAACATATAGATAGCACCGACAATAATAGCTGTTCCTGCAAGAAGAGTTAAAATATGAGACTGTTTGTAAAAACCAAGAAGACTTAAAAATTCACCTACAAAGTTTATAGTTAAAGGAAGTCCGACAGAAGCCATCAGCATAAGACCGAATATTGTCGCATATCTAGGCATAACATTTGCCAATCCGCCAAATTCACTCATAAGTTTTGTATGTCTTCTATCATAAATAACACCAACCAAGAAGAATAGTGCACCTGAAACAACACCGTGAGCTATCATTAAAAAGATTGAACCTGAAATACCCTCAACATTAAGAGCAAATGTTCCTAAAATAATAACACCCATATGTGAAACGGAAGAGTAAGCAACAACCTGTTTAATATCTTTTTGCGCATACGCCACCATAGCAGTATAAACAATCATAATAATTGCCAAAACAGCTATCGGGAACATAAAGTAAACCGAAGCATCCGGAAATAATGGAAGAGAAAAGCGGATAAATGCATATGTACCCATTTTTAAAAGTATTGCCGCTAGTATCACAGAACCGATAGTCGGTGCTTGACCGTGCGCATAAGGCAGCCAAGTATGAAATGGAAACATAGGAACCTTGATAGCAAAACCAAAAAAGAATGCCACAAATAACCAGATTTGAAATGATTCAGGAAGAATCAGACGATACCAATCAAGAATCGCAAAACTCCACTGACCTGTCGCCTGATAGTAAAAGTACGCCATAAAGAGCATACCCACAAGCATAACAAGTGAACCTGTAAATGTGTACAAAAAGAATTTTACTGATGCGTAAATTCTAAGCGGCCCGCCCCATGCTCCGATAATATAAAGCATAGGTACAAGAGAAAGTTCCCAAAAAAGATAAAACACAATTGCATCTAAAGCTGCAAATACACCAACCATTGTCATTTGCAAGAACAAAAGGGTAATAATCATATTTTTTACATCTTTAGTATCAGTAAGCGAAGCAATCCCGATCATTGTAAAAAATGCCGCTAAAATGATAATAAAGAGTGAAATTCCATCAACACCAACGATATAGTTGATACCAAATGTCGGAACAAGAGCAATATGCTCCATAAACTGCATCCCCGATATATTTGAGTCAAATGCAAACCAAAGCAATAAAGCCAATGCAAATTCAATTGTAGCAACTGCAGTACCATATGCACGCATACTCTCTTTGTTAACTGCAAATCCAAACATGGCTGCTAGTGCCGGGAAGAAAATTAAAATCGATAAGATATGATCCAACATCTATTAAACTCCTAAACCTGAAAGAAATACTTTGATCTCTTCAGAATATTTAGCCGCAAGTCCAAAAACTACAGCTAGTGACAACAGGGCAACAGTTCCTGCTACCATCCACTTAAGCATCGTTGATAGATTACCACTTTGCATAACTCTTGTTTTCTCACCTGTTTGATAAAATACATTTGCAATTCCATCAACACTTGCATCAACAATTTTTTGATCAACTTTTGTCCAAAATACATCTGAAAGTTCTCTATATCCTTTAATTATATAGTTTTCATAAAAGTATGGAATATAGTACTGATTTATAAGTAGTTTATAGATAAAACTATTCTCCATTTTAGATGTTCCATCAGGCACTTTGATATCTCTGTTTGTATATTTATTGTATGCATAAAGAATCGCCACAATAACTAAAAGTTGAGTTCCTATTGTCATAATCCAATATGTCGCTGCTGAGTGAACATGGTACTCTGTCGCAGGTAAAAGCTGTGTAACCATCTCAAAATAAGTCATTTTAAAAGCACCTGCTATCATTGCTAAAAGTAAAAGTGGACTCATAGCAACAAGCATAAATTTATATGCTTCATGCGGATGAATGCCAAAGAGTTTGTATCTCTCTTCGCCGTGAAAGATAAGCGCAACAAGTCTAAATGAGTAAAATGCCGTTAAACCTGCCGTAAACAGCAATACAGTATAGATAATATAGTGATGATCAACAAATGCAACCTCTAAGATAAGATCTTTAGAGAAAAATCCTGCAAATGGAAAAATTCCCGCAAGTGCAACTGAAGCAATTGTCATCATAACAAATGTACCTTTCATTACCTTGCCAAGTCCCCCCATTTTAAAAGGGTCAAGTTCATCATGCATCGCATGCATAACATTTCCTGCACCCAAGAATAAAAGTGCTTTAAAAAATGCGTGAGCCATAAGATGAAAAAGTGCGACCCAGTAAGCTCCCAAACCTGCAGCTGCAAACATGTAGCCGAGTTGTGAAAGTGTTGAGTAAGCGATAATTCTTTTCATATCACGGTTTACAAGAGCCATTGATGCGGCAAAAAGCGCAACAAATGCCCCTAAAGATGCGATAAACAATCCAACATTTGGAATCAAATCATAAAGCGGATTTGCACGAATAACCAAGTATACACCTGCTGTAACCATTGTTGCCGCGTGGATAAGAGCAGAAACCGGAGTTGGTCCCTCCATCGCATCAGCAAGCCAAGTATGAAGCGGGAACTGAGCCGATTTACCCATAGCACCAATAAATAAGAATATACCCATCCATGTCAATATTTCTGTTTCCAACCCTTGCATTGCTGCAAAAGCACCTTCATACTGAAGTGTGCCAGTATTCCAGTAAATCAAAAAGATACCGATAAGCATTCCAAGGTCTGCAATACGGTTCATAATAAAAGCTTCATTAGCTGCCCATGAAGCACTCTCTTTTTGATACCAAAAACCGATTAACAACCATGAACAAAGACCAACGCCTTCCCATCCGATAAATAGACCTGCAAAGTTATCACTCATTACTAAAATCAACATAGAAAAAACAAAAGCTGAGAGATAAGAGAAAAATCTATTAAACCCTTTATCGTGATCCATATAACCGATAGCATAAACATGAACAACAGTTGAAACTAAAGTTACAACTATCATCATAGTAACACTTACCTGATCTACAACAAAACCAAATGGTATATAAAGATCCCCTGTCGCCATCCATGTCATCATCTCTACATGAAGAGTCAATCCCGTACCAAGTACGAAAAAGAGAAGGATAAGACTACTTAAAAGCGAAACGCCCAGCAAAATACTTGGAACAATGCCCGCTATTTTTGTTTTTGGCGATGCACCAAAAAGTGCTGCAAACAAAGAACCAACTAAAGGTGAAAAAAGTGCAGTATATAAAAACAGTTCCATCTTTTATCCTCTCATCGTTGACATGTTGTCAAGATCTATATTGTTATGTTTTTTATGCCAAACAATCAAAAGACCAAGTCCTACGGCAACTTCCGATGCAGCAATCGCTATAACAAAAAATGCAAACATCTGCCCTGTTAAATCACCGTAATAGTGTGAAATGGCTGCAAAAGAGATATTAACCGAATTTAATAGTATCTCTGTTGCAAAAAAGAGCATTAATAAATTTTTTCTTCTCATAACACCCACCAAACCTATAGCAAAAAGGATGGTTGAGAGCACAAGATAGTGATTTAATCCAATTTCCATCATGAGATCACCTTTTTATTTTTATCTTCTTCTCTCATCATTAAAATTTCTTGTTCATTCATAAGAGTAAGAGATAGATCCATTTTCTTTCCTGCAAGTACTATTCCTGCAACCATAGCAACAAGAAGCATTACAGCTGCAACTTCAAATGGAACAAGATACTTTGTAAAAAGCACCATACCGACTTCTTGAACATTTCCTGCACCTTCTGTTACAGGATATAGTGCCTCTATATTATTACCGACAATAGGAGCAGCAACAATAATAACAACTAAAACAGCACTTATAATACTTAATCCAAAAATAATCGCTTTATTCCCCTGTTTCTCTTTTACCTCTCTTGTTGTATCAAAAAACATCATACCAAAAGCGTAAAGAGCCATTACAGCACCGGAATAAACGACGATTTGAACCGCGCCTAAAAACTCAGCACCGAGAATAAAGAAAAATGCTGATATGAAAATCATTCCTGCTGCTAATGCGCTAAGAGCATACAACGCTTGTGATGTCGTTACTGCTATATAAAACATTGCTATTGTCAAAAAAGCAAACAAATAAAAAGCTATCGCTTCAAACATAACCAAACTCCTTAATATGCTAGAGGTGTTTTTTTAACACGCTCATCTTCATGTGGTGTAATTGCACCAAAGCCTTCAAATTCAACCTGTTTTCCGGCTTTCATTTGATCAAGCGGCGTCAACATATCTTGATACATTGTAAAATGCTCTCTTTGATCACTTGCATTTTCATACTCGCCGCCATGTGTAATCGCAAGCTCCGGGCAAACTTCTGCACAGTAACCACAAAAAATACAACGGCCTAGATTAATGCTGTATTCAGTCACCTCTTTACGGGAATTTTCATCAAGTTTTGTGTCGATTCTGATGCAGTTAGAGATACAAATCTTTTCACAAAGACCACATCCTATACATCTCTCAGTATCTGATTCCCAAAGTCTCTTCATCTGATGCACGGCACGATACCGTGGACCAATAGGCATCTTTTCTAAAGGATACTTTACAGTGTGAGTATTAAATTTAATCATTTCACGCAATACAACGCCAAGACCGACAAAAAGTTCGCCTCTTAAAGTTCTTTTTACTACTCTTTTAAATTTTGCCCAACCGTCGGTCGGATAATCCTCAATATCTACTAGATAGTAGTCACCTGTAACATTTCTATCGTTAAACTGTTCATTAAAATGTTCGTTATTCATACCCACCCCTTACATCATAACTATACCAGTGATTACAATATTAATCACTGCTATCGGCATTAAAACTTTCCAGCACAGCCACATAAGCTGATCTGGTCTTATATCTGGCCAAGCTGCTCTTGTCCACAAGAAAAAGAAGAAGAAGAATGCAACTTTAAGAAGTAAACCTATTGCGCCTAAAAAGCTTCCATCTCCATATCCGCCCAAGAAGATAAGAGCCATAACAAAAGAGATAAAGAACATATTTGCATACTCACCGATAAAGAAAAGTCCCCATCTCATACCTGAGTACTCCGTTCCAAATCCGTCAATGATCTCGTGATCGTTTGCTATTAAGTGAAACGGCGTTCTTCCCGTCTCAGCAAAAGCAGCTATCCAAAAGAGTATAAAAGCAACGGGTTGAGACCATACAATCCAATCTGTAATACCTCCTGCTTGATACTCATTGAAATCAATCAACGATAAAGAACCGACCATCATAATAGGAGCTAAAATCGATAAGCCGGTAATTACCTCGTAAGAGATAAATATAGCAGCACCCCTTGCAGCGGATATAAGCGAAAACTTATTCGCAGAAGCCATACCCCCAAGAAGAGGACCATATAGACCAACTCCCATAATCCCAAGAATATATAAAATACCGATATTGATATCAGCTACTATCGGATGAACTTCATATCCAAAAATAGTAAAAGATGGTAAAAACGGAATTGCTGCTGCTGCCATAAACGCAGTTGCTGCCGTAATTACAGGTGCAATTTTAAATATTCTGCCAACTACATTTGTAGGAACAATATCCTCTTTTGTAAAGAGTTTAATCCCATCTGCCGCAACTTGTAAAAGTCCAAAAGGACCAACATTCACAGGTCCAAGACGACGCTGCATAAATGCAAGAACTTTTCTTTCAAAATAGGTTCCAATCCCCGCTAAAGCAGAAAATACAAGTAAAATTACAACGATTTTAATAATCGATTCAATAAAATATGCTGTTTCCATATATTACACCCTTTCTATCGAAGCTGTTGCAAAGCGGTATGAGCTAAACAATGCCTCTGAATTTAATTTAGGATCAAATGTCGGCAGAATTACTATATCTCCGCTGATCTTATTGTCACTTACGATATTAGCTACAAGTTCACCGTTTTGACTCTTCACTCTTACGCTCTCCCCTTCATTGAAATCAGATTTGCTTAAAAACTCTTCACTCATATAAACACCGCTTACCTCATCAAGGTTTGCGGTTTTATATGTAAACGGTGTGAATTGTCTTACTGGATTTGCCATATAGATTAAACTGCCCTCTAGTTTTTCATCACCAAATGCAGCAACTGCCTCATCACCGCTTGTAACAGTTGAAATATTTTCTAACAAATATCCGCGATGCTCAGTACCGTCATTATCATAGTGATTTGGAAGATTATCAAACTCTTGTGCTTTAAATCCTTTGTCTTCAGGAAGCATCTTAGTATATTCAATCACATGCTCTGCATTAAGCCCGAGTTCATTCGCAATGTCATTTAACTCATAACCGTTATAACCGATTGCTGCATTTGTAGGGTTGACTCTTTTATTGATGCTTGTAAGCGTTCCCTCTTGCTGATTTATTGCCGGCATATCAAGATCACCATCACCAAGAGCAGATAGCGTAAAATCTCCCTTAGTATTGTAACCAATTGCGTATGAGCCGACTTCATCATCAAGCTCACAGATTAAAGAGACACCAAGCGTATTTGTCAAATTCGGTATCATCACAAGCTCAAATGCACTGTATTTTTCAATAAGAGCTAAAAGGCGGGCAAGATTTTTTGAGTTTGGATGAGTATAGAGATCCGGTCCTGCAATTAAAACAAAACTATCTTTTTTAGCAAGATTTTTCTCTAAAGTCTCCATAAATTTATCGTCCGCACCTAAAATCTCTAAAAGGCGATTATCATCAACTTCTACCTCTTTAGAAACTTTTTTAGGAACCATCTTTTTCTTCTCTTCTTCTACCTCTTCCTCTTCGCCTGTCTCTTCATTCTTTTTCATAACTTTAACAATTTCGGTAATCTCTTCTTTGATTATCTCTTCAACCGTTATAGTTTTTGTAGAGTGAAATGATGCCAGATAAGAGACTATATCTGAGGGAAGTTTCTCTTTATCTGCAAAAAGATCAAGAATCAGATAAAGAACAGCTTCTTCTTGCAGCGGTGCATGATACATAGTCATGATGCTTTTTCCAAGCCCCTCTATTACAGGATCTTTTAGAGGATGAAAATAAAGACCTGCACCTTTGTTTACTGTCATGGAGTTGTTAAGCGCATATCTTGCGTTTGGATTATCACTTTTTAATGCAGCCCCTACAGAGATAACAAAGTTAGCGTTGTGAGTAGCTTCAAGGTCATAACCATATAATTTTGTTCCGCTGATTTCGCTATAGTTGTTTAAAAATGTTTGGAAAGCTTTTGCTTCACTGTTTACAAGCTTGTAACCGAACTTCTCTTTTAGTTTTTGTAAAAGATATGCCTCTTCATTTGTTATAGTAGATGTAAATTTAATAGTATCGGCTTTTTTAAACGCTTCTATCGCATTGGCAAATGCTTTCTCATCTTTTGCTTCAACTCTGTTTTGATAATCAAATCCGTATCTTCCCGCACCGCAAAGTGAAACATAGTTCCACTCATTCATAACACGGTAAATTTTTTCATCTGTATTGTCAATGCTTGTATGTTTTACATCATAGCTTATTTGACATCCTGCAGAGCAGTGTCCGCATGTAGCAGGAATTTGCTTAAGTTCCCATGCATTTGAAGTATAGATAAAGTGTGTATCAACAAGTGCTCCAACAGGACAAACAGCAGCACACTCGCCACAGCTCGTACAATCAAGCATCTCTTCACCGCTTGTTAAACCGATAAGAGATTTGTTAAGTTTGTTCCACATAGCATACGCATCTTTTGGCATACTCTCTTTATACTCTGCTTCAAGTGCATCAGCACCACGCGGAACTGTTTTAAGTGCATTGTCGCCAATCATATCTTTACATGCAGTAACACATCTCTCACAAACGATACATAGACCCGGGTTGTAGTGAATATGCCCCCAGTCTTTATCTTTTCTATTGACATCTTTAACCGCATAATGCTGTGAGTCTACACCCATTTCCAATGTATAGTTTTGAAGCTCACACTCTCCAGACTGATCACAAACACCACATTGAAGCGGATGGTTTACATCATAAACCTCCATAATCGCACGGCGCTCTTTTACAATATTTTCAGTCATTGTGGCAATATTCATGCCTTCTTTGGATTTTGCGTTACATGCATATACCTGCTTGCCGTCGGCTTCAACCAGACATAAACGACACGCCAGTGTCGGACTGCATCTTGTTAAATAACAAATTGCCGGTATAAAGATATCATTTGCACGGGCAGCATTAAGTATGTACTCGCCCTCTTGCGTCTGAATCTCTTTTCCATCAATATTTATAGTAATTTTACTCATTACTTACTCTCACTATTTTGGATTTTTCAAATCTATATCTGCTGGCATCTACATCTATATCAAATGCAGGATTAAGCGCTATAGTTCCTTTAAGTTCATTATCTAACTTAAACTCTCTTTGGATTTTGGTTGACCCAAAACTAATCTCAACCAGATCACCATCTGAAATTTTTGCGGCTACACTAAATTGAGCAGAACCTCTTAAAAAATTCTCTTTAGGAAGCTGTTTGGTTCTGTTTGTATAGTTGTTAAACTGAAGTACAGGATCACAGTGATAAACAATAGTTCCGTTAAACTCAGGCAGATCATCAGGTTCTTCAATACGACCATTTACTTCACAGATAACTTCATCAAGCAGATAGCCCCGGCTGTCTTCACCCATAGGCGATAAAAAATTCTCTAAATCATCAAAGTCTATCTCTTTGAATCCGGAATTTTTATTTAGCTCTTTTGTATAATCAACTGTATTGTTTTTATAAATTTCAAAAACCTGTGCAATATCATTTAAAGAATATCCTTCAAAATTAAGTGCCACATTGGTTGGAAGTACTCTATTATCAATATTTACAACAGTTCCTTCTTGCTGATTGAGCGCTGGAATATCCAGATCTCCATCACCTAATGAAGAGATAATAAAATCACCTTTGGCATTATACCCGACTACATTTGAAATATTTTCATCAACATCAAGCGAATTAATAAGCGAAACTCCTAGAGTATTAACTTCGCGAGGTATAACAATCAAAGAGAAGTCGCTATATTTTTCTATAAGTGCCGCCAATTTTGCTATGTTTTTAGAACGCTCATGTGCTATTAGATCATTGCCTAATATAAGAGTTCTTTTTTTTGCTCTTGCGAAAGATTGCATCATAAAAGAGAGCTCTTCTTCGCCGATATTTGTCTCAGCATACAGATAACCCAAATCCAAATCATCAAAAAACGCTCTTTCATCATTATCCAAATCGGAATCTTTTAAAATTGCATACGCCAAAAGCGCCATAACGCCCTCTTCTGTTCCTACTTCATACTTCATAAACTGAGTAGTTACATTTTGCATTAAAACATCTTCCATAGGGTGCGCATAAAGAATTTTTGCACCATTATGTTTTGAAGCTGTAGTTAGTGCATATCTTACACCTGGATTATCCGTTGCTATTCTGCTCCCGATAATTATTGCGGCATCTGATTGCTTTATTGCATCAAGTGTAGCGCTGTGGTGAAGTTTTCCGCTTATAGTACTGTAAGCTCTCATAAACTCTGCAAATTTTCTTGCATCTTCATTGAATAGCTTGATTCCCAGCTTCTCTCTTAAAAGTTCCAGAATATGCGCTTCTTCATTTGTAATCATAGAAGAGAAGCGAATCGCTTTTGCATTTTTCAAAGCTTCTATTGCTCTGTTAAATGCGGTTTCATCTCTTTTTGCTTTGTTGTCAAAATCAAAACCAAATCGTCCCGCACCGCACAAAGAGGCAAATTCAAAGTTGTTTTTCACTCTGTAGATTTCATCTGAACCATTAACTCCGCTGTGTCTTGTCTCATACTCAAGCGGACATCCGGCAGAGCAGTGAGCACATGTGGCAGGAACACGATTTAGCTCCCACGCATTTGCTCTGTATTTAAAGTTGCTGCTTGTAAGAGCGCCTACAGGACAAACTGCAATACACTCACCGCAGAATGTACAATCCAAAGTATCACTGTTTTTTGGGATAATAGTTGAGCTGTACCCGCCGAATTTTACCTCTATGGCATCATCTCCAATTACTTCATTACATACATGCACACACTTTTCGCATAATATACAAAGTGAAGGTTCATAATCAATAAGTCCCCAATGCTGTAAAGGACGAAGCTGATCACGAGCTGAAAAATCTTGTCGTTCTACATTAAATTCTAATGTTTTATTTTGAAGATCACATTCGCCTGATTTATCACAAACACCACACTCTAGAGGATGATTTACATCATATAGTTTCATAATGTTTGTTCTCTCATTTTCAAGAGCATCATTATGTGTAGTAATCTCTATTCCCTCAGTTGGAGGCGTATTACAGCTTAAAATAAAGCCTTCAACACCTTTGGCTTCGACCACACACATACGACATGATGCACAAGGAGTCGTTTTAGAGATATAACACATTGTCGGAATATATATGCCGTTTTTGCGAGCTACGGTTAAAATAGTCTCGCCTTTTTGTGCCTCTACTTGGATGCCGTCAATTTTAAAATTTATCAATTTATTCATATCTCCCATCCTCTAAGCCTGCACCATAGCAATATAATAACAACGCATACAGCGTTCTGCTTCACTTATCGCCTCTTCTTGTGTAAAACCTAAATTTACCTCTTTGTTGTTATATTTTCTATCCTCAACATCAAGAACCGTAGAGTGTTGACGAGGCACTCCCGGCAACCATCCGGTTATTTTCTCTTTTTTATCATATACACGAAGCTTTCTTAAGTGATCTTCCATAATCTCATCGTCAGTTAAACTTATCTCGCCTGTTTGAACATATCTGCTCATTACAGAAGCCGCTCTTTTTGCCTGTCCTACTGCATTAACAATTGTCATCGGACCATATTCACAATCTCCTGAAGCAAAAATACCTTTACGAGATGTCATATAATCTTTACCATTTGTTTTTATTGTTCCCCATGAAGTCATCTCTATCTCCCACTCTTGCGGAAGAAGTTTTAAATCGGCTGATTGTGAAACTGCAGGAATAAGATAATCCGCTTTAATCTCATACGACTCTCCCTCAATTTTCACAAGTTGAGCACGACCGCCCTCTGGATCAGGAACAAGTTCAAACTTATCTATAAGCAGTGATTTGAGAATATCATTCTCATCTCTTATCTCAGCAACTGCAGAGTGAAACAGAAATTCCACTCCTTCTTCTACAGCTTCATGATACTCCTCATAAGTCGTGTTTTTAATAATAGTTTTCTCATCTCTACGATAAATCATATAAACTTTTTTTGCATTAGCTCTAATTGCACATCTTACAACATCCATTGAGGTAAATCCACCACCGACACATACAACGGTTTTACCTGTCAAATCAACATAGTCAGTCGTTAAAAGATTCTGCTCTTGCTCCTCTTTTGAGATGGTATATCCATACTTTTCATAAAGATTTACTTTATCCAAAAAGTCAATTGCACCCCAATATCCTTTGATTTGTGGTCTTTCATTTTCAGCATAAACTTTTTTAGAGATTCTAGTACCTGTAGCAACCATTACAGCATCATACTCTTTTTCAAATCTTCTCATATCATCAGCATTGATTTTAGAGTTTGTTATAAAGTTAACGCCCATATCTCTTACACACTCGATATCTTGATTGTACTTAGCTATAGGCATTCTGTATTCAGGAACACCGACGGCTACTTCACCTCCTAAAACAGGAAGTTCTTCATAAACATCTACCTCAACACCCTCAGCAGCCAGATAGTAAGCAGTCGTAAGTCCTGCAGGACCCGCTCCGATAACTGAAACTCTTTTGCCTATGCTCTCTTTTTTCTCCATCGGATGAAAAAAATCATATCCGTGATCAGTCTCCCAATCAGCGCCCAAACGCTTTAGAGACATAATAGAGATAGGCTCATCAAGATTTGTACGACGACATGCATCTTCACATGGGTGTGGACAAACGCGGCCACAAACATGTGCAAGCGGCATAGTTTGACGCGTTGCCATAAGGGAATCATCCATTCTAAGGTCTCTAACTCCCTCAATATAACCCGGAATATCTACATGCGAAGGACAGGCATCAGTACACGGTGCAGTAATTTTTGCGATGTAACCAATCTCATCATAATAATGCCTAGACGGTTTCTGCTCATTTATACACTCTAAAAATGTATCTTCAAAATGTGTCATTAAATCAATAATAGGATTTGGAACAGTTTTTCCAATTTCACATTTTGAAGTAATCTGCATACTTTTACCGATCTCTTTTAGATGATCCAAATCAGCTACACTTCCCTCACCGCGAGCAATTTTATCAAGCTGATCATACAAAATTCTGCCACCCCATCTTCCGGGTGCGCATCGTCCACACGCTTCAGAGTACTCTTGATACTGCGCAGCATACTCCATAGCCAAACGAATCACATCAACATCTTTATCAAAAAGAGCGACACCATCCCAACCTATAAAAGCTTTAGATTCTCGATGATTATCATATTGTGCAGGTAAGTTATAAGCTGTTTCTTCCCACTCTTGCTCAGGTTTGTTAATATTGTTTATTAACTCGCCGTTCCAAGTAGAAAAATATACTTTACTCAAAATTCAGATCCTATCTATTTTTTCGTTACGATAGTCCAGTCGACTTCGTTAAACTTTAAAGAGTTCAATAACTCATATCCGCACTCTTTTACCAAATCCGCAGATCTTTGAATAGGTGAAAAATCACCAATCTCAAATAAAAAAATTGCAACTTCTCCTGCTTTATGAGATACTAAAATCTCTCTCATGCGAGGCTCAAAACCATCTTTTAAATGTCTTAAATCATATCTTTTCATTAGCGGTCTACCTCTCCAAAAACGATATTTGTTGTACCGATAATCGAAACAACATCCGGAATATAGTGACCAGGAAGAAGGTCTGTTAAAATCCCCGTGTGCCAGAATGACGGCGCGCGAAGTTTTAGTCTGTATGGGTATGGTCCGCCTTGAGAGTTGATATAAAAACCAAGTTCGCCTTTTGGAGACTCAGTTGCTACATAAACTTCTCCGACAGGAGGTCTCATACCTTGTGTTACAAGAACAAAGTGCTGCATTAAAGAGTAGTTTTGCGTCATAATGTCAAGCTTTGGAGCAGAGACATATTTAGGCGCATGAGCCATAAGTTCTGTTTGATTATTTTTTACCGTCTCTTCATACATATCAATTGTTTGATAAAGAATCTTTGCAGACTCTCTCATCTCTTCCATATAAATACGGTATCTTGCAAAGTTATCACCCTTGTCAGAGTAAGGCACTCTGAACTCTACTTCATCGTAAAGCTCGTACGGCTCCTCTTTGCGAATATCCCATGCAACACCGCTAGCTCTTAACATAGGACCTGTACATCCCCATGAAAGCGCCATCTCTTTTGAGATAGTTCCCACCTCTTCCATTCTCATTAACCAAATACGGTTCGTATCAAGAAGATCTTCATAATCTTTTATGTTTTGAGGAAGTTTATCCAAAAATGTTCTTAATTGAGCGATAAAACTATCTTGAATATCTAAAGGAACTCCGCCGATGCGGATAGCTGCATGCGTAAGTCTTGCTCCACAATACCCTTCGATAATATCCATAAGATACTCTCTCTCGCGAAAAGCAAAAAGGAAAACCGTCATAGCACCGATGTCAAGAGCAGTCGTTGCCAGCCAGAAAAGGTGGCTCATAAGACGGTTGATCTCTAAAAGCATCATACGGATAACTTTTGCACGACGAGGCACCTCAAGACCTATAAGCCTCTCAACTGCCAAAGCAAAACCATAATTATTAGAAGATGACGCGATGTAATCCATACGGTCGGTTGTCGGCATAAACTCATTGTAAATCATATTCTCAGCCATCTTCTCCATACCGCGGTGAAGATACCCGATATCTGGATGTGCTTTTACAATCATCTCTTGCTGCAAATGAAGCATTAAACGAAGCTGTCCGTGAGCTGAAGGGTGCTGTGGACCAAAGTTTAAAATCAGCTCATTATCTTCCCTGTCAAAAGTGATATTTTCAAAAAACGGGTTTAATCTATTTTTTACTTGCATATTACTACCTATCTTTGAGGATCGTCTATAACGACCGAATCTTTTTTATCAAATTTTGTAATCATGAAAACACCACCTTCTTCTTGGTAATTTTCTTCGTTTCTTGCTTCATTGCCCGTAATTTTTGTTCCTTTAGGAACTTCAAAACCTAAACGCGAAAATCTCTCAGAGTCATATCTGTCTACTTTTGCAGTATCACGAAGTTCAGGCCCGATTGCATCTCTTGCTTCTTTGCCGTAAATCTTGTCAACTTCATACCACGCTGCAAATTCATCACCTTGCAATGGATAAGTTTTTAAAAGCGGATGCCCCTGCCAATCGTAAGGCATAAGAATTCTTTTCATAAACGGATGTCCGTTTGCTTCGATACCGAACATATCAAACATTTCTCTCTCTGACCAGTCAGCAGAGCGGAAGAGTTTTTCAACCGAATTTACCGCCTCGCCTTTGTTGATAAACATTTTGATGCGAATGCGTTTGCGCTTATTCATGCTTAGCATCTGATAAAAAACTTCAAAACCGCCTCTTTTTGCAAGCCAGTCAATTGCACTCATCTCTGTAAGCTGTGTATAATCACACTCGTCTCTTAAGAGCTCTAAAACCTGATAGTTATCTTCAGGATTAATGAAAACAACCATTTGACCGACTTGTATATATGCATCGATAACTTTAAATTTTGCTTTTATCGCTTCAAGATCTTTTGCGAAAACCTCATCACTCTCTACAGGTGACTTTGGTACCTGCGGTGCAACATAAAATCTGTCAGTGTAATAGGCTTTTTTCTGAACATCGTCTTTTGGTTTATAAGCTCTCATTACATCAACCTTTTAGCTTTTTGTGCTCTTGATGCTTGATTTGCACGAATCTTTTTCTGAAGCAGCATCACGCCGTATTGAAGTGTTTCTGGACGAGGAGCACATCCCGGAAGATATAAATCAACAGGAATAATTCTATCGACTCCTTGAACGGTTGCATAAGTGTTAAACATACCGCCTGTATTTGCGCATGAACCCATAGATATAACCCATTTTGGTTCTGTCATTTGATCATAAAGTCTTTTAATAAACTCTGCATGTTTTTTTGTAAGCGTTCCTGCGACTATCATAACATCTGACTGACGAGGAGAAGCTCTAAAGATGGTTCCAAAACGATCAAAGTCATATCTTGAAGCACCTGATGCCATCATCTCAATACCGCAACAAGCAAGACCGTAAGTAAGCGCCCACAAAGAGTTTGAACGCCCCCAGTTTACAATTTTATCAATACTTGTAAGGGCAACCGGCAAACCGCCGTTTTGCGTATAATTTATTTTATGTTGTGCCATTCAAGCGCTCCTTTTTTCCATGCATAAATAAAACCGATTGTCAAAAGCAGTATAAACATTAACATTTCGGCAAAACCAAACCATCCAAGCAGTTTAAAATCAACCGCCCAAGGGAACATAAAGACTATCTCTACATCAAAAAGTAAAAAAAGCAGTGCAAAAAGATAAAACTGCGGAGAGATTCTGTTTGGCTGTTTTGTTACTTCAGGTCCACACTCATAAACCGACAATTTTATTTTTTCACTGTTTTTAGCTGCCAATGCACGACTTGCCAAACGAGCAATAATCGTAGTCATTGTAAATGCACCAAATGTTAGAAGAAAAAGTACAAATACCCCAAAATAGGGATTTGCGGTACTAATATGCTCCATATAACCCACCTTTGTAATTATAATTGTTTTAAAACATATAAAAACATAAGCCGTTTGACTTAAATATTTTCATATTTTTTTAGAAAAAACAGTTAAAAGGATTGTAGCAAAAAGAGTATTAAATAAAAGATTAAGAGGATATTTGAGATGGCTGCTGTTACTAAATACTACATATTTTTTATATTATTATCACAAGTGTGAATTATTGAAACACATCACAAAGACTTAAATTTGCAAAGTCCTGATTTGTAACACTACCTGCCAAGGTAGCGTCTTTGTTTTTGTTCTTTAATTTTATATGTATCCACAACTAAAAAACCATCTACACAATTTTCAAACTCTTTATCTCTGCCAAAATCCAAAAATTCAACGCCGCCCTCATCACAAAGCTCACTATACTGTTTGTAAAGTGTCGGTATCGAATACCCAATTTTTTGAAGTTCCTGTTTTAAAATAACAATATCTTTTGCATAATCATTTTTAAAAAACAGTGTATCAAACATAGCTTTTTTTGATTCAGGCATCATATAACTCTCTTTATGCTTTACAATTTTTATCTTTGAACCAAAATAGTTACTGTAAAAGTAGATTAAAAGCGCAATTGCATCTTCATTATATTGATTAGATATACTAACACAGCCAAACATATATCTTATATCCGGATTTTTTTGCAGATACGCTCCGATTCCCTGCCATAGATAATCAAGTGCTCTTGAATTCCAATATTTAGGCTGTACAAAACTGCGTCCTAATTCAATTGAATTTGTTAAATATTTGTCAAATTCATCTTTAAATTCAAAAAGTGTTGAGGAGTAGAGTCCCTCAACACCGAATGCGTCAATCATTTCATTCGCTTTTACAATGCGATATGATCCGACAATCTCCAAATCTTTCTCATCCCAAAGAATAATATGCTCATAGCAATAGTCAAAATCATCAATATCTCTTTGCTTTAAACTCCCCTCTTTTACCTGACGAAAACTAATCTCTCGCAATCTTCCTATCTCTTTGATTAAAACATTATTTTCTGCATTTATATAAAGATATATTTTTTTGCCATCAGTTGTTTCGCCTATGAGTTTGGCATTTTGAAGCTCTTTTTTTAGCTCCTGCCTATTTTCTGCAAGCGCAATGCCGTTATATGTTTTAAATATCTCTTTTTGTTTTTTAGCAACTTTATAAAAGTGTTTGCGAAGCAGTTTAACTCTGTTTGAGATTTCAATGCTCGGGGCGTAATAGCTCTCAAAAGGAATTGTTTTGCCTATGGTAAAAGCTATGTTTTTATTATAATGCTTAAACATCTCATACGGTATAGTGGCAGTAGCAAAAGATTTGTTTATCATAGAGAGAAAATAAAAAGTTTTTGAATTTTTTGCATCTATAAAAATAGGTAAAATAGGTGACTTGGTATTTTGGGCTATCTTTAAAAATCCTTTTTTCCATTTTGTATCTTTTATGCCGCCAAAGCCTGCACGGCTCACTTCACCGGAAGGAAATATAATAACAACCTGCTCTTTATTTAGTGCTTCATAAATAGCCTCTACAGAGTTTCTCTGCATTTTGCCTTTTATATTTTCTATGGGTATAAGCACCTCATCCAAATTTTTAAACTCCGACAGAAAATTAGATGCAACAATTTTCACATCTTTTCTAACCTCTTTTATAACATTTAAAAGAGCAAGCGAATCAAGTGCGCCTAAAGGATGATTTGCAATAATAACAACCCTGCCATATGATGGAATTCTTGAAATTTGATTTTTATTTATGGTGATATCTATATTAAAATACTCCAACACAAACTCAATAAAATCAAATGCATCAAGATTTTTATTCTTTAGTAAAACATCATTTATCTCATTCTCATGAAGAAGTTTTTTAAAAAAAACAACAACTCCGCTGCGAAAAAGATGTGGCCATTTTGAAAAAGATGGATAATTATGCGCAAAATAGTTTTCTACACTCACAGGCATAACTATGCCACCATATATAATGAAATAAGATTTTTAGCTATCTCTTTAGCACTGCTTTGCTCTTTAACAAACTCTTCTTCTATATAGTCCCACTCATCATTAACTATCTCTTGTGCGTCTTCTTTATTTATATTGTAATATTTATGTATGCAGTTGATTATCTCGGCAGTAAAAGTTAACATTTCATGTCTCCATATAACTAGTTTTATAGTAGAATTTTGCATGAAATTTGTTACAAGCTAATTACCAAAAGGTTACGGAAGTATTACAAATTTTGATATGTTTAAAAAAAGAATACAATTATTGTAAAAAACAAAGGATCATTATGCATTTTTTAAAACTTCTTCTTTTAGGTCTCTTTACTACGGTAAGTTTTGGATATGAACTAAAAGTCAATAAAATATTTGAGGAGAACTTAGAGAGTGATAGAATGGAACTTCACTTCTCGTTTATCGCAAAGAAAAAGAGCGCCAAAGAGACAAAAGCGCTTCTTCATCCCGCAATCGCAACTATCAAAAAACACTCGCAATGCAAAGGCGGAGCCTACACACTTAATCCTGAGTACAACTACAAATCGAATGAAAGAGAACTTTTGGGTTTTGTTGCAAGGGCAAATTTTGAGTGCAGCTTTAAAAATATAGAGGAGATAGAGGAGATTGTCACATTTTTTGATAAACAAAAAGAGTTGGAACTACAACAAGCGCCCATAAAATGGGTGGTTGACAAAGAGAGTGTGAATATCGCAAAAATGAGTTTGGAGATCAAAGCTATCCGTTACGCAAAAGAGTACGCAGAAATTTTGAAAAAAGAGAGCGTTGCGCAGTGCAGTGAAAAAAAAGTAGAAATCCACACAAACTCATTTATCTATCGCACATCTCAGACGATGTTTATGTCAAAAAACTCCATCGAGACACCTACAAAAGAACCGACACTCATGAGTGTTAATGCAACTTATACTTTTGAGTGTCAGTAAAGAATTTTATCCTCTTTTTCAAAATCTTCTGTAGAAAAAAGCAGTTTCATATTAATAAAATTAGAAAACATTATAGCTGTAGTTAAGAAAAATATCAAAAGATAGTTAGCAATTTTTGGATTGACTCAAGTTCTATAACTACTCTATAATAGTGCTAGATTTATATATTTAAAAAGGGCAAATATGAGACATAGAACTAAAACACACCTCTTAAGCAAAGAGCAAATAGAAGCGCTGTTTTTAAGAGCTAAAGTTGGACGACTTGGGACTTTTTCTCAAGACGCTTTTCCATATATATTGCCTATGCATTTTGTATATTTTGAAGATAAAATATATATGCATGGCTTGCCAAGGGGTAAAAAAATTGACAATATTGCGTTTAACCCGAATGTCTGTTTTGAGATAGATGAAATGTTCTCTTTGTTGCATGAAGGTGTTGAAAACCCTTGTGATGTAAACACGGCATTCAATAGCATTATCGCTAACGGCACGGCTTCAATTGTTACTGATTTTGATGAGAAAAAAATCGCTTTATCTAAAATCATAGAAAAATATACACCTCATTTGGCAGATAGAGATATGCCTCTTAAGATGATAAATACAACCGCTGTTATAAGAGTGGATATTTTAACATGTGTCGGAAGGTATTATAAATAAAGGAGGAAGTTTCTCCTTTTAAAGTACGCTAAATTTCTCTATTTTTCTTTGTTTAAAGACTCATAAGCAATCAGTATCTTTTTACGCTCAATTCCCCATCTATAACCGCTCATGGCTCCGCTTTTAGCTATAACTCTGTGACATGGAATTAAATATCCTATGTGATTTCTTCCGATGGCACTTGCTACTGCTCTGGTTGCTTTTGGTTTATCTAGGAAGTTTGCTATATCTTGGTAGGTTGCGACTATCCCGTTTGGCAGATTTAAAAGAGCCCTCCAGACATTTATCTGAAGATTTGTTCCCTTTACAAATAGGGAGTATTTTTTATTTTTTATGAAGATATTTTCTAAGTACTCATTTGCGGCTTTTTCATCGAAACAGAGATTTGCATTTTCCCAAAGTTCTTTAAATCTGTTGAAAATCTCATTTTTATTATTATCAATAAAACCCAAATAACAGATACCTTTGTCCGTAAACCCTATCAAAGCCTCTCCAAAAGGAGTTTCTCCAAATCCGTAAGTTATTAAAACATCTCTGCCCTTTTCTCTCCACTCTTTTGGAGTTACCCCGATTAGGTTTACAAAAAGTTCATGCAGTCGGCTTGAGCTTGAGAGCCCGATATCTAAGCTGCTCTCAAGTATGGACTTAGACTCTTTTATATGCTCTTTTGCATAGTTTAGTGTCACGCTGTGTAAAAACTGCATAGGAGTAACGCCTACATACTCTTTAAATACTCTTATGAAGTGGTATTTGCTCATGCCGATATTTTTAGCGACTTCATCAATTGAAGGGTGCTTTTTGAAATTTTCATCAATATATTTGATTGCTTTTTCTATCTGTATATAGTTGCTGTTAAAAGTATGCATCGCCTCTCCAAACTCTCAAAAAACCCTTAGTAAGTCGATTGATTGTAAATCACAAAATTCCCGGCTAACTCTTCTAACTCTTTGTTTATTTTAGCATGGAGAACTTTATCTTCAATATTATCTAAAACATCGCAGATTTTATTTGCGATAAACTCAAACTCTTTTTCCCTCATGCCTCTTGCCGTTAATGCAGGACTTCCTATTCTGATACCCGAGGTTATAAACGGTGTTCTCTTCTCTCCCGGAACTGTGTTTTTATTTACAGTTATTCCCGCATCTGCTAAAGCTGTATCTGCATCTTTACCAGAGAAAGGTTTGTCTAAAAATGAGACCAAAACAAGATGATTATCCGTTCCACCCGAAACAAGTTCAAATCCTCTCTCAAGCAGTACTCTCTCAAGCACTTTAGCATTTGCCTTTACCTGTTTTGCGTACTCTCTCCATGATGAATCTAGCACCTCTTTAAATGCAACTGCCTTCGCAGCTATAATGTGGACAAGCGGTCCGCCTTGAATTCCGGGGAAAATGGCTGAGTTGATTTTTTTAGCAATCTCCTCATCATTTGTCATAATCACACCGCCTCTTGGACCTCTTAGAGTTTTATGTGTGGTAGTTGTTACAACATCTGCATAAGGAAATGGACTCATATGCTCCTTAGCAGCAACAAGACCTGCAACATGCGCAATATCGGCAAATAAAATAGCACCGACCTCGTCGGCTATCTCTTTAAATTTCTTAAAATCTATCTCTCTTGCGTATGCGCTGGCACCGCAAACTATGATTTTTGGTTGAGTTATTTTTGCAATTTCTAAAACTTTATCATAATTGATTCTTCCATCAAGCTCTACGCCATAATAAAATGCAGAGTAATTTTTACCTGAAAAAGATGGTTTGCTTCCATGAGTTAAATGTCCGCCATCAGAGAGATTCATACCTAAAATTCTATCTCCTGCTTGAAGGAGTGCCGCATAAACAGCAGCATTTGCTTGACTTCCTGAGTGAGGCTGAACATTGGCATAAGCACAGCCAAAGATTTTACAAACCCTCTCAATCGCCAACTGCTCAACAGCGTCAGCTTCCTCACAACCGCTATAGTATCTTTTATATGGATACCCTTCCGCATATTTGTTAGTAAAAACACTTCCCATAGCCTGCATAACGGCCGGGCTTGTAAAATTTTCACTAGCAATCATCTCTAAGTGATTGGTTTGTCTCTTTAGCTCTTTTTCAATAATTGAAAAAACTTCACTGTCTGCAACTTCCAAGCTTGCGTTTGATATAAAGCTCATCCTTTTTCTCCAATCTTTTATTTTTAAAAGAATAACCGAATCAAAAAGATTTAACAATCCAAAAATTGCTATCTTGAGAATGGAGATGTTGATTATGAGTATTGAAAAACTATGTATTGCACTCTTAGTAGAGAATCTTATCTTCCTTTGCACTCCACGCTTTAAATGGTTTTAGACACTCTTCTCTGTCGATATTTTTTAACTCTAAAAACTCTTTTTCATAAAACTCTTTGTCTCTAAAACCTATTTTATCTGCATCTTTACTTGTTGCTCCGTAATAAACTGTTTTAATATTTGCCCATCTTATCGCTCCCATGCACATAGGGCACGGCATGCATGTAATATAAATTTCGCATCCGCTTAAATCAAAAGTTTGGAGTTTTTTGGAAGCTTTTTTAATTGCATTTATCTCGGCATGTAAAGTCGGGTCATTTTGTTTTATAACTTCATTGTGAGCTTTTGAAATAATTTTGCCCTCTTTTACTATTACGGCTCCAAAAGGGCCGCCGTGATTTTGTTCTACGCCTTTAAATGCCTCTTTTACAGCTTCACGCATAAATTTGTTCATACTATCTACCAAATAACAAGATATCTTCAATCAACTTTACATATCCGCTGTTTGCCCCAATATGCTCTAAAACAGTAATCTCAATCTTATATTTTTTACTGCATACTTCACGAAGAGAGGGAATATCTTCTTTTACATGCTTTCCCGGAGCCAAAAAAAGAGGTAAAACTTTTATGGAGGTTGCACCGGCTTTTATGAGAAGTTTTACGGCATTTTCAAAATCAGGCTCAGCTAATTCCAAAAAAGCCAACTCTATGTTTTGAATATTTTTTCTAAGCTCTTCTAAAACCTTAAAACTTGCCTCATTTGAAGCTTTTACTTTACTTCCATGTGAAAGAAGTATATATCCATCCATCTTCTCTTCTCCTCTGCTGCTATATATAACTGAGATAATTTTTTATTTACAACTCATCAATATAATTTTATAAAAATCTTATTTATTTATAAATCCCATCAATTTTTCACTGTCAAAGCTTGCACTCTTCTCTTTTTTTATCTCATGTTCAAAATCTTTTAAAGAAAAAACAGGTTCCTCTCTTACGGCTACTTTATATGCGGTATTTTTTATAATCAAGCTTATTTGTCCGCCTGTTAAAGAGTATTCAGCAAGCTCGTTTAGGTCAAAACCCTCTTCATATGGCGCATGCAAAGGAAGCATCTTTTTCCAAAGAGAGAGCCGCTGTTCTTTGTTTGGTTTTTTAAACTCTATCTTGTAGTTAAAGCGTCTTGAGAATGCTTTATCAATGTTTTCAAGAAGATTTGTAGTAGCAATAAGCACGCCCTTAAACTTCTCAATCTGCTCCAAAAAGATATTTTGCATTTGATTGTGCATCTGGTCAGCCCCGCTGTTTGCACCGCTTGAGCGCGCACCTAAAAACTGATCTGCCTCGTTTAACAAAAGTATTGGTTCTGTTTTTGTTTTTTCACATAAATCATAAAAAGTATCAAATATTTTGCGGACATTTTTCTCACTCTCGCCAACATACATAGAGAGAATCTTTGAACAGTCAAATGCCAAAACCTGGCGTTTGAGCGACTTTGCGAGAGAATATGCCGTCATGGTTTTACCAGTTCCTGCCGCACCGTAAAAAATGATTCTTGCGTCAATACCACTTTTTTTATCTTTGACTCCCCACTCTATAAGTCTTAGAACAACCTCTTTGTCAAGCTGTCTCATAAGATTTTTAAGAGTCTCTTGTGTATCATTTGCAAGCACTACATCTTCCAGTGAAGTTTCAGGATCAACCAACTCAAAGATATCCTGCTCATCTACAAGAGTATTTAATTTTATACGGCGTACTTTTTTGCTCTTTTGAGGATGAATAATGCTTTGAAGAACATCATCGACAATATAAAAGGCTCTGGAGATTCCTCCAAAGGGATTTAGCATCTCTTCATAATCGATTATCCCCTCATTTATCAGCTTTGAGCCATCCTCTAAAAGCGAACGGTTTTTTATACGCTCGTACTCATCAAGCGATATTAGCTCTATTAGCGTGTTCATCTCACGCAAAGATGCATCCGTGGCACTGTACTCTTCACGAAGAAGTGCAAGAAAAATCACCTGCTCTTTTGCGTCCATCTTTTTTTGTTTGAAAAATTTATCAAGCACAAGTTTTCCAGGAGTCTGCGCGACCCTGTCATCTATGCGTTTTTCCAAAAGCTTTAATTTTGCCTGTGTTCTGTCTATTCCCAAAGAGTGTTCATGCACATTTTGACGGATTGCACTCATTTTTTGATAAAGGTCTATGCGTAAAAACTGATCCTGCAAATATTCAAGATGATCAGAATAGGGCTTAATATCCGGCAGTTCACTCTCTAATGCGCCATCTTGAAGCAGCTTCAAAAACGAGGGTGAGAGCCCTATTGAGCTATTTAAAAGCTCAAGGGGTGTGACTTCGGAGATTTTTATGGGTGTAAAACTCTGCTGATGCAGCCAGCCAAGTTCTAAAAGAAGTTTTACCTCTTGTAAATGTTTTATTCTCTCATACTTTTCATCGCCGTAAATTTCTCGTAAAAGATCAAGGGTTAAAACATCTTCCTCCCCGCTTATATATCTTTTTGCCAGTGTTTGCAGCAGTACTGCCTCTTCTTTACTGCATTTTAATTGTGCAAAAATCATAGAGTTTTCTATATTTTTTGTTTCTAAAAAGTCGATTAATGTTTCCAAGTATTTCCTTAAAATTTATATTCTAGAGCATTAGTGCATCAAGATTTTATAGCCGCTAAAAGCAAACTCAATTTTCAAAAGAGTAGAGCAATTTTATTTCATCTTTCCAAATAGTACTGTCTATAGTTTCAAGTATAAGAGGAATATCGTTCATTCTATCATCATTCATAATAAATTTAAAAGCATCAAGTCCAATTTCACCTTTGCCTAGAGAGTGATGTCTGTCAACATGCGAATCAAATTTTGCTTTTGAATCATTGATATGCATCCCCATCAAATACTTAAATCCTATGATTTTATCAAATTCACTCCATGTTTTATCATAAGCTTCTCTTGTTCTTATATCATAACCTGCACTAAACATATGGCAAGTATCTATACAGACTCCGACACGGCTTTTGTCTTCTATTTTATCAATTATTTGTGCCAAATGCTCAAATCTCCAACCAAGATTACTACCTTGTCCTGCAGTGTTTTCAAGCACTAAACTAACACCTTTTGTTTTTTCAAGAGTGATATTCATAGCCTCAGAAATTTTACTCATACACTCATCTTCGCTTATCTTTTTTAGATGACTTCCCGGATGAAAATTAAGCCTGTCAAGTCCAAGCTGCTCACATCTTTGTACCTCATCCAAAAAAGCATCCATTGATTTTTCTCTTTTATCTGCTTCGGGATGGCCGATGTTTATAAGATATGAGTCGTGCGGAAGTACATGACGGGGCAAAATACCGCTCTCTTGCAGAGCCTTTTTAAACTTATCTATAGTCTCATTATCAAGAGGTTTTGCACTCCATTGTCTCTGGTTTTTAGTAAATAGTGCAAAAGCTTTTGCCCCTATTTCAACGGCATTTTCAACTGCATTAAAAACTCCGCCGCTTGCACTTACATGTGCTCCTACAAACTTATTGCTCATCTATGCTCCTCATTTTAAAAATTATACTGTTTTTTTTATCTTTAAAGTAAACTGAATATAAATCTACTTTGTAAACTATATCTACATCTTCATCTACAATGTGCTGCTCAAAGCCGCTCTCTGTTTTTATTAGATTTTTTCCATCATAAATTGCATAAGAGAGGAGCATATTTTGCATAATATCCTCAGGATAGGCTTCATCTAAATACTCTTTGTTAAATCCGTTTTTGCCCATGCACCCTTCACTCGTACAAATCAGATGATTTATGGTAATTTTCTCTATGCTCTTACCCGCCATAAAAAGCTCTAGCTCTATTGATTGATCACTGTTTCTTACATAACCGACATCTGAAAACTTAATCTTTGGCGATTTTATGGTAATAATTTTTGTTTGCGTATGTTTATAATTTTTTATGCTGCACGCGCTAAAAAAAAGAATAAAAATCAATAGTATGTATTTCATAAATGAATTGTATCAACTTAAGATTACAAATCACAAAACTTCTGCTTAAATTTAACTGCTTTTTTTGAAAAAATCATTATTTAAAGAGATAATAAAACACTAAATTTGATAAAATTGCAAAAAAATCAGAGGACTTTTATGTACAGCAAAATCAAATCAGTAGTTGAGAGCAAAAGCTTTGTAAATTTTATAACCTATCTCATTATTTTAAATGGCATAACGATGGGATTGGAAACTTCAAAAGAGTTTGTAGCAAGTTTTGGTTTATTTGCTTCACTGTTTAACACATTTGTTATCTCTATATTTACCATAGAGATAGTTTTAAGAATCTATGTTAACAGAATATCGTTTTTTAAAGACCCGTGGAGTCTTTTTGATTTTACAATAGTTGCTATTTCCCTTGTTCCGCTGAGTGCAGGATTTGAAATCTTAAGGGTTTTAAGAGTACTTAGACTCTTTAGGCTGGTCACAGTCGTACCGCAGATGAGAAAAATAGTCTCGGCTCTTATAAGCGTTATCCCCGGCATGCTCTCCATCGCCGCGCTAATGAGTCTCTTCTTTTACATCTTTGCAATTATGGCTACACAACTCTACTCCGAGAAATTCCCCCAATGGTTTGGAACGCTCGGCGAATCTTTCTACACCCTTTTTCAAATTATGACGCTGGAGTCTTGGTCTATGGGAATCGTACGCCCAATCATGGAAGTTTACCCGCTGGCATGGATCTTTTTTGTGCCGTTTATCTTTGTAGTTACTTTCGTTATGATAAACCTTATAGTTGCCATAGTAGTTGACGCCATGTCAATCATAAACAAAGAGGAGGAAGAGCACATCGTAGAAGAGGTACATGTTGCCGAAAACCACACAAACAGCGAGCTGGCAATGCTAAGAGAAGAGATAGCGGAGCTAAAAAGTCTGCTAAAAGCAAACATAAAAAGTTAAAGAGCAGTTTTAAAAAGTTCATTCATAGGGGTTGTTATTAGAAAAGTGGAGATTCATTCTCAGGGGCGTTACTCAAAGGACTAAAAAGCTGTTTTTTTATTCTATCTCATCTAAGAACTATTTAATTATTTTCTGACAATCAACTTTTTCAACAGTGTAGTTAAAAAGAGGCTTACTGTTAGTGTCTACATATTTGAACTCTGCTATTACATCTCTTTTCATAACTAGATATTCCCATATAGGTTCATGGCAAATATTTTGCGAATCAAGTTTAAACATAGCTTCTATAAGTTGATTTTTTTTGTTTGTCCACATATCGCTTATATCTTTATGTTCTATATTTATCTCTTTTTTAACGACCACATTGTTGCCTATACCAAAAATATTTATCATTTTTGTTAGATAATCTATATGAATCGGTAGGTTTTTAGCAATCTCATTTGACATAACTCTAATAAGTTCATGTGAAGATATTTTGTCAAATTCGCTGTAATCAATAACATTGTTATTATTTATACCTGCAAAAAGTAAATTTGAGAAGATAAAAACTGCGATTACTATTTTTTTCATATTATGTAACCTTTTAATTTATTTTAATACTTTCCTAAAACTATAACAGTTGACTACATTGACAGACTTCTCTGTTCGATACTATGGTTTGTTAGAATGCAAATTTATCGATTCATTTTTTTCTACAAAACCCATTTCTTTATTTAAATCATATCTTAACTTTGCAGATTTAAAATATCCATTATAAGAATATGTTAAGTTTTTTTTCATTTTATTATAGAATAGATTTGCTTAACCTTAAGCTACAATGCTTTTATATTTTAATGTTTGTGGTGAGCCAATGCGAAATCGCTTGCGGGTGTTCATATTGGCTCCGCGTACTTCTTATCTTTGAAATACAGTTGCTACGATTCATTATTTTGTAAATTATTATTAATACATTCATTTTTTTTACAAATAAATTTTATTACTAAATTTTGAAGGTATGCTAGTGAAAGAAAAATAAATGGAATAAAAATAGTAATTGTAAATTGCAATTTGCCATATTTTCAACCTCCTCTCTCAAATTTATCTATAATTGTATTTATGAAAATACACATAGATATAGACTGCTTTTTTGTAAGTGCCGCGCGCATTAAAGAGCCGAATTTAGAGGGCAAACCTGTTGCCATCGGCGGGCGGAGTGATACGAAAATATTTAACAAAGATGCAAAAGAACAGAGTGTAAACTTTGAAAACTCAGGCTCGTTTGTTCCTACTTTCTACAAAGCTTATGAAAAAAGTGATGATGATATAAACGCTTTTAAAGATGCAGATGGAAGAGTTCGCGGCATACTAACCACTTCAAGTTACGAAGCAAGAGCCTACGGCATTAAGACTGCCATGAGTATAAGAGAAGCGCTCACTCTTTGTTCTCATCTCATTATAAAGGCTCCCGACATGTCGCTTTATCAAAAACTCTCACATGAGCTTCACGACTTTTTGTCGTCCAAGATTCCGCTTGTCGAGCAGGCGAGTATAGATGAGTTTTACGGGGATCTTAGCGGGTGGATAGATGATGAGGATATACCAAGATTTATCGATGATTTACGACATGAGATAAAAGAGGTTATAAAACTTCCTGTATCCATAGGAGCAGCTTCAACACGCTACATCGCCAAGCTTGCCACTTCACACGCAAAACCTTTTGGATGCAGAGCTGTATATCTTCATGAACTGGATGATTTTATAGAGAAAATTCCTGTAGGGGAGTTTGCAGGCATCGGTAAAAGTATGAAAGCAAAACTCCAAAGTGCTCAGATTCATACATTGGGAGAAATAAAAAGAAGAAGAGGAACGCTTGAGTCGTGGGGACCTTACGCAAAAGAGCTATATGCCAGAGTATGCGGAACAAGTGATGATAAGATTCATACAAAACACAAAAGAAAATCTATAGGAATATCCAGAACATTCGACCCCATTTACAACAGAAATGAGTTAAAAAGAAGAGTCCATGTCCTTGCCCGCCATCTAAGTTTTGCCATTTTAAAACTAAAAGTGATTCCCACGGTTTTTCATTTATCCATCAACTATGAAATGAGTCAAAAATCACATAAAAATATCACTTTGTGTGAAATATTTACAGAAAAAAAATTTGACTCTTTATGTTTAACTCTTTTTAATGAAGCCGATATCTACAAAAGACTGCAAGTGATTCGTATAAGCATCAACTGTTCAAGCTTTACAAGAGAGTCAAAAAAGGAGTTATCGCTTCTAAATTTTGCAGATGAAGAAAAAATGCAAAAACTAACAGAATATTCACAAAACATACGAGAAAAATACGGCATAGATATGTTGAAATGGGGAAGTGAATTATGATAGAATAAATCGATGATAAAAAATAGACTCTTAGAACAATTTCGTTCATTTTACTCAAGAAACACACCTGATGATATGGAGACGCTAATTGAATATTTTTCAATATTCGGCGGACTCGGATGGGAAATAGATACAACTAAAGATATAGATTTTTTAATAGAAGAGTTGATTCTAAATAATTTTGTGCTGCTTAGAAAAAAAGTAGAAGATTTGACATTAGCAGACAAGGGGTGTCTTCGTCTGCTCAAAGCCTTGGCTGTGGGTGATAGAAAAATATTTTCTGCGTTTAACAGAGCAGGACTTAACAATGCAAACGGTGGGAGTGCGCTTAACTTTTTAGAGCAAAAAGGGCTGATTAAAATAGAGTTCTCAAGAGAAGAACCTGCCCGCTCTTTAAATCCAAAAGGTAAATTAAAAAGAGAAGTGGCAAGATACAGAATCTCTCACAAAGTTCTCTTTACTCACCCGTTTATAAGGTTTTGGTTCTACTTTGTCGCACCGCATGCAAGAGAGATCGAAGCGAGCAGATATGAGACTTTTTTTAAAGATTTTCACAAAAGAAGACACAGCTATACCAGTCTGGTTTTTGAAGAGCTGTCTGAAGTTTTGCTCAATTACAACCTAAGAGATTCTCAGATTTTAAGTTCAGGAAGTTACTGGGATGCAAATGTTGAGATAGATATTCTTACCATAACAAAAGATGAAAAAGTTTATGCGGCAGAGTGTAAATGGTCAAATCACAAGGTCAATAAAAGCGAGTGGCATAAGCTTTTAGACAAGTGTAAAAAACTTGGCATTGAGCCGACTCAAGCTGTTCTTTTCTCTAAAAGAGGCTTCTCGAAAGAGCTTCTAAGCCATCAAGGAAGAGAACTCTCCCTCTACAGCGCAAATGATTTTAAAGTACTTATAAAAAGTGCAAAAAAAGAAGAAATAGTAAATAATTTTTTCTAACTTAATCTTTTAGCACTGGCTCTATCAACTTAGTTTTAAGTTAAGCAAAATATATTTAAAAAGATAATGCGCTTAAAAGTGCGTTTGCTATCTCTGGCGATACATACCCTTTTGCATAATCAAGTATAATCGGTGCAAACTGTTTTACCATGGAACCATCCATTCCAAGTGCTTCAAATTGACTTTGCGGCGTACTGTTTCCTAAAAGTGAAGTTGCTGCACCACTATTTAGAATATCACCAAAACCCGGAGTTTGTTCTGTAAGCTGTGAAAATTGATTTGAATCCATTTTACTTTTTGCACTATTTAAAAGAGCAGCACTCCCACCTATTGCTTGAGTCGGGGTAACTCCAAGTGATGAGTTAAGAGAGTTTATAAGAGTATTGTTTTGCAGTGTTGATGTAGTTTCCGGCGCTACGCTTTGTGCAACTGCCGGAGCAGCAGACTTTAACATTGAACCCATATCAAACGCAAATGATTGTGTTATAAGAACTCCTAAAACTAAAACTACTATATTTATTTTTTTCATCTTTTCCTCTTTTTCAATAATTTATTAATTATAACAAATTGCTAATGACAAATAACATCATAAGCATTTGGCTGTCTGTCTCTTATAAGTCCCCAATAATAACGCTGCTTTTGGTTCTCTTCTATATCAAATTCAGCATATATTATCTCTTCTTTATCTCTTGAAGCTTCAGCGATTTTTGCACCTGTGTAATCGGTTATAAATGATGAACCGTAAAAGGTTAAGCTGCAACTCTCGCCTGCTTCTTCGCCGATTCTATTTGCAACAACCACAGGAATGGTGTTTGTCGCGGCATGTCCCATCTGAACTCTTTGCCAATGCTCTTTTGAATCAAGTCCGATTTCAGGTTCGCTTCCAATAGCCGTCGGATAAAAAATTATCTCCGCTCCCATAAGTGTTAAAGCTCTTGCCGTTTCACAAAACCACTGGTCCCAGCAGATGCCGACACCTATTTTTGCGTACTTTGTATCATAAACTTTAAAACCTGTATTACCAGATTTGAAGTAAAACTTCTCCTCATATCCAGGACCGTCTGGAATGTGTGTTTTGCGGTAGTTGTCCATAACCCTGCCATCTGCATCCGCAACAACCAAAGAGTTAAAATAACCCTCATCGCTCTTTTCAAAATAGCTAATCAAAATAACTGCTTGGAGCTCTTTTGCCAAAGCAGAAAAGCGCTCTATAAGCTTATTTGCTTCTCTTGGCGCTGCCCATGAGAAGTACTTCTCATCCATATCTTTACAAAAGTACAAACCCTCAAAAAGCTCAGGAAGAAGTATAATCTGCGCACCATTTGCGGCAGCCTCTCTCGTTAATTGTTCAGCTTTATCGACATTTGCAACTTTATCTTCGCTCATTTGCATCTGAATAGCGCTAACTTTAACCATCTTTATCCTCGTTAAGTATTTTTAGCTTTTTCTATTTTTTTTCTTTCAAACTTCATTCTATCTTGAAACTGTTTGCTTCTATCCTTTGCAAAAAGCTGCATATCTTCAATCTCATCCATCTCATCTACAATCTCAACACCCAAAAGCGTCTCAATAGCATCTTCAAGAGTAACTACACCGACTGTCTGCCCATAACTGTCATAAACTATAAAAAGATGAGTTTTACGCTTTACAAACTGATCAATTAAGTTTGGAACAGGAATATTTTCAGAAACCATGTGCACTTCATGAGAAATGCTCTCCAATGTTATATTATCATTGTCTTCATTGCTCTCTTCAAGAATTCTTTGACTAAAAACAATACCGACAACATCATCAAGCGTTTCTCTAAAAACAGGAATACGAGAGTGAATATACATACGATCCTCTTCTACTGCTTCTTCAATAGTTGTTGATGCAGAAAGAGCGAAAACAACGCTTCTAGGCGTCATAATATCTTTTGCTTTGATATTTTTAAGTTTCAAAAGATTTTCTATCAAATCACTCTCTTTGCTAAGGATTGCCCCTTCTCTCTCGCC
The DNA here is from genome assembly GCF_009258045.1 of Sulfurimonas xiamenensis. Classification (NCBI taxonomy): domain Bacteria; kingdom Pseudomonadati; phylum Campylobacterota; class Epsilonproteobacteria; order Campylobacterales; family Sulfurimonadaceae; genus Sulfurimonas; species Sulfurimonas xiamenensis. The sequence continues at coordinate 1,681,632 of NZ_CP041166.1, forward strand.
CATAGCAACAACAGCCATAATTTCATCTCGCGAAAAATTGCTTTGATGCTTTTTATTTCTTGAAATATAGCTAGTCAAGAATGATGAAAACCATGTAAAAGGCGCGCTGATAGTCATCATAAACGAGATGATGTATGCAGAGGGAACTAAAAGTTTTTTCCAGTAAAGTGCGCCTATGGTTTTTGGGATAATCTCCGATAAGTACAAGATAAGAAGCGTTATAACAAAAGCTACAAGCGCCTGCCACTCCTCTCCAAAGAGAATCTGAGCTTGAGCACCAACACCTGCGGCACCCATTGTGTGAGCAAAAGTATTAACTGTCAAAATTGATGAGATTGGTTTATCAATATTTGATTTTAAGCCTTTTAGCTTATTGACTAGGCTGTCATTATAGTTTTTTGATAAACTTTCTATATATGAGTTTGTGCTTGAGAGTAAAACTGCTTCTAAGATTGAACACAAAAATGATACTAAAATGGCAAGAGAGAGATAAACAATGAGAAGAGTCATAGAACTGCTCCTATGTAAACATGGGTGAAACTACGCGAGGCCGGGTCGCTTTGGGTCATTTAAAATTTCCTTTAATTTTTTATAGACATTATAACACATTTAAGTTATTTCTTGATTTCAAAATCTCAATAAACATATCTTTATCGTTTTGTATTTTAGTTGGTTTTTTATGTTATTATTCAAATAGAATATAAAAAAGATAAAAGATAATGAACACTATAGAAGCCAAAGTTAAAGAGATACAGAGTGTTGAAAATTTAAATATTGTAAAATTTGATTTTCACAAAACAACACTTATTATGATGAGCTTAGAACTTAATAAAGATGTTAAAATTGAATCAAAAATAAAACTTTCTACAAAATCAACGCATATTGGCATCGCCAAATCTTTTAACGGCGATATAAGCTACTCAAATCAACTTAAAGCGAAAATTATAAATATCGACAGCGGAAAACTGCTAAGCAGTGTAACTGTCAAAGTTTATGACAGTTTGCTTGAGTCCATAATCACAAAAGAATCGTGTCAAAAAATGAATTTACAAGTAGGAGAAACTATAACAGTTTTTATAGAAGCAAATGAGCTCTCTATACTGGAGATTTTAAATGATTGAATCTTTTCAAAATATAGAATTTGAACCATTTTTACTCTCTTTTAAATTAGCCGGCATAACAACAATTATACTTTTTATTTTATCCTTACCTCTTGCTTGGTACTTATCGCAGACTAAATCAAAACTCAAACCTTTTATTGAGGCTACAACTGCTCTGCCCATTGTTTTACCACCATCAGTTTTAGGTTTTTATATACTTTTCTCACTCTCTCATAACTCTCCGCTTGGAGCTTTTTTTGAAGATACCTTTGGCATAAAACTTGTATTTAACTTTACCGGTCTTGTAATCGCAAGCTGTTTCTACTCTTTGCCTTTTATGGTTCAACCGCTTCAAAGCGGTTTCGAATCTATCAATAAAAATATTCTTGAAGCATCATATATAAGCGGAAAAAATAAATTTGAGACTATTCTAAAAGTAGCTCTTCCAAATATGAAACCTTCGCTTATAACAGCTATTATTGTGACTTTTGCCCATACGGTTGGAGAATTTGGGGTTGTGCTAATGGTTGGGGGAAGCATATCAGGAGAGACAAAAGTAGCATCTGTAGCAATATATGAAATGGTTGAGATTATGGACTACACATCTGCTCATATCTATAGTGCCATTATGTTGATAATAAGCTTTTTTGTACTTCTTGGAGTCTATGCTTTTAACCGAAAACAAAAATTTTCCGGATTTATAAAATGATAAATATAGATATAAACAAAAGACTTCACGGCATCCAAACAAATATGCTCCTAGAGATAAAACTCGACATAAAAACCGGTGATTTTGTGGCGCTTGCAGGACAAAGCGGAAGCGGAAAAACAACACTTTTAAGAATACTTGCCGGATTAGAAGATGCTAACGGCGAATTAAAAATAGGTAATGATTTTTGGCTAAAAGATAAATTTGCTCTCAGCGCACAAAAAAGAGGAATCGGTTTTGTTTTTCAGGATTATGCACTTTTTGCAAATATGAGCGTTATTGAAAACCTTCTTTTTGTATCCAAAAACAGAGAGTTAGCCCAGCATCTTTTAGAGATAACAGAACTTAGTAAACTAAAAGATAGATATCCAAACACCTTAAGCGGCGGACAGAAACAAAGAGTTGCTCTTTGCCGTGCTTTGATGAACAGGCCAAAACTGCTTTTAATGGATGAACCGCTCTCCGCGCTTGATCCTTATATGAGAACGAAACTCCAAAATGAGATTCTTTCACTCCATCATGAATTTAAAACAACCACCATTATGGTAAGTCATGACCCAAGCGAAATATATAAACTCGCTTCGCGTGTTGTAGTTTTGCAAAATGGAAAAATCATAAATGATGGAACACCAAAAGATGTTTTACTGCGAACTCACGGAAGTCAAAAATTCTCTTTTGAGGGAGAAATACTCGACATAATAAAGGTTGATGTTATTTTTATAGCTGTTATCGCGATAGCAAATCAACTTGTTGAAGTGGTGGTAAGTCAAGATGAAGCTAAAAACTTAAAAGTTGGAAATATCGTCAACATTGGCACAAAGGCATTTAGCCCTACAATTACATCAATAAAGTAATTTTTTTTAGTAATGAACTGCAAGCCAAATAGTGTCTTCATCTGGCTTTGTCCATGAAACCCTATGTTTTTTATGCGCAGGAATATTGATAAAATCTCCGGCAAAAAGTTTAACGCTTGCTTCATCTTCAAATGATATAACAGCTTCCCCCTGAAGCAAAATAACCCACTCATCATTGGTTTGATTATACCACTCAAATTGACTGCTTTTATGTCCATGTGAAATAATTCTTTCTATTTTAATCCCATTTTTTGAGATAAGCTCTTCAAAAAATTCATTTTCTGATGGTTTAGGAATATTTTTAAATATATTTTTACTCATATAAACATGCGCTCACATATCCGACGACACTCTCTGTGTCTCCACTGGCATCTGCACTAGTTCTATAATCAAGCAAAAGAGAGTTTAATCCAAGTCTTTTAGCGCTCAGCAATAAAGCCTCTACACCCAATATACCACATGCTTCACAACCTTTTTGAAGTTTTTTTATTTCAATATTTTCAATTGCTTCAAGACAAATATTGTCCAATCTTACAGCATTACTAAGGGTATGAAAATGACTTAAATCAGTGCTTATTATAACTCCGCAATCCTCTTCTTTTAAAACAAAATCTATGATTTTAGATAAACTCTCAGCATCTGCATATGAATAAACCAACTCTATTATCTCTGCATCTTCAATATAGTGTTTTATAAAAGGGAATTGGACTTCCGTGCTGTGTTCCATGTGTGCCTGAGAAGTGCATGAAAGAGAAAACTGCTCTTTTATTTTCTGCAGCAAAAAATTTGAACTCCCTATATCTCCAAAAGGTGTTTCATAAGAGCTGAAACCACATAAAGAGACTCCCTCAAATGCCATTTTATGAGATGGTCCGATTACAACAAGCTTTTTTATTTTACTTTTTTGCAAAATTCTATACGCTATATTTGCAGTATATCCAGAATAAATATACCCTGCATGCGGAACTATCAAAGCTTTTATTTTTTTAACAGCCGGTAAAGTTTTTTCTTCATCATAAACTGCACTAAAATGTTCAAAATATCTCTCTATTTCAACAGCTCTTGCCGGATAAAAAGAACCCTCTACACTCATTTTTCGTTTCATTTTAAACTCCCTCGATTTTCACTGTTAAAGCGATAAAATATCATCAAATTTTTTCTCTATGGCATCAACATGATATCTATATATAATTGGATGCTCTTGATACACCAATGGAGTCAGGCCTGCTTTTATGCTTAAATGCTCTAAAAACTCTTTTGGAGATTTTATCTGCTCCCAAACCTGAGGCAAAAAAGTTCCTTGGTGACCGTTGTGATTTAAAATAAGTCCGTCTATATCAGGATTCACTTTTGTAAGCAGATCATCAAAATCATCATACTCTAAAATTTCAGGTTTGCTGAGAACTGAAACCTCCAAGGATATATTTGGAAATTCCCTTTCATTAAGAGGATGAAATCTTGGGTCATGAAATGCTGCAGAAACTGCATTTTGAACAAGATCATCATAAAGTGAACGATGCGCAATTATTGAACCTATACACCCGCGAAGATGATGACTATGTTCTATTGTTACAAATGTCGCCCCCTCCTTTTTTAAAAACGGATAGTCTCTAAAAAGAGATTCTTTATCAAGTGTATAAGAATTATTAAATTCGTGGAGGATCGCAGTTTTGGCGATTTGCAGTAATATAGGGTCCAACATCTTAACTCCCTTTTTAGCCTTTTAATTATTTTACAATTATAAACTTTATAAATAACTAAATTACATTTTTATACATTTCTCCGCTTTTTTTGAGTGCAAACTTTGTCATAAACGGACCGACAACTTCATGGATAAGTGTCGCCGCAATAACAATATTTAAAAGCGTGGGGGCTAATGACTCAAACCCACTTTGATTTTGCAATGAGAGTACTAAACCTATAGCTATTCCTGCTTGCGGCATAAGAGCCAATCCCAAATATTTTTTTATTTCTTGGCTGCTTTTAGAAACAAAAGCTCCAACATAACTTCCCCCGACTTTTCCAAAAAATCTTAATAAAACATATGCTCCTATAGCCAAAGGGAGAGAGAAAAGTGCTTCTAATTTTAGATGCATGGCAGAGATAATAAAAAAAAGCATAAAAATAATCTCAGCCAAATGGTTGTCAATCTCCTCTTCGACTATATCAAAATCTTTGGAAATATTTGTCATTACTATTCCCATAACCATAGCGCTTAAAAGCGGCTCCAACCCCCAAAATTCGCTAAGACTGTAAACAATAAATATCAATCCTAATGTAGATATGGTCTCCATTCCTTTATGATGCGCAAAAAGTTTTTCAAAACTTTTATTTATAAAAGCAGCTACTACTCCTAAAAAAGCACTAAAAGTTATAAGAAAAAGTGCATTGGCAATATTTTCCCAACTATAAATATCACTTCCCATAAGCGTAAGACTTACAGTAAGTGCTAAAGAGAATATAATCAAAGAGACGGCATCATCCGCAGCTACAACGGCAAGAAGCGTTGAAATAAAAATGCCTTTAGCACGAAATTCATGTACAACTGCAAGAGGCGTAGCAGGAGCTGTTGCAGTTGCAATGCCTCCTAAAATTAAAGCTGTTACTATCGTTTGAGTAATGGAAAAACCAAAAAAATCACCTATAAAAATAAAGCCTAAGGTTACAACAACAAATGTAGTCATAGATTGAAAAAGAGTTATAGAAACAATCTCTTTTGCATGTCCGTTAAGATTTGATATTTTAAGCGTTGCACCCGCTAAAACAGCAATAATAGAAAGTGCCAAATTTGTAATAATATGAGAATTTTCCACAAAATAATAAGGTATAATTCCCAAAATTTCAGGACCGACAACTAAACCGGCTATCAAATAACCTACTACTTTTGGAACATACAATGTTGAACTAAAGCGCTCAACAAGAGCGCCAAGTACAAAAAGAAAACCTATATATAGAAGTGTTTCCATAAATTATTATACAATGCTCTTAAGCGCATCTTCAAATTTTTCATAATGAAACTTAAACCCATGTTCAAGCAATTTTGTAGGGTAAGCCTCTTTTGAATCAAGAACAACATGCGCACCCTCTCCAAAAATCAATTTAACTAAAAAAGCAGGAACACAAAAGAATGAAGGGCGATTTAAAACTTTGCCTAAAATTTTTGTCTGCTCATTGTTTGAGAGAGGATAAGGCGTTGTAAAATTCAAAGAACCTCTTATCTCAGGTGTTTTCATAATAAACTCAATAGCTCTTAGCAAATCATCGATATGTATCCATGAAACCATCTGCTCTCCGCTTCCTAATCTTCCCCCTACTCCCATCTTAAAAGGTGGCAGCATTTTTTGCATTGCTCCGCCCTCTTTGGCATAAATAACTCCAAATCGCATAATCGCCACTCTTACACCAAAATCTTCAGCTCTTAAAGCTTCAGCCTCCCAATCTTGGCAAAGCAAAGATAAAAAATCATCTGCAAAATTTTTAGAGTTATCATCGTGAGAGACATTTGATGCATATATCCCAACTGCAGAAGCGCTTAAAAAAAGTTTCGGCTTCTCTTTGCAAATCTCCATGGCATCAACAAGTTTTTTCGTAGTATCAATTCGGCTGCTATAGAGCTTTTTTTTATAATTATCACTCCATCTTGCAAGAATGGTTGTTCCGCTTAAGTTGATAATAATATCACTACTCTCCAACTGCTGTGCTATACTCTCCACACTTGTATTTTCTCGTACTTTTAAGCCAATCAATTCATTATGGTTTGCATTAAACAACTCTTCCAATTTTGAGCCGACTAAACCGCTTTTACCGCATATAACAATTTTCAGCTTATTACCTATCGACATTCAAAACTCCTTAAAACAGATATAGTTTTGATTATAAGTTTATGTTTATAAAAAAGTGCTTATAGTTCTAAAAAGACAGTATCTCTTCTTGTCACTTCAAACTTTTTACATGCACTCTCAAAAGCCATGCTTTCACCTATTAAAATACATTTATGCTTTGCCCTTGTAATAGCGGTGTAGAGTAGTTTTGTATTATGCATAATATAGTGAGAAAATGTCATTGGAATCACAACAATATCGTACTCCATGCCTTGAACTTTGTGAATAGTTAAAGCATAAGAGAGCATTAGATATGATTTTAACTCTTCATACTCATATACAACCACCACATCTTCATTCGGATAAAAAACGAACGCTTGTTCATCTTCCTCATCTATCCTAAAAAGAAGTCCGCTCATGCCGTTATAGATACGCCTTTGAGCGGAATCTTCACCGTTTTTAAACTCTTCACTGCTCCATGATGTCATATTTTCATTTTTAATATGGACTACTTTATCCATAAGTCTAAGTTCTAAAGTGCCTTTCTTTACACACTTTTTTGGATTTGGATTAAAGTACTCCTGCAAAATTTTGTTAAGATTATTTACACCCAGTGTTCCGCCCTTCATGGGAGTTATTACTTGAAAATAGTTTAAATACTCTTTTATCTGTTTGTTGTTAAGTCTATATCTTGCTTTCTCAATAGAATCTATAACTTTATGAACAATTTCTGCAATAATTTGTGCCGAGTTATTTTCCCTTATCTCTTGGAGTTCATTTTGTGAGAGCTGATTTTTAAGCGCATAATAGTTGCTGATGCTTACATCTATAAATTCAAAATCTTCATACCTCTTTTTATACTCCGGCACTATACCTTTTCGTATATCATTTGCTATAAGCGTAATTGCCTGCTCTTCACTCTGTCTATATATTTTTGTAAGCTTTACAATAGGTGCGAGCTCGAGAGTTAAAACATCACTCAAAATATTTCCCGCACCGATGGGAGGTAGCTGCGCATCATCTCCTACAATTATAATAATTGCATTTTTATTGATTTTTGAGATAAGTCTTGCAAAAAGAAAAGAATTTATCATGGAAGCTTCATCTATCAATACTACTGAGTATGGAAAATTATCTCTCTCTTCAAACTTCATCAACAACGACTGAATAGTTGCACTTTCATAACCGGTTGTATCAGCAATGCGCTGCGATGCTATACCGCTAAGAGCACATGTTATTATCTCTTTTGAATCATATTTTGTATTTAACAGATCAAGGATTGTTTTAGAAGTCGTACTCTTTCCCGTTCCCGCATATCCGACCAAAAAAAGCAATGAAGCACCCTCGTTTATCTTTTGCACAGCCTCTCTTTGCTGTTCACCGAGCTCAAGCTCATGCTCTTTTAAAAACATATCCAAATCTTTTACAAATCCGCCGCTGTCCTGATTTGTTCTTCTTTTAAACTCATCATATAAAAACTTCTCCGCGTCATAAAGACGCGCTGGAGATACTCTATCATTTTTCATCAAAACAATACTTCCCTCGCTCACTCTTTCAATAAGAGTGGCTTCATAAAGATAGTTTTTGTCGCTAAAAGTAAGAAGTTCATTAAGCTCGCCAAAAAGTATCTCTTTTGAAACACATGAGTTGCCCTGCTGCTCACAATAATTTAAAAGCACATAATCCATAGCCGAGCTTATACGGTTTTCATCATCTTTTTTCACACCCATCTTTAGAGCCAGTTCATCTGCTCTTTTAAAGCCGATTTGATTTATAGAAGTAAGAATATATGGATTGTTTTTTATTTTTGCACATGGTTCATCAACATCTCTCATAGATGTTGCAATAGTGGTCAAAAGCGTAGAGGAGACATCATATGGAGCTAAAAACTCCCCTATTTTTCGCATAGAACGAAACTTTTTCCATGATGTTTGAATTTTTTTAAGCCGCTTCTCTTTTATACCATTAAATTCTAATAATTTTTCTATATCGTTATCTAAAATATCAACCAGTTTTTCCGGACCAAAATGCTCAATCAATTCAGCAGAGAGCTTTTTTGTAAAACCTTTTACAATTTTATTTAAAAAGAAAAAAAGCTCATTTTGATTTACTTTTATATATTCAAACTTAAAGGTTTTACCATACTTTTTATGCTCATGCCAAACACCTCTTAATGTTACGGCAGAGCCTTTTATATGCTTTATATCGCTCTCATAATAAGAACCGCTGATCTTCTCACTTGTTTTTAAAATAGCTATAAAAAAACCATCTTCTTCAAAGAGTATTTTGTCAATCTGACCTATTAGAGTTTCGCTCAATATTTAAACCTATCTATTTTTGTATATGAACTGTGGATATTTTTACGAATATATTATGCCTTTATATAGCTAAAAAGTTAAAGATACATCTCTGTTTTGTATGCTTAATATGATTTTATCAGATTATCTATAATGATCTTAAATATCCAGACATCTTTTTATGTTACCATCACAATTCATTTATTTAAAGGGAAATACTATGCAAAATAAAACAATTTTAGTTACAGGTGCAAACGGCGGACTGGGAAATGCTTTTATAGAGGCTCTTTTGGAACAAAGCCCAAAAAAGATCTATGCGGCAGCAAGAGATATAAAGACTCTTGAGCATTTAAAAAACAGAAACAATATTGAACTTTTAGAGCTTGATATCACTGATGCTGCTTCAGTGCAGGCTGCAAAAGAGAGAGCAAATGATATCGATGTACTTATCAACAATGCAGGCGTCAACTCCAACGCAAGAGTTTTTGGCGCTAACTATCATGATCTGGAAGTAAATTACAAAGGTACGGCAAATCTCTGCAAAAGCTACTTTGAGTACGCAAAAGAGCATAAAATGCAGATTATCAATATCTCCTCCATTGCAGCTCTTTGCAATCTCCCGATTATGGCAGAATACTCCATCTCAAAAAGTGCTCTTCACTCCTTTACTCAGGCTTTGCGAGCAGAGCTAAAAGCTTATGGCAGCGAAGTATATGAGGTTTTCCCCGGACCAATTGATACAAGGTTGACAGAAGGCGCCGACATGCCAAAAGCAGACCCGATGGATGTAGCAAAAGAGGTCTTAAAGTGTGTTGCAAAGAGAGAGTTTGAGATATTTCCAGATGGCTTTGCAAAGATGATACAAGAGAGACTTATAGCCGACCCACAAGGGGTAGAAGCGGATTTTGCCATGTCGGTAGCGGGTTAAGGTTTTACACCTTAACTCTCTTGTTTATATATTCGCTTTATGCAAGAAAATACACACTATTTTTCTGCCGTGCCAAAAGGAGAATATTTGAACGACCTTATTTGGTACAAAACAAATATCAGCTTTTTTTAAATACGAACAAGTGTTCATTTAATATTTTCAGTGACTCTTCAAAACCTTCTGCCTTACCGCCGACAAATTCATTAAAACCGTACTCTTCTATTTCAACAGATTCACAAATATCTATTTTCCAAAGATTTCTGTACTCTTTCGCTGCTATCTCAATTTGTTTTAGAGCGTCTGCATAAACTATTTTTTCAATAAAACCTTTTGACATCAATTGCAATGTTTGTAAATCCAAATGTTGTAAATTTTCTACCAGCTTAAAGTCCTTAAATTCGTCATTATTCAGAACTTCATCAAGCATCTCTTGGGAAACCTCTACATCATATAACTCATCATCTTCATCAAAATTTATACAAACAATTTTAAATGGAAAGTAAAAAGATGAATTATCCAATAAGTATTTTAAAATTTTCAGCGCTAATTCTCTTGAAATGGGCATTTACTAACTCCTTTTTTGGATCTTAGCAAAAAAAGAATAGAAAACAAAGCGATGTATTTATTTTAATATATATTTTCCTAAACCCTCAAATTTTAAGTAATTTTTATCTCTTAAAACCTGAAGCTGCTGCCTGATTTTTGCTTTAATATTATTGTTGTCTGGATGTTTGAGTTTAAGATAAGTTTCAAATTGATAGATATCATGGAGCGTAAAATCTTTTCTATCAAGTTTTTCAATACATTTTAAAATATCAAGTATCCAACCTTTGGATTTAATATTATGAGACTCTTTTAAAAAACTTGTTTTACGCCACTCTTCTAAAATTTTATCTTTACTTTGTATCTTGGAATCTTTGACATAAAATATTTTACCGCTATTTGGAATAGTGTCGAGAAGAATATTGCATCCTACCCATCCCGCTCTTCTAGCTGTTGAAGAGAGCGGGTTTCGCTTTTCAATTATTTCTGGAATAAAAAAATGCTTGGGAATAACTATAAAATTAGAGATATCAAGAGTGTTTTTATCATAATTCAAAAAGAAGAAGTTAGGATTTGATTCACTTTGCAGGCGTTCAATCATCGTAGCATAAGCACCATCGACAATTTTTTTACCCATTTTGTCTTTTTTGCTTTTGAGTTCATAATCTTCGCTGCATTTAGGACAATAAAAATCAGCAACAGGCTTATTATTTTCATATTCACATATACTGCTGCCACAATTGGGACAATAGATAAATTCATTGACCCAATTTTCCGTTAAGACTCGTATTTTTTGTGAGTTACTATGGTAAATATCCGCTTTTGCTGAGTAAAGATTTAAACTCATTAATTTACCATTTTAAACATAATCTTTACGCCTTAACCCTCTTGCTTCTATCCTCTTCCTGCGCTTTATATAGCTCTGCGCATCCTTTGGATAGTTCACGGATTTTTAGGATGTAGTTTTGGCGCTCTGTTTGGCTGATTGCTTTTCTGGCATCAAGGATATTAAAAGTGTTTGCTGCCATCATACATAGGTCGTATGCGGGAAGAGGAAGTCCTGCTTCTAGTGCTTTTAAACACTCCTCACTTTTTGCGTTAAACTCTGCAAATAACATCGCCGTATCTGCTACTTCAAAGTTGTACTTGCTAAACTCTATCTCTGCCTCTTTGTGAACATCGCGATAGAGTGTTTTTCCGTGCTCATTTTCGCCCCAAACTATGTCAAAAACAGTATCCACGCCTTGCAGATACATGGCAAGTCTCTCTGTTCCGTAGGTTATCTCAACCGCTACGGGGCTGCACTCTATGCCGCCTACCTGTTGAAAATATGTAAATTGTGTCACTTCCATGCCGTTAAGCCAAACTTCCCAGCCAAGTCCCCAAGCACCGAGTGTAGGAGATTCCCAGTTATCTTCAACGAAGCGGATATCATGATTTTTTACATCAAGTCCGAGATACTCTAACGACTTTAGGTAAAGCTCTTGAATATTGTCGGGAGATGGTTTTATAAGCGCTTGAAACTGGTAGTAGCTCCCTAAACGGTTTGGATTTTCACCGTATCTTCCATCTGTCGGACGGCGAGAGGGTGCCACATAAGCAACTGACCATGGAGTAGAGTCCAGTGAACGCAAAAATGTAGCCGGATGAAATGTTCCCGCACCCGCAGGAATGTCGTAAGGCTGAACAATATTGCACCCCTGCTTCATCCAGAATTCTTGTAGTTTTAGTAACATCTCACTAAAAGTTATCATATTTTTTACCTTAATTTTATAAGTTTGCCAAGACTTCTCAAGTCAAATAGTTGCGCAATTATAGCAAAGCAATACTTTACTTTTTTAAAATCTCCTCCTTAAGCGCACTATGCATAACTTTATGCGTCGCACGATTAAAAATATACTCCTTAGCATTAAATAGAGTTTCAAACATAATTTTCCATAGTGTGGAAAAATTTTGATCATCCCGCATAGCGCAAAGCTCTTTTTGCATCTTATATTCAAGCTCTGCTAAAATTTTTGCATGGTGCACATACTTTTTTAAAATAGTATAATCAACTCCTATCTCTTGAAATTTTTTTACAAGATTTACAACAAAAGCTTCTTTTTGCGTAAAATCATCATCGCCAAGAGGCATCAAAATATCCTCATTTAGCAACTCATCTAAAAATAGAGTATCAATTTTATACTCTTTTATAAATGCTTTTTTTGTATAATGCTTTGTATCTTTTGAAATATTGCCAAGAGTCTGCATCAGAGGTGCTATCCTCGAAAAAGAACTTGAAAGTGACTGATTTTTATTTTGCAGTATTGTTTTTATCTGTTCATTTGAGCTTCCCATCTCCTGTTTCATATACTTTATATATTCTAGAAGCTCAATATGTTCATTGCTATATCTGTGAACATTTGATTTTAGCTTTTTTGCTTCTGGCAGCAAACCTTCCCTTATATAGTATAAAATTGTTGATTTTGGAATTTGGGTGCGCTTTACAACTTCTGATATTTTATATTCCATTTTTTTGCCTGTTTATTTTTATCTAAGAATTGTACTCTATAATTCTAAATGTTAAGTAGTACTTAACATTTTAAACACATTAGATAAAAAGAGGGGAAAATGGCGCATATTAAATTGCCGGAATTTGAAGAGATGGCTCCAAATATTCAAGAAAGAGCGCGTCCAATTTTAGAAAAAACAGGGGAACTTGGTGAAATATTTAAGCTAATGGCTGTGGATGAAAAGGTATATTTTGCTACCGATATGATGGTTCAAAACTATCTACTCAATGAAACAACACTTCCATATGATATCAAAGAAGCAATAGCGCTTTTGATTTCAATAGAAAATGGATGTAAAATGTGCGTTGATGTACATAAAAACATAGCAAAGATGCTGGGACTTTCTGAAGAAAAAATCGAGAAAATATTACATGGTGTTGATTCCGTAGATACAGATGAGAAAGGAAAATCTCTTCTAAGATTTTGTATCAGAGCCTCTCAAAAAGACAGCTATAAAATATTAAAAGAGGAGATTGACGCGTTAAAAGATTTAGGCTACAGCGATGTACAAATATTAGAAGCAGTCGCTATTACAGGCTATTTTAACTATATCAATACTCTTTCAAATGTTTTTGGATTAAGTCAGTAAAAATTTTTATATAACTTTACAGATAATATCGCCTACTTCTTTATTTAAAGAGGAGGCGACAACACCACACTTTACTTTCAGTAAAAAACAGATATCTTTTCTATGGGACGGGTACATACACTCATAATTTCCCATGCCTTTACTTATAACTAAATCAGCATTGTCAAAAAGTTTTTGTGAATAAGCATTTGCTCTATTGTAAACGAAACCAGGCGTATTTACACCGCTGTCTACCACTTCACAGATTTTTTCAAATCCGGCTTCTTTTGCTTCTTTGAGAGTAACATCATTTATAATAGGATTTCCCCTTACCATATAAGAGTATTTTATATCCGGATAAAGCTCTTTCAATGTTTCGATAAAGAGATAATCAAATATATGTTCACCAACATTATCTCCTATAATAAGAACTTTTTTAGCATTTTGCAGCTTCTCTTGAAGCAGATCGATATCATTATCAGCAAAGTGAGTATCAAATACTTTATCTAACTCCTCTTCCAGATCAAATCTTACAGCTGCTGCCAAATCTATAACATTTCCGGCTACTGCCATCTTTGTAGCTATTAAAAATTTATCTTTGGAATTTTGAAGCTTCTCTTTTAAAAACGGCACAAAAGAGAGCGCTTTTTTTGTTGATAACTCTTTGACCTCATCATACAAATCTGTTTTATGTGCAATTTTTGCCATTTTCTCATAAACGACAGATGCTACTTCTGGAGGAGTTTCATAAGGAGAAAAGGATTTGCTCATCTCTTTTACTGTAGAAGTTAATTCATTTGAGAGAGATGCAGAAGCATGTATTGCATCTGCAACTCTAACACTTTGATTTATAATACACTCAATACAAGCTTCTTCAATTTTCATATTATAAAACAGTTCCTATTTATTCACAGTTTTTTTTTAAAAAGTACTAACTGCACCCTAAGAAAGAATAGTCTCTATCTCCATTGAATCCATTTCAACTTTTTTAGCTTTTGCGATGCGGTCTTCTTTAAGTTTGATTGCAAGCTCTTCGTTATCAAGAGCTAAAATCTGCATAGCCAGATAAGCTGAATTTATCGCTCCTGCTTTTCCTATTGCTACAGTAGCAACAGGCATTCCAGCAGGCATCTGAACAGTAGAGAGAAGCGCATCAATTCCGCTAAGCGCAGATCCGCTCATAGGAACACCGATGATAGGTTTTACAGTTTTTGAAGATAAAACACCCGCTAAATGAGCAGCCATTCCAGCAGCAGCGATAAAAACTTGAGCGCCTTTTTTCTCCGCTTTTTCAATATACTCTTTCGTTCTTTCAGGTGAACGATGTGCTGAAGAGATAATCATCTCGTAACTAACGCCAAAAGCCTCTAATGTATCTGAACAAGACTTCATTACCTCATAATCACTCTTACTTCCTATCACAATTGAAACAAATTTCATTTTAGCATTCCCTTTATTTTTGATAATAAAATTATATCTCAGTTACTATTTTTAAATAATTAAAATTCAAAAATTTTATACATAAATTTTAGTTTTTCGGATAAGTTCCCATATCCGGATGAGAAGGAATTCTCAAAAAAGTATATGGCGGAAGTTTTGTTGGAAGTGTAATAGGATTTGTATTTCCACTATGAACTTCTTCCCAAATTTTATTATTTTCGGCTACAAGTTTTTTTAACTTCATATAAACTCTTCCCTCTCTCTCATAAGTCATGCCTATTTCATTATTTACAATCTCTATAGATGAGTGCAGTGGAGCTACTATCTCAAGCTCATCGCCGGGCAAAGTTTTATATTTACACAAAAAGTGTGTTCCCTCTTCATTTACTTGTCCTGTTACCTGATGCGTACCTAACTGCATAGTAAAATCCAGACTCTGCGTATCATGTTTCTCAAACGGTCTTGAGATTAGATAAGCATCCGTATATCCGCGATTTTGGAGAGAATTAAGTTCATACTGATACTTTTGAACATCATTTTCGCCTCTATAGTAATCATCAATCGCCATTCTGTAGGCTTTTGCAGTAACTGCCGCGTAATAAGCTGTTTTTGTACGCCCTTCAATCTTCAAAGAATCAACAGCTCCGCTGTCCAAAATCTCTTTAACATGCGAAGCAAGATTAAGATCTTTTGAGTTCATGATATAGGTTCCAACACCCTCATCCTCTTGAAGCTTAAAAAGTGTCCCTGTTTCTGGATTTGCCGCATATATCTCATATGGAAATCTGCAATCATTTGCACAGCTTCCTCGATTTGGAACACGCCCGCTTTGCAAAGTTGAGATAAGACATCTTCCGCTGTATGCAAAACACATCGAACCATGAACAAAAACCTCCAATTCCAAATCCGGAAGCTCTTTTTTGATCTCCACCAAATCTCTAAGAGAGATCTCTCTCGCTGTAATAATGCGAGTTGCTCCCATATCATAATAAATTTTTGCATCAAGCACATTCATAACATTTGCCTGGGTTGAGAGATGAAGCGGCATATGAGGCACCAATTCATGACAAAGCTTAAGCACACCCGGAGTCGCAACGATAAAAGCGTCAGGTCCAAGATCTGCCATTGCTAAAATATGTTTTTTTAGAAGATTTAATTGAGAATTAAAAGGAAAACCGTTTAGCGTTGCGTATACTTTTTTGCCGCGGGAGTGAGCATACTCGATACCCTCTGCAAACTCATCCATACTAAACTCTTTTCCAGAACGAATACGAAGAGAGAAGTGACTGACTCCGCCATATACAGCATCAGCACCAAAGTCAATCGCTATTTTTAATTTTTCCAGTGTCCCCGCCGGTGATAAAAGTTCTACTTTTTGCATCTGTCTCCAAATTGAGTTTAAAAATTATCTATATAATTATTTGCTAAATTTAATTTTTTAACATTATAATAACATAAAAATACATAAATATGGGAATTAATCCAATGATAGTCGACCTGCACAACCATACAAAACTCTGCAACCATGCAGAAGGAGAGATAGACGAGTATATAGAAAAAGCTATCAAATGCGGTATTAAATATTTTGGTTTTTCCGAGCATGCACCGATGAACTTTGACCAAAAATATCGTATTGGTTTTGAGCAGATGAAAGAGTATGAAGAGTCTGTTTTAAAAGCGAAAGAAAAATATAAAGAAAAAATAGAGATCTTTTTGGGATATGAAGTTGATTACCTAAAAAGTTATCTGGATAAAAGAGTTTTAAATGCCGATGTTGACTATCTTATTGGTTCCGTTCACTTTATAGAAGAGTGGGGATTTGACAATCCTGAATTTATCGGCAATTATGAAAATCAAGATATAGATGAGATATGGGAAAAATATTTTAATGCTATAGAGGAGATGGCAAAAAGCAGACTCTTTGATATAGTCGGTCACTTAGATCTTATAAAAATATTTAAATACATGCCGAAAAAAGATATAAATCAAATAGCAAAAAATGCACTTCTTGCTATCAAAGAAGCTGATATGTCAATAGAGATAAATGTTGCGGGATTCAGAAAACCTGTAGGTGAAGCATATCCCTCTTTATCTCTTTTAAAAGAGGCTAAAAAATTAGATATTGCCATAACTTTTGCTTCTGATGCACATAAACCCGAACAAGTCGGATTGTTTAGTGATAAAGTAATTGATATGGCAAAAAATGCAGGATATAACGAGTGCGTTATCTATCGAAAGAGAAAAAAAGAGTTTATAAAATTTTAGTACATATAATATAAAGCAATTTTAAAGAGTTAGACTTGTATAATAGTCCAACTTAAAATTGAAGAAGGAAATAACAATGGGTAAATATATAGAATTAACAAGTTCAGATTTTGAAGCAACTTTAAATGAAGGTGTCTCTTTAGTAGATTTCTGGGCACCTTGGTGCGGACCATGTCGTATGATCGCTCCAGTAATAGAAGAGTTGGCTGAGGATTATGACGGTAAAGCTAAAATATGTAAAGTAAATACTGATGAGGAGCAAGACATTGCTGTTAAGTTCGGTATCCGTTCTATCCCGACAATAATGTTCTTTAAAGATGGCAAAATGGTAGATCAAGTTGTTGGAGCACAATCAAAAGCTGCATTAGCAGAAAAAATTGACGCTTTATTAGCATAATATCTACATAAATCTCTTCTAGAAGCAACAGCCCACAAAGCTGTGCTTCTATACTCTTTCAATATATAAATTTTTAAACTTATAAAATATTCTAAGCATCTGTAAAATTTTATCTATTTTTTTTATATAAAAAATCAAAGTCTCTCTTTATAAACAAGATAGTATGATATTGCAACTAAATAACTGACCAAAAAGTTATTGATAAAAATTTAAAGAAAAAGGATATTTTCATGGTTTTAGATTGTGCTATTATCGGTGGTGGCCCGGCTGGATTAACAGCTGGATTATATGCAACACGCGGGGGATTAGAAAATGTGACCATGTTTGAAAAAGGTATGCCTGGCGGTCAAATAACCCAAAGTTCAGAGATAGAGAACTATCCAGGTGTTACAGGCGAGATAAGCGGCATGGATTTAATGATGCCATGGCCTGAACAGTGTCAAAAATTTGGTTTAAAACATGAGATGGTTGAAGTAAAACGCGTAAGCAAAGATGGCGATATATTTAAAATCCATAAAGAAGACGGCTCTACTACAGAAGCTCACAGCGTTATTGTTTGTACAGGTTCTTCTCCAAGACGCGCAGGATTTGCCGGTGAGGATGAGTTATTTGGAAAAGGCGTAAGTACATGCGCTACATGTGACGGATTTTTCTATAAAGGCAAAGAGGTGGCAGTCATCGGCGGAGGTGACACCGCACTTGAAGAAGCCCTCTACCTTGCTAAAATATGCTCTAAAGTATATCTTATCCATAGACGGGATGCTTTCCGTTCTGCTCCTAATACTATTGAAAGAGTTAAAAAAACTCAAAATATTGAACTTGTACTAAACACAACTCCTGAAGAAGTTTACGGAGACAATATGGGAGTTACCGGAATTCGTGTCAAAAATAAAGAGGGTGAAATTCGTGATATAAAAGTACCGGGTGTTTTTATTTTTGTAGGATATGATGTAAATAATCAAACTCTTATTCAAGAAGACGGAAGCTTCTTATGCGATACCAACAAGCAGGGAGAAGTAGTCGTTGATATAAGCATGAGAACATCTGTAAAAGGCCTTTTTGCAGCTGGTGATATGAGGATTGAAGCTCCAAAGCAGGTTATAAGTGCTGCGGGGGATGGCGCAGTTGCCGCTCTTCAAGCAATCTCATATGTTGATGAAAAATTAAATTCTTAAAGGATAGTTATATGATTAAAGTTGGTGTTTTCGGTGCAAACGGCAGAGTTGGAAAATTAATTATTGATGATTTAAAAGAGAGCGAAGGGGTAAGTTTAAGTTCAGTATTTGTTAGAAATACGCTTAACTATTCAGTAGATTCATCTGTGATAGTAAGCACAGACATAGAACTGTTTTTAAACAGTTGTGATATTGTTATAGATTTTTCTCTTCCTGAAGCTTGTGAAACTCTACTTGAAGCATCTCTTAAAACTCCGAAACCGCTTGTTATCGGAACAACAGGATTAAGTGCTCATCAGCTTAATCTATTAAAACAAGCAAGTGAAAACATGCCTATTCTTTATGCCACAAATATGTCTTTAGGAGTAGCTCTCTTAAACAAACTCGTATATCAGGCAGCCGCAGCACTTGAAGATTTTGATATAGAAATAGTAGAGATGCATCATAAACATAAAAAAGATGCTCCAAGCGGAACGGCACTTACGCTAGGCGAATCAGCGGCACTTGGCCGAGGTGTAGACTTGGATAAAGTACGAGTAAGCGGCAGAGACGGCAATATTGGTGAGAGAAGCAAAGATGAAATTGCAGTTATGGCACTTAGAGGCGGAGATATTGTAGGTCGCCATACGGTCGGTTTTTATAATGATGGAGAGTTTATAGAGTTAAACCATACAGCAACTTCCAGAAATACATTTAGCAAAGGCGCCATAAGAGCTGCATCGTGGCTGGTTGACAAAGAAGTCGGGCTTTACTCAATAAGCGATTGTTTAGAAATATAAATTAAAAACACTTTTAAAATTAGAAGTCGCCTTAACTATATTTTACTTTGGTTTGAGTATAATTCCATAATTATTATGTATGCTCGAGGAGAGAAATGTGCTAGAAGATATGAATGAAAAATGTGCAGTTGTAGGAATTTACGGTAATAAAGAGGCTTCTAAGCTGGCTTATTTTTCACTTCATGCACTTCAACATCGCGGTCAAGAAGCAGCCGGGATAAGTTCTTCAAACGGAACAAAACTCCAAACAATCAAGAAACGCGGTTTGGTCATGCGTGTATTTGATGAAAAAAAACTTGAAACTCTAAGAGGTTCAAGCGCTATCGGTCATACCCGCTACTCTACTGCCGGAGATGATTCTATTTTGGATGCTCAACCGGTTTTTGCTAGATATGATTTGGGTGAGATGGCAATCGTTCATAATGGAAACCTGACAAATGCAGAAGAAATCCGCAACAAACTTATCGACAAAGGTGCCATTTTTCAAACTTTTATGGACACTGAAAATCTTATTCATCTTATCGCTAAAAGTGAAAAAAGAAAACTACTTGACAGAATTATAGATGCAGTCCAAAGAATAGAAGGCGCTTTTTCACTTGTATTTTTAAGCAGAACAAAGATGTTTGCTATGCGTGACCGTCATGGTTTTCGTCCATTAAGCCTTGGGAAACTTCCAAGCGGAGGCTATATTGTTGCTAGCGAAACATGCGCTTTTGATCTTGTCGGTGCGGAATTTATAAGAGATGTGGAACCAGGCGAACTTCTTATCTTCAATGAAGGCAGAGAGCCAAAAAGCATAAAAGTTTTTGAACCTACCCCAAAACACTGTATCTTTGAATATGTCTATTTTGCAAGACCCGACTCAAAAGTTTTTGGTCAGTCAGTCTACCAAACAAGAAAAAATATGGGAAAAGAGTTAGCACGCATAAAACCTGTTGAAGCAGATATGGTTATACCCGTTCCCGACGGAGGTGTACCGGCAGCTATCGGCTATGCCCAAGAGAGTGGTATCCCTTATGAGATGGGAATAATGAGAAATCATTATATCGGAAGAACTTTTATAGAGCCGACACAAGAGATGAGAGATTTAAAAGTTAAAATGAAACTCTCACCAATGATTGATATCATTAAAGGCAAAAGAGTTATTGTTGTTGATGATTCTATAGTCCGCGGAACAACCTCCAAAAGAATAGTAAGAATGCTTAAAGAGGCAGGTGCAAGCGAAGTCCATATGAGAGTCTCTTCTCCTCCAACAACAGATCCATGCTTTTATGGAGTTGATACCCCAGATAAAGATAAACTAATTGCTTCAAAAATGACTCAAGATGAAATATGTAAATTTATTGAAGCCGATTCACTTGCTTATTTAGATGAAGCATCACTTCTAAGAAGCGTAAATACAGAAGAGGATAACTACTGTACTGCTTGTTTTACCGGAAAATATATAGTTTAATGAAACAAGTTTATACCTTTGGCAACTATTTAAAAAATAAGTTCGGTTGTAAAGTTCACAAAGTTGGTATAAATATATCTGGGTTTACATGCCCAAATATAGATGGAACTGTAGCCAAAGGCGGGTGTACATTTTGTGAAAACGACTCATTTAGCGCAAGTACCGGTGAAACCAAAGAGCTAAAAGGTTTTTATCTAAATCTCAATTCAAAAACAAATCCAAATCTAAATAAACAGCTTGAACAGTTAGAGGCACAATTTAATGCCATAAGCAAAAGACAGCGCCAAGAGTATGGTGCACAAAAGTTTTTAGTCTATTTTCAATCTTTTACAAATACTTACGCTCCATTTGAAACACTAAAAGCACTTTATGACAAAGCACTCTCATTTAATGATGTAGTCGGTCTTAGTGTGGGTACCCGTTCAGACAGTATTACAGAAGAGACTCTTGACTATTTGGCACATCTTAATAAAGAAAAAGAGATATGGGTTGAATTTGGAATACAATCTGTTTATGATAAAACTTTGGAAAAAATCAACAGAGGGCATAATAGCCAAAATGTAAAAGAGTGGATTTTAAAGTCTAAAGAAAAGGGTTTAAATGTTTGCGGTCATTTGATTTTCGGCTTGCCTGATGAAAGCAAAGAGATGATGCTAGAAACTGCCAAACAAGCTTATGAATGGGGAATTGACTCTGTTAAATATCACCCGTTGTATGTAGTGAAAAAAACCGCTCTTGCAAATGATTTTATCAAAGGAAAGTTTACACCAATTAATGAAGATGATTATTTAGATGTGCTTGTTAAAGCTATAAGAATGAAGCCGGCCAATGTATCAGTTCAAAGAGTTACTGCGGGAATTGATGACAATTCCCTGCTTGCACCAGATTGGTGCAGAGACAAAAATCTACAAATTAAAAAAATAAATATGGCGCTAAAACCTTTTAATCTCAAGTATTAATTTCTTGAATTTTTTTCTTCTATTCCGCTCATATTAAATCTGCGGGCTAACTCCTGCTTAATTCTATCAGGGGATATATTTTTTGCAGCAAGCGCTACTAACATGTGATAAGTCAGATCCGCTGCCTCATATATCATCTCTTTCTCATCGTTATCTTTATAGGCAAAACAAAACTCTCCAGCCTCTTCTACAACTTTTTTCAAAATTGTATTGTCGCCTTTACTGAGAAGTTTTGCAGTCCATGAAGATTCAGGATCTGCATTTTTTCTCTCTTGAATAGTATGATATAGAGTATCGATAACGCCATAGAGTGACTCACTGCTCACTTCAACTTCACTCTCAATCTTTCCTGATTCCAACTCTGTAAAAAAACATGAACGCCGTCCCGTATGACATGCTACACCATGCTGCGTTACTTTTATTAAAAGCGTGTCATTATCACAGTCAATATTAAAAGAGTGTATCTCTTGAATATGGCCGCTGCTTTCACCCTTTTTCCAAATTCTCTGTTTCGAACGCGAAAAGTAATGCGCAATTCTTGTTGAAAGAGAGAGTTCGAGAGCCTCTTTATTCATATACGCCATCATAAGAACTTCGTTGCTGTTTATATCCTGAACAATAACCGGCAAAAGATCAATCTTTTGCCAGTCTACTCTATTTATAATTTCTTGCATATTAGTTAGTCAATGATGCTTTTTTTTGTGGATCTTTCATATCAACCCAGATATTTGGAGTTGACCCGCCAGGTGTTAAGAATATTTTTGCATCTTTGTTTTCTCTAAGTGCTTCATTAAACTTACCTTGTATTTGAATCTGCTCAAGTTTTAAAAGATCCGGAGTCAATGATTTAGAGATGAGATAATTTGCTTTTGCTTTTGCTTCAGCTTCGATTGTAACCGCATCAGCTAGACCTTGCGCTTCAATCCTTGCTTTTTCAGCAATACCTCTTGACTCTGCAGCCCTTCTAAGTGCCTCTTGCTCAGCTCTTTGAACTTCTTGCTCAGCTTTTTGAACCTGCTGTTTTGCAATTTGGACATTCTCTATCTGCTCTTTTACTTTTGGAGGCAAAATAATTGCACGAAGCTGTATAGACTGAAGATCAGCCGGTGTGTTCTCCAGCTTCTCTATTTTTTCTCTGATCTGCGTATCAATCTCTGTAGCGATAGAATTTCTCATTTGAGGAAGCATCTCCGCATCATACTTACCGACAACATTTCTTACAATATCTCTTGCAACAGGGTGAATAATTTTATCCTCCCATGCAAAACCCCAGTTTGAAATTGTTTGAGCTGCGAATTGTGAGTCAAGTCTGTACTGAACAGTAAGCTCAATAGAAACCGGTAATCCGCGTTTGTCAAGAACTGTAATAGCAGGTCTTACATTTACACCAAGAGCGTCACTCGCGCCTGATTCAATGCTTGAAGCATAATTAACAATACGAACTTTTGTATCAACTTTATAAACTTTTTGAATAACCGGAATAATAAAGTGAAGTCCCGGAAGAAGCGCTTGATCTGAATATTTACCGTTAGTGCTTAAAATTCCTCTTTGACCCTCTTCAATAATTGTAAAAGGTTTTGCTAATACTAACATTACCACAACAGCAATCAAAAAATAAGCTATACCAGCTTTTCCACCACCAAAGTTAAAATCTAATTTTGGCATTTGTGGACCGCCACCACCGCCGCTTGTGCCAGAAGATTTTTTATCAAATCCTCCGCCTTCGCTCTTTTTTTTGTTAAAATAATCATTCATATCTGATGCCATTGTTATATTGTCCTTCATTTTTTATTCCTTTTATCTGATGTTACACACTTAAACGAACGCGTCCGTTTGAGTGGCAGGGACAAATGTCCCTACAACCCCCTAAAGCTACGAAAAACTTTGTTTTTCGAGAACTACAGGGTTATGCTATTTATATGTATGTTAGGTAATGTTCATACTTTTTATTGCGTCCAAATACTATATCAAAATATGCACTCTGCAATTTTTCAGTCATATCACCGCGAGCGCCACATCCTATCTCTCTTGCATCAACTATGCGTACGGGAGTTATTTCCGCAGCAGTTCCCGTTAAAAATGCTTCATCAGCTGTATAAACATCCTCTCTTGAAAGACGGCGACGCTCAACTTTTATACCCATATCAACAGCTATTTCAATAACCGTTTTTTGTGTAATCGATTCTAAAGAGTTATCATTTGGAGGCGTTATTAACACACCATTTTTTACCATAAAAAAGCTCGCACCGCTTGCTTCTGCCACATAACCTTGATCATCAAGCAAAAGTGCTTCTTCATAGCCGCAGTCTATCGCTTCATACTTTGCCATCTGAGAGTTTAAGTAGTTTGCAACTGCTTTTGCTTTACCCATATTTGAAGTGTTTGCAGGTCTTGTCATAGAAACAATTTTAAGTTTTATACCTTTTTGCATTCCCTCTTCACCAAGATAAGCACCCCATTCCCATGCAGCTAAAACAGTCTCAACCGGAGCATTTTTGTGGTAAACTCCCATGACACCGTATCCTAAAAATGCAAATGGACGAATATAAACATTATCGCCGGTAAATTCATTTTTTCGAATTAACTCTATTTGAGCCTTATTTAACTCCTCAACAGAGTAAGGAATATCTATCAAAACCATCTTTGCAGACTCTTTTAATCTTGCTGTATGATCTTTTAGACGAAAAATCGCATATCCTTTGTCGGTTTTATATGTTTTTGTTCCCTCTATTACGCCATTTCCATAATGCAGAGTGTGTGATAAAACATGAACTTTCGCATCATCCCATGCAACAAACTTACCATTCATCCAAATATATTTGGCAGCATCCATTTAATTCTCCAATAATTACTACATAAAAATTTTGATATTTTATCTAAAATGATGTTTATGTTGTATTAATAATCAACTATTTAGAAACTTTTAAGTAAACAAAGTTTTATAAATTTTTATGCAAATAGGATAAAAAATAGTACAAAGTTTTTAAAACTTTGTACTTTAATAGGGGGGGGAGAGAAAGAAAAAAAGGATATAACACTTTCTTATTCCGGACTTAGTCCGAAATAAATTTTATAAAAGGCCTACCAGTGAACCTCAGCAGTTAACATTGCAGAAGTATAATCGCTGCTGTCACTATTGTCTCTGTTGTATGATTGACCGGAAAGTAACCATTTAAAGTTTTTGTTTTGCTGCCATGCAACACCGTAAATAGCATTTTCTTCAGTATAAGATACTACTCCTGTTGTTGAGTTTTCATTTTCCCATTCATCATAACGAGCAAATGCAGAGAACTGTTTTTTCTCACCAAAACGGAAAGTTCCGTTTACAGAGTACCCTTGACCGTTCCAGTCAGTAGTATTAACTTGGTCATTCTCTGATGTAACATATTGAGCAGAAATTAAGAATGAAGGTGTATTATAAACTGTATGAAAACCATAAAAGTTATAATCTTCTACATTACCTAAAGCATCAGCGTTTGCAGAGTTATCCATATTGTACTGGCCAAAGAAAGATAAATCAAAATAGTCATCTTTAAGAGGTTTTCTTTTCTTCTCGCCATTACCAAGAAGTGCAGCAGTTAATCTCCACTCAGCAGAAACACCGTCACCAATCTCTTCATCATCATTACCATCGTTTTCACCATGATAACCTTCACCGTTAAAAACACCTAGTTCAGATGTAAAGTATGGAGTTTTTGTTTTAAAGTTAACACCTAAGTCCGCAGAGTTAGTAAGATGTCCAGCCTCACTTGTCTCTACAAAAACTTTAGAAACAGAGCGCATCCACCATCCTTGGTGCTCTTCATAATCGATCCATGGACGGTGAGCCATACCAAACTCCATACCCGTGTATGGTAAAACATTGTTTAAATAAAGATACGCATACTTAACGTAAACATCTGCATGCCCGCCATCGTCAGCAGTTTTGTTTGAGTACGTAGCATCCAAAGTAACACGAAGATAACTTTTAGGATCATCTAAAACATAAGCTTTTACTTGAACATAATTTCTTCTAACTTCAAAGTTATTTGTAGAGTCTCCCTCTTTCATATCTTTATTTACAAAACCTAAATAGTGAGTACCGCTAAACTCTAGTTTTGATGTTTTTGAAAACACTGAACTCTCTTTGTTCTCTAAAGCTTTACGGCCTTCACCTGAAGTTGTAAAAACTTGCCCTTGATCATCTACATAAAACTGTGTAGCGCTTAAGCTTGTCGCACCTACTGCCAAAGCAGCTATAGCCGATAAAACGATTTTTTTCATTTTTAAATCCCTTGTTTTGTTGTGGTAAAATTATAGAACTATTAGGTTACATATTGATTACAATTATTAAGTACGAGTGTAATATTTTAAAATGTAAAAAGCCCTTGCATCAATTAAGAAACAAAGGCTTTTTCAGGAGATTTTTTAGAAGAAAGGTAAATGAAAACAGATGACTATTTTATATTGGCTGCCCAATACTCTCTAATCATATTTTTAGTCTCTTGTGGAAGAGGAATATAACCTAATCTTTTAGCACTTTCGTCGCCATTTTTAAAAGCATAATCATAAAATTCGATTACTTTTTTATTTGTTTGAGGCTTCTCTTTTGGAAGAAGAATAAATGTCGCCGCTACTATAGGATAAGAAGTATCACCAGGCTGCAGAGCAAGCATTGCATAAAAATTGTCCTCTTTTGTCCAGCTTGCATATTTTGCAGCAGCTTTGAAATTCTCTTCTGTTGCTTTTACCCATTTGCCGTTTGCCGTCTTAAGAACCGCTGCGCTTAAGTTGTTCTTCTCTTTATATGCATTTTCAATATAACCTATAGAGTAAGGTGTCTGTTTTACTAAACTAGCAACACCCTCGTTCCCTTTTCCGCCGATACCAACAGCCCAGTCAACTGCTTTACCTGTTCCAAAGTTCTCTTTCCAGTTCTTAGAACTTTTTGTCAGGTAGTATGTAAAGTTATAAGTAGTTCCTGAACCGTCTGAACGGTGAACAACTATGATTTTTTGATTTGGAAGATTAAGACTTTTGTTATCAGCCGCAATTGCCGCATCATTCCATTTCGTGATCTTTCCTGCAAAAATATCTGCAACTACCTCGTTGCTAAGTCTTAGAGTTGCATCTGCAATTCCCTCTACATTAAACGCAACTACGATTGAACCGATAACTGCCGGAAACTGTAAAAGCTTATCTTTTGCAAGTTTTTTAGAATCAAGAGGTTTATCAGACGCTCCAAAATCAACTACTCTTTTTGAGATCTGCTTGATTCCTCCGCCTGAACCGATAGATTGGTAGTTTACAAGATTTTTTGTATCTTTTTTGTAGTTAAATGCCCAATCATAATAGACTGGAGCGGGAAACGACGCGCCGGCACCGTTTATTTTGTCAGCCGCGAACGAAGAACTAATTGACGCTGCAGTTACTAAAGCAGCTAGAGCTAATTTCTTTAACATTTGTTTTCCTTTTTGAATGTTTGCGAAATTATAATTGCTCCTTATTACAAGATGATTACAAAAAATACAATATTACTCACCCTCAGATGCAAATTTAAATTGACTCTCCATAGCAATCGTCTCGTCTCTTCCAAATATCACCACATCTTTATCTACTACAATCTCGCTCTCATCTATTTTATCCGGATACTCTACAAAATTTAAAATATGTTTTATTGTATTGATCCTCGCCTTTTTTTTATTGTCGCTTTTTACTATCGTCCACGGAGCTACATCCGTATGTGTTGCACTAAGCATCATATATTTCGCAAGAGCATAAGCATCCCAAAGCTCTTGAGCCTTGGCATCTACTTCAGAAAACTTATACTGCTTTAGAGGATCCTGCTCTCTTTTGGCAAATCTTTTTGCCTGCTCTTCTTTTGTAACCGAGAAGTAAAATTTAAAAATCTTTATATCCTCATCTGCTATCATTTTCTCAAATTGCGGCGCATCTTTTAAAAACTTATGATGCTCTCTCTCGCTGCAAAATCCCATAACAGGCTCGACCATCGCTCTGTTATACCAGCTTCTATCAAAAAAGACTATCTCTCCGGCACTTGGCAAATGAGCCACATACCTTTGAAAGTACCATTGGGTTCTCTCCTGATCACTAGGTTTACCAAGTGCAACAACCCTTGCTCCCCTTGGATTAAGATGCTCGATTATTCTTTTTATGGTTCCACCTTTTCCGGCTGCGTCACGCCCCTCAAAAATCATAATGACTTTAAACCCTTTTTCTTTTACATAGTTTTGAAATTTTAAAAGTTCAACTTGTAATTTTTTCAGCTCCTCTTGATAAATCAAGGTCTCCTCTTTAACCCATATTTTTACTTTTGCGTCTTTATTTCTTCGTCTGTCTCTATCAGCTTTTCTTCTGTCTATATCTATTTCTCTTCTTTCTTTCATAAAAATCCTTTACATTATTATATTAAAAACTTACATTTTTAGTAACCTTTTTGTAATCAAAACAACATAAAATTCAATACCTAATTAAATTAAAAGGAAAGAATACTTGAGCAATATAATAGATAAAATTTTTGCTAATGCAACAAAATTTATAGCTATTGGCATACTATTGCTTGTTGCTTGGATATTTGCCGTACTTTTTGAAAACTCGCTAGAGTCTATTAAAGCTTTTGGATTTAACTTTATCAGTGAAGACAAATGGGCACCAAATTTAGAAAAATTTGGAGCACTCCCCGCAATTTACGGTTCTGTTGTTTCAACTTTTTTAGCAATGATCTTAGCAGTTCCAGTTGCTATCGGTGTCGCAATCTTTTTAAGCGAAATAGCCCATGCAAAAATAAAAACACCGGTAGGTGTCTCGATAGAGCTTCTAGCCGCTATTCCATCAGTAATATACGGTATGTGGGGGCTTTTTTACTTTGTTCCTATTATCCGTGATATATTTGGCGGTATCGGCATCAGCATGCTAACAGCAGGTATAGTTCTATCCATAATGATACTTCCATTTATGGCAGCTGTAACACGAGATGCAATGAATACAACTCCAGATATCTTAAAAGAATCAGCTTATGCGCTTGGAGGAACAAAGTGGGATGTTGTAAAAGACATCATTATTCCTTATGCAAAAGCTGGAATTATCGGTTCTTTTATCTTAGCACTCGGTCGTGCAATCGGTGAAACCATGGCTGTTACTTTTGTTATGGGGAATGTTCATAATATATCAACAGACTTAACACAGCCCGCAACATCAATCCCTGTAACACTTGCAAATGAGTTTGCAGAAGCAGACAGCGGACTTTACTATTCATCTCTATTTGAACTCTCACTTTTATTGCTTGTTATAAGTTTTACAATTATATCAATTGCTAAATTTTACTTTTTACGCAGAAGAAGGATTGGACAATGACACATACGCAAAAAAGAGTTATAGCAAATAAGATAGTCATGTTTCTATCTACCGTCTCTGCCACTATCGGAATAAGTTTTTTGTTTTGGATACTTGGTGTTTTAGTTATCAACGGCATAGAAGCACTAAATATGACTATTTTTCTTAACGAAGGAGCTCCTCCAGGAAATGATAGCGGCGGTCTAAAGCATGCACTTATTGGTCAACTTCTTATTGTATTTTATGCATCAATTTTTGGCGTTCCTCTTGGAATATTAGCCGGAACATATTTAAGCGAATATGGTCTAAAATCTAAACTGGCAGAAACCATACGCGATATTTCAGACATTATGATGTCGGCTCCAAGTATTGTAATAGGTGCTTTTGTTTACGCAATCGTTGTTGCTCCAACAGGACAATTTAGCGGCTGGGCAGGTTCTATTGCACTTATGATTATAATGCTGCCTATAATCTTAAGAACAACTGATGATATGCTGCATTTAGTTCCATCAACTCTGCGGGAAGCAGCTTTTGCTCTAGGTGCGCCAAAATACAAAGTTATTATTCAAGTTGTTTACCGCGGTGCCAAAGCAGGTGTTTTAACCGGCGTATTGTTAGGAGTTGCGCGTGTTGCTGGAGAGACTGCACCGCTTCTTTTTACTTCGTTCAACGACAACTTTTTAAACACCGATATGAGCCAACCAATGGCTTCTCTTACAGTTACAATGTACAACTATGCGACAAGCCCATATGAAGATTGGCAGCGTCTTGGCTGGGCAGCCGCATTTATATTAAGTATGTTTATTTTGACGCTTAATATACTTGGACGACTATTTTTATTAAAAAAGAAAGGTAGATAATGGCTACTATTGTTGATATAATAGAAGAAAAAGCTTTAGAAGTAAATAATTTTGAATTTACATATGCAGGTGCAGATGAGCCAAATATAAAAAAATTGAGTATGCCTATCGCAAAACAGAGCATAACTGCACTTATAGGACCATCAGGATGCGGCAAAACAACACTGCTTAGAAGTTTTAACCGTATGCATGATCTCTATCCGGGCAATAAATACGACGGGGAAATACTTTTTGAAGAGAGAAATATTTTAGCTCCAAAAGAGGATCTTATACAACTTAGAAGCCAAATAGGAATGATTTTTCAAAAACCTACGGCATTTCCTATGAGCGTATTTGACAATGTTGCTTACGGACTTAAACTTCAAGGCTTAAAAAACAAAATGGAACTTCAAGACAGAGTTGAAAAAGCACTTCAAGATGCTGCAATCTGGCAAGAGGTAAAAGATAGGTTAAAGCATGATGCAAATGGCCTTTCAGGCGGTCAGCAGCAGAGACTCTGCATCGCAAGAGCAATTGCAGTTGAGCCGGAAGTGCTTCTTTTTGATGAACCGACTTCCGCACTTGATCCGATTTCTACCGCGGGAATTGAGGAACTAGTTGTTCAGCTTAAAGAAAAAGTTTCCATTATCATAGTTACCCACAACATGCAGCAAGCCGCTCGAGTAAGTGACTATACTGGATTTATGTATTTGGGTGAACTTGTAGAGCTCGGTCGCACTGAAGAACTTTTTGTAACACCAAAAGAGAGACTAACCGAAGAGTATATAACTGGTAAATTCGGTTGATAAAAAAAGGAATAACATGTTAACAAAGTATGATAAAAAAATAGACAATATAAGAAAAAAGATATCTCACCTCTTAGAGAATATTGCAATGGCTGATGAACTCTCTTTGGAAGCATTTAAACAATCAGATGCAACTAAATTTAAAGAGGTAGAAACAAAACTTGAAAAAATTGCTTTACAAGGTGATGCCATTGATAATGAGATTATAAAAACTTTTGCACTTTTTGGTCCGGAAGCAAAAGAGCTTAGATTTTTAGTGGCATATCTAAAGATGACTAACGAAATAGTCCGTACTGGGGAAGGAGTAAAAAAATATGCTCGCAGAATGAATGAACATACGAGTAATGGATGTAATATTGAACAATTTAAACCAAGCATCTTGCTTCTTCACAAAAGCAGCGTCAATGCTCTTAAATATATTTTAGAGTGTTTTAATCAGTATGAAAATTGCAACTATGAAGACACTTATAGAAAAGTGCTTGTTGAAGAGAGCATGAATGATGATCTTTTTGCAGTTCTGGAAAAAGAGATACTTAATAAAATAATCGATGAAAAAGAACTCTCCATTGATTATGTTAAAATTCTCGGAAGTCTGAGAAAATTAGAGAGATCTTGTGACAGAAGTGTAAATATTGCAAATCTAATGATGTATGCAGAACAAGGTGGAGAGATTAAACTTTTTAACTAATTTATTTAAAATTATCAAAACTGATTAAATTTTAAGCAATTGACTCTTTTTTTTTCATAAATTAATAGGGTATACTATTATTAATAAAATTTGATGGAGATATGTATTATGGGAAAATTTGTTAATAATATAGATGAGTTTTTTGCTTTTTGTGAAGAAAATGATGTTCAATTTGTAGATTTAAGATTTACAGATATTAAAGGTACATGGCATCATGTCAGTTACCGTATGAGTGCGATAAATAGTGAGCTATTAGAAAGCGGTCTCCCTTTTGACGGCTCATCAATTGACGCATGGCAGCCGATTAATAGATCTGATATGATTTTAAAACCAGATGTTCCTACAGCATTTTTAGATCCTTTTACTGCAGATCCTACTATTATTGTTTTTTGTGATGTGTATGATATATACAAAGAGCGTATGTATGAGAGATGTCCTCGTTCAATTGCAAAAGCTACACTCAAACATGCTGAATCTCTAGGAATAGCTGATGCTGCATATTTTGGACCTGAAAATGAGTTCTTTGTATTTGACAATGTTCAATTTGTAGACAATCCTAATGAAGCTGGATATAAAATTGATACTGAAGAGGGAGAGTGGAACTCAAATACAAACTATGCAGATATGTACAATACAGGTCATAGACCTGGAAACAAGGGTGGATATTTCCCAGTAGCACCTACTGACAGCATGGTTGATTTAAGAGCTGAAATGATGATGGTTTTAGAACAAGTCGGTTTAGAGGTTATTTTGGGTCATCACGAAGTGGCACAAGGTCAAGGTGAAATCGGTATCGTATTTTCAGATATGATTACTGCTGCAGATAATGTTCAAAAACTAAAGTATGTTGTTAAAATGGTAGCTCATTTAAATGGCAAAACTGCTACATTTATGCCAAAACCTATTTTTGGAGACAACGGAAACGGTATGCATGTGCATCAATCTCTTTGGAAAGAGGGCAAAAATCTTTTCTATGAAAAAGGAAACTATGCAAATATAAGCGAAATGGGTCTTCACTATATTGGTGGTATATTTAAACATGCTCGTTCTATTGCTGCATTTACAAACCCTACAACAAACTCATACAAAAGACTTATCCCTGGGTTTGAAGCACCTTCGATTTTGACTTACTCTTCTCAAAACCGTTCAGCGTCTTGTCGTATACCTTACGGTGCAGGTGAAAAGTCAACTCGTGTTGAGATGAGATTCCCTGACTCTACAGCTTGTCCATACTTGGCATTTTCGGCATTAATGATGGCAGGTCTTGATGGTATTAAAAACAAAGATATTCCAATTGGTCCTATGGATATAGATCTATTTGAATTAACCCTAGATGAAATTCGCGAAAAAGGTATCCCTCAAATGCCGCACACACTTCGTGGATCACTGGAATCTCTTATCCGTGACAATGATTTCTTAAAGCCGGTATTTACACAGGAATTTGTAAATGCATATAAAAATTACAGATTTGAGCGTGATGTTTGGCCGGATGAAGGTCGCCCTACTGCTTACGAATTTAAAACAACATTCCAGTGTTAAACATATTTTAAATCTTAATTCCCGCTTTTTTGCGGGACAACTTCACTTTTTAAAACAATCAACTAATCACTAATTTGCTATAATTTCAAAATAATAACAGTATGTAAGAGTGCGTTATTAAATTCAAGTTTAAAGGTTTATTATGAAAAATATTCCAGCGGGAAAATATCGTCCCTATCCAAAAATAGATTTGCCAAATAGAAAATGGCCAAACAATACAATAACAAAAGCTCCGAAATGGTGCAGTGTTGATTTACGCGATGGTAATCAAGCACTTATAAATCCAATGAACATGGATAAAAAACTTGAACTTTTTTCACTCTTACTCAAAATCGGATTTAAAGAGATAGAAGTTGGCTTTCCATCCGCATCAAAAATTGAATTTGATTTTTTGAGACGCTTAGTTAATGACAAACTTATTCCTGATGATGTAACGATACAAGTTTTGGTTCAGGCAAGAGAACATCTTATCGCTAAAACTTTTGAAGCATTAAAAGGTGTAAAAAAAGCAACTATTCATCTTTACAACTCAACATCAACAGCACAACGCAAAATGGTTTTTAAAAAATCAAAAGAGGAGATAATCGCTCTTGCACTTGAAGGTGTTGATTTGGTTAAAAAATATGAGAAAAAACATGATGGAGAGATATTTTTAGAGTACTCGCCTGAGAGTTTTACCGGAACCGAGCT
Organism: Sulfurimonas xiamenensis; assembly: GCF_009258045.1. NCBI lineage: Bacteria > Pseudomonadati > Campylobacterota > Epsilonproteobacteria > Campylobacterales > Sulfurimonadaceae > Sulfurimonas > Sulfurimonas xiamenensis. The sequence continues at coordinate 1,715,366 of NZ_CP041166.1, forward strand.
TGAGTTTGCAGCAAAGATATCAAATGCGGTAACTGCAAGATGGGGCATAAGCGATAAACGAAAAGTCATTATCAACTTGCCGGCAACCGTAGAGATGTCAACCCCAAATGTGTATGCCGATCAAGTTGAATGGATGAGCGAGCATTTAGACAACAGAGAAAATGTCATTATCTCAACTCATACACACAACGACAGAGGAACAAGTGTAGCTGCTACAGAGTTGGCACTTTTAGCAGGAGCTGACAGAGTAGAAGGAACACTTTTAAGCAACGGTGAGAGAACTGGAAATGTCGATATCATAACACTTGCACTTAATATGACAACACAGGGTGTTGAATCAAATCTTGATTTTAGCAATGTAAATGAAGTCATAGATGTGGTTGAAAGATGCACTGAAATAAAAACCCATGTTCGTCATCCATATGTTGGAGAGTTGGTTTATACTGCATTTTCAGGTTCACATCAAGATGCAATTAACAAGGGCTTGGCACATAGAAAAGCAAGCAAAGAAGTTTTTTGGGAAGTTCCGTATCTGCCGATAGATCCTGAAGATGTCGGAAGAAGCTATGAGAGTATTATTCGTATTAATTCTCAATCGGGAAAAGGCGGAGTAGCATATATATTAGAGAAAAACTTTGGATACCAGCTTCCAAAAGCGATGCATCCTGAAATTGGAAAACTTGTTCAAAATGTTAGCGATAAAAAAGGTCAGGAACTAAGCAGTGAAGAGATTCTTAAAATTTTTGAAGATAACTATTTTCATGTAAAAGAGCATATCTCTTTAACCGATTTTACCGTTTCATCCGTAAAAGGCATTTCTAAATGCACTTTAACCTATATCTACAACGGCAAAGAGATTACAGTTGAAGGTGAAGGAAATGGCCCTGTAGATGCATGTAAAGATGCTTTAATGAAAAACTATAAAAATGATTTTATTATAAACTCATACTACGAGCACTCTTATGGGAATCAAAGTTCTGCAAAGGCCATAGCATATATTGAAATACAAACCAAAGATACTCTCTCATGTTTTGGCGTAGGAGCAGATAATGATATAGCGACGGCATCTGTTAAAGCTCTCTTTTGTGCTTTAAATAGAACCTTTCATTAAGTTTGTTTGCCAAAAGAATTTAATTCTTTTGGCGCTAAAACGATAAATTTTACTTTTTATCATATCTAAACTCTTTAGCATCTTTATTTAGATAAAATTCCAAAAAAATTAGGAAATATATGATTCTTTTTTCTTTAGCGATTATTATCGGTTTTGTACTTTTAGTTTGGAGTGCGGATAGATTTGTAGAAGGCGCAGCATCAACTGCCAAACATCTTGGAATGCCGACACTTTTAATCGGTATTTTGATAGTCGGTTTTGGAACAAGTGCACCTGAAATGGTTGTCTCTGCAATAGCGGCAATGGAGGGCAATCCTGCTCTTGCACTTGGAAACGCTCTAGGCTCCAATATAGTAAATATTGCACTTATTTTAGGAATAACAGCTATTGTAACGCCCATAGCAGTTCATTCAAAAATAGTAAAAAAAGAGCTGCCGCTTTTGATCTTAATTGTTTTGGTAACAGGATATCTGCTTTTTGACGATGCACTCACACTAACAGAAGGCATAATTCTCTTAAGTGCTTTTTTTGCTCTTATCGGATGGTCTATTTTTGCTGCAATTAAAGGCAGAGGGGATACTTTAGAAGATGAATTTGAGAATGAACTGCAAGAGCATAGCATGAGTTTAAAGCAGGGAATTATCTGGCTTACAATCGGCATTGTTTTATTGATTATAAGTTCTAGAATTCTTGTTTGGGGTGCGGTAGGTATTGCTCATGAGTTCGGAGTAAGCGATTTAATAATCGGTTTGACGATTGTAGCTCTTGGAACTTCTCTACCTGAACTTGCTGCTTCGGTTGTCGCTGCAAAAAAAGGTGAACATGATATAGCGATAGGAAATGTTGTAGGTTCAAATATGTTTAACTTACTGGCTGTTATCGGCATAGCAACTGTTATAAATCCTATGAATAATATTGCACCTGAAGTGTTACAAAGAGACTGGATAGTTATGCTAGCTCTTACTATAACTCTTTTGATTATGGCTTATGGTTTTAAAGGAAAAGATGGAAAAATAAATAGAGTTGAAGGGGCTATACTTCTACTTTGTTATGTAGCCTACAATGCCTATCTTGGCACAAGTTTAAGCAGTTTTTAGAGACAACTATTTCAAAAACTGCTTTAATATTCACTTTTTGTAAAATACAATTTCACTAATATCAAATCAATAAATCTTTAAGCGCAAAAATCAAAATAGAAGCATCTCATCAGCATTTACATCACTCTCTGCACGAGGCGGCTTTGATATATCACTAAAATACTCTTTTCTTCCATTTATATCTACCTCAATAATTCCCTCTGGGGGCTCAAACTTTCTTTGAATCTGCGGGTAAAGTTTTAACACATTTTCATAGTACATCGAAAAAGCCGGTCCGGCTATCATACCGCCTGTTTCTCTTTTATGCATCGGCGTATTATCATCATTTCCAAACCACACAACGGTCTCTATAGTGGGCGAATAACCTGCGAACCAGCCGTCTATATTGTTGTTTGTTGTTCCTGTTTTTCCTGCAAGTTCTATACCTTTAACATCTGCTCGTCTTCCTGTACCTCTTCTTACAACATCTTGAAGTATTGTTGTCATTATATAAGCCTGAGTCTCCTCTGTAATAAAACGGGCCTTTTCTCTTTTTTCATAAATTGTAGTTGCACCTTTGTTTATATACCGTATCAAATGCGGTTCAACTTGAATACCAGAGTTTGCAAATGATGTATAGTACTTTGCCAACTGTAGAGGTGAAAGCGTTATACTCCCGAGTGCAATAGACATATTACGAGGAAGATTTGAAATACCAAACTTTTTAAACTCTCTAAGCAGCTGTGACAAACCGATATCATTTACAAGATTTACTGTAGCAAGATTTCTTGAGTGAACAAGCGCCTCTCTAAGTGTTAAAAGACCTTTATAGTTTTTTTCATAATTTTTTGGCTGCCACTTTAACTCTTCCCCATCTTTTTCATATGTGTATGTTCTGGCGATATCAATCAGTTCCGTTGCCCCAGAATAACCCAAATCTATAGCAACTTGATATATAAACGGCTTAAAAGCAGAGCCTGGCTGACGGCGACCCTGTGTAGCTCTATTATAGGAGCTTTTTTTATAATCAACACTGCCGACTAGCGCTAAAATATCCCCAGTTTTTGAATCCAAAGAGACAAGCGCACCGTTTAAAAGAGTAGTATTGCTTTGTGAATTATCATAAGCTTTATAACCCTCAATTCTCTCCAATGACATCTCATAAGCTTTTTTCAGAGAATCCTTTGCAGCTTCTTGAAGTCTCATATCTATGGTTGTATATATCTCATAACCGCCTGTTTTTATATCATCTATGCCTAACTCCGGAGCTCTTCTTAGCACCTCGTCTACTATAAATGGAGCACTGTTTTGTGTTAATGTATCATCATAAACTTCCGGTTTCTCTAACAACGCATTGCTATATGTATCTTTATCTATCCAACCAAGATCATACATTCTCGCTATTACACGATTTGCCCTGCCCATAGATATCTCATAATTTTTGGTTGGGGCATAAGTGCTTGGAGCTTTTGGCAAACCTACTAGCATTGCTATCTCTTTTAAAGTAAGATCACCTAATTTTTTGTGAAAATATCCATCAGCTGCTGTTTTAATGCCGTAATATCCATGACCGAAATAGATCTCATTTAAATATCTTTCAAGTATCTGCTCTTTTGTTAAAACTCTCTCTAACTTAAGTGAATAGATAAGCTCTTTTACTTTTCTTGATAATTTTTTCTCTCTTGTCAAAAGTTTATTTTTTACCAATTGCTGTGTAATAGTGCTTGCCCCTTCAACCAGCTTACCTGCTTTTATATCTTTTATAATTGCTCTAAAAATAGCATCTATATTTATACCGGGATGTTCAAAAAAGGTGGTGTCTTCTATCGCTAAGAGTGCCTCTATTGCTCTAGGCGGAATCTCATCGAAATATGCATAGTATCTGTGCTCTTTTTCAAAAATATTTGCGATTTTTTCATCATTTTTATCATAAAATCTTGTTGTAACAGGCGGATTGTAATTAACCAGCGATGATATGTCATAATCTTTTCCGACTAAGAAATATGCAAGCACTGCAAATGGAGTTAAAAAACCAATCAAAAAAAGTGTAAAAAATATATTTTTAATTATTCTCATATTCTAAATTCCCTATTTGCAAAATTTGCATCCATTAAAATTTTTGTATATTCAGCAACCGGATTTTGCAATATATCTTCCATTTTTCCACTCTCTACAACTCTGCCCTCTTTTATAATACATATATCTTCACACACTATTTTAGCAGAATTCATATCATGTGTTACAAAAAGCATTTTAAAACCAAACTCATTTTGAAGAGCTTTTAAAAGGTTTAAAATAACAGTTCTTGTTTTAGGATCGAGTGCAGTTGTGGGTTCATCTAGTAAAATAAGTTCGGGCTCACTGCTTAGTGCCATGGCAATGACAACTCTTTGAAGCTGTCCCCCTGAAAGCTCCGGAGGAAACCTCTCTAATAGTTCAATATCCAATCCGACTTGAGCAAAAAGTTTTTGAATTTTTGGCAGTGGAATAAAAAACTGTCTCTTTATTTTTGTAAGAGGAGAGAGTGCTGTAAATGGGTTTTGAGGCACAAAAGCCAAAGTCTCCCCGGCAGTGAGTTTAAAGCTGTTTTCATACTCCAACTTCACCTCCATACTCTCAGGAAGCATTCCAAGCAACGCTTTAATAGTCAAACTTTTACCGCTTCCGCTCTGACCTACAAGAGCCAGCGAGGAGGTAATATTAAACGCTATATCTACTAATTTTTTTTTATTAATTGTTATTTGCAATTTTGAGATATTCATTATTTAATTTTAGCTAAATTTATACATAGCTCTCTTAATTCTTCACAACTATTACCTACTCTTGCTATAAGCCGTATAATTGCAGATTCTACAGTCGGCTGTCTAATACCTCCGACCGCATATCCAAGATTTTTAAGTTTATCACGGATTTCTATAACTTTTTTATTATCATTTATAACTATAGGAACAATCAAACTATCGGTTTTAATACCCAGCTCCTTATAAATTATCTGTTTTCTTAAACTTATCTCTTTTTTAAGCGACTCTCTATTTTTCAGTATATACTTCAATGCATTATGCGCTAAAAGTGTATCGTAGAGTGAAAGCGAAGTTGCATAAATAATAGGTTTTGCACGGTTTATCAGATACTCTATAATATGTGAAGATGCCAATATAAAAGCCCCAAAACTTCCATACGCTTTTCCAAGAGTTCCCATTTTTATATAGTTTGGTTTTATGACAACACCATAATAATCAAAAACTCCCATAAGTTTATCTCCCACAACTCCGCTGCTATGAGCCTCATCTACTATCAATAACGCATCATATCTGTCACAGATAGCAAAGACATCCTGATGAACCAAATCACCATCCATAGAGTAGATTCCCTCTACTGCAACAATTTTTCTCTTTGCATCTGATGACTCTAGCAGCTTCTCTAGTTCACTCATATCATTATGAGGAAAAAATATAACATTTATACTCTTTATTTGAGTTGCCAATACTCCCGAAGCGTGATACTTCTCATCCATAAAAAGAGCATCATCTCTTCGAACCAATGACTCAATTAAAGCAATATTTGCATTAAATCCACTTCCTAAAATCACACCCTCTTCAAAACCGTTTGCTTCACATAAAGCCGTTTCAAAATCTTTGTGAATCTGATGATATCCATTGACTAAAAGGGAGGCTTTTGAGCTGTGAAACGGTAGTGCTGAAAGGGCTTTGCATGTAGATTCATGAAGTTCCCTTTTATGCGATAAACCAAGATAATCATTGGATGCAAAATCTAAGATATTTGTATCAACAATCTCTCTTGTTCTATATCTTTTTGATTTTTTTAGTGCCTGCAGCTCTTTATCGTAATACATTGTTATAAAGCAAATCTTTTTAATATTTCAACATTAAGGCCCATAGCTGTGCTCTCATGACCCTTTACACTTTTAATATAGGGCTTGCAAAAACCCTCAACCATACATGCACCCGCTTTTTGACGCCAATCTCCACTTAAAAGATATCTCTCTATATCATCCAAATCAAATCTCTTAAAAAGATACTCTGTTGTTGAAATATCAATGATTTTTTCTCTTTTTGAGAGATAAATCATGCATGTAATAATGCTTGTACTATTTCCACTTTGCGTCAGTAAAATATTTCGCGCATCTTCAATACATTTTGCTTTTCTAAGAATATGACCTTGAGAGGTAACTACGGTATCGGCGACCAAAAGAGGATACTCTTTAAAACCAAACTCTTTTAAATTTGCTTCAAATTTTCCAAGAGTTGCCTGATATACAAAATTTTTAGGAGATGAGGCAATTATGCTCTCTTCATCAAAATCCACGCTCTGCTGAACAAACTCTATTCCCGCTTCTAAAAGCAGTTTCGCACGAGTTGATGAGGATGAAGCAAGCCGTATCATTAGAGACTATTTGAGAGGTATGTTCCTATAAATATAGCTATGATTCCAAGAGCAATATTTATAGGTACCATAAATTTTCCAATAAATTCTATCTGATTTTTTGCACCGACCATATCGCCTTTGTTTAGCAGTTTTTCACCTCTGGCTCTTCTAAAAATCATAACCATTAAATTAAGAAACATTAGAGTCCAAATAGCCTCTTTGGCATGCGAAAGCGGCGCCAAATCACTACCATTTAGACTATACCCTTTTATCATAAAAACCGCGGTTATTAAAAGAGTGATTACAAATGGAAGCACTATATTAAAAAGGCGTTTAAGTGCATATGCAATATGTTCTAATCTTTTTTGCGGGGATTCTATATTTAAAAAAGATTGATGTGCTGCATAACGCATAGCAATCATTCCGCCAACCCAAACAACACCGCTTATTACATGTAAAAAAATTATAAGTGTTCTGTACTCTGCAAATATATCTTGCATTATGATAAAACCTCAGTTATAAATTTCATAGCCTCTTCTTTTGCTTCAGCTATTTTTGAGATATCTTTTCCGCCTGCTTGTGCAAAATCGGGACGACCGCCGCCGCCTCCTCCTAAAATCGGAGCAATTTTTTTAATCCACTCACCCGCCTTGGCGTTTGAACCTTTTACACCTGCAGCTATTAAAACTTTATCCCCTTTTACCTGAAAAAGCATTGCACAAAGTTTTTCATTCTGGTTTTTAAGTTCATCAATCTTCTCTTTGATATCACCGCTTGAGAGCTCATCAACAACAACGCTCACACCGTTGATTTCATTTGCTTTTATCTCAACTTTTATGCTGTGAAGGGCTTCATTAAGCTCCTCTTTTAACTCAGAAATATTTGATTTTAATCTTGCAATACCTGCAATAACATCAAGATTTTTTACCTCAGATTGAATCTCTTTAATCAGAGTTCTTTGCTGAGCAAAATGCTTATACGCTGCATGTCCGCAAACTGCTTCTATGCGTCTTACGCCGGCGCTTACACCACTCTCTTTAGTGATGATAAACGAACCGATAACTGCCGTGTTGTCTACATGTACACCGCCGCAAAATTCAATGCTTGCATCATCAAAACTTACAACTCTTACCTCATCACCGTATTTTTCGCCAAACTGCGCTTTTGCACCTGATTTTTTAGCATCTTCTATATTCATAATTTCTGTTTTTCTAGGCAGTGCGCGCATTATTTGGTTATTTACTCTTGTTTCTATTTCAACCAACTCTGCATGTGTAAGCGCCTTTGGATGTGAAAAATCAAATCGAAGTCTGTCTGCTTCCACCAATGAGCCTGCTTGAGAAATATGATCTCCCAAAACATCAAAAAGCACCGCATGAAGCAGATGTGTAGCAGAGTGATGTTTTGTTATCTCATTTCTTGAAATATCTACATGTGATTCAACAATATCTCCAACTTTGAGCTCTTTTTCTAATGAAATTTTTGAAAGATTCAGTCCAAAAAATTTCTTTGTATCTTCTACTTTTGCGAAACCTTTAAGTTCTCCAATATCTCCACACTGTCCGCCGCTCTCAGCGTAAAATGGGGTAGTATCTAAAAAAGCCCACCCTTTTGAGCCTGCAATAAGTTTATCTGCATGATGGTAGTTCTCATCTAAAAGCGCTAAAACCCTGCCTGCGTGGCTTATACTCTCATATCCAACAAAACTGTTTTCGCCAAACTTCTCTAAAAGCTCTTTAAAATCTCCATGAACCACATCATCTCCACTGCCCTTCCAAGCAGCTTTTGCACGACTTCTCTGCTCTTGCATCAACTCTTCGAATGTATCCAAATCAAGTGTTAAGTTTTTCTCTCTCAACATATCTTCAGTTAAATCAAGCGGAAAACCAAATGTATCATAGAGTTTAAACGCAACCTCACCGCTAAAAACATTCCCGGTATTTTTCAACTCTTCATTAAAAAGTTCAATTCCTGAAGCGATTGTTTTAAAAAATCTTGCCTCTTCAAGTTCTGTCTGCTCTTTTACCACAGCCGCTTTTTGAGCTAAGTAATCATACTCTTTCCCCATAATAGAGACAACAGTATCGATAAGTTTATACATAAATGGCTCAGTAAAACCAAGAAGATATCCATGTCTAACACCACGGCGAAGAATACGGCGAAGTACATAGCCGCGCCCCTCGTTTGAGAAATTTACACCCTGCGCAAGAAGAAAAAGCACTGTTCGTATATGATCAGCTATTACGCGATATGATGCCCCTGTTGCGTAAACATACTCTTTGCCTATAAGCTTTTCAATCTCATTGATTATTGGCATAAATAGCGATGATGAGTAGTTGCTGGTAGCCCCTTCGCTAATAGCAACAACACGCTCTAGACCCATTCCCGTATCAATTGAAGGCTTTGGAAGCGGAGTCAACTGACCATCAGCGCTTCTTTCATACTGCATAAAGACAAGATTCCATATCTCTAAAAATCTATCGCCTTCTCCGCCCATATAATCTTCTGATGAGTAAAAATTCTCTGCGCCCTGATCATAAAAGATTTCACTGCATGGTCCGCATGGTCCTGTATCTCCCATCTGCCAGAAGTTATCTTTATCTCCAAGTCTCATAATTCTATCTTTGCTTACATGTTTTTGCCAAAGAAGTTCTGCTTCATCATCGCTCTCATGCACAGTTATCCATAACTTCTCTTTAGGAAATTTCAAGACCTCGGTTATAAACTCCCATGCATACTCAATAGCTTCTTCTTTGAAATAATCTCCGAAACTAAAGTTGCCAAGCATCTCAAAAAAAGTATGATGTCTTGCCGTATACCCTACATTTTCCAAATCATTATGCTTTCCGCCTGCACGGATACATGTTTGGCATGAAACTGCTCTAGGATTTTGCGGAGCCGGTACCTCGCCTGTAAAAATAGACTTAAAAGGCACCATTCCTGCATTATTAAACAGCAGCGAAGCATCATCAGGGACAAGCGGTGAACTCGCTACTCTATCGTGTTTTTTTGATTCAAAAAATCTTAAAAATTCTTCTCTAATATCCATAAACATATCTCTTGGTGTAAAATTTCGCGATTATATCTAAAAATAACATTGTAACTATTTAAATACCTATATTAATAACTCATCTGCTATATTTATACCCTTATACTCTCTTAAAAAAATTTCAGCTGCTATGCCGTTTCCAAATTTTAACACCTCTTTTTTTTCATTTAAAATAGGTGTAGTTCCCAGCCCACAGCTAGGCGACTTGGATTTAAGCACTATTGCGTCGGCTTGCGGATTCTCTTTTATAAAAGAGTTTATCTCATCTCTCAATAATTTTGTTACATCTATATTGCTCTTATCTGTAATAATCCTATTTTCTCCATCAATTTCAACAACATTTATTCTTTCTCTTGGAGTACCAAAAAGAGGTGCTTCCGGACAAAAAGGGATGATCTTAAAATCTTTATACTTCTCTACAACCGCATCTACAGCTTTTGTTTTGCCGTCATAGCGGCAGCACTCTCCGAGCAGACATGCACTGATAATTGCCTTTAACATATCACTACACTTTTTATTTCGCTCATCTCTTCGATAGCAAACCGCGGGCCCTCTCTGCCTATACCGCTGAGTTTCACTCCGCCATAAGGCTGAATATCAAATCTAAGTGTAGGCATATCATTAATAACCACTCCCCCTGCATCAAGCTCATAAATTGCCCGTTGAGTCAATTTTAAATCATTTGTAAAAATTGAAAACTGAAGCCCGTAAGGAGAGTTGTTCATGCGAGGAAGAGCATCATCAAAACTCTCTACCTTTACCAAAGATACAATCGGAGCGAAAACCTCTTCACAAACAATTGCCATATCGTCACGAACATCAGCCATTAAACAAGGGTAAAAAAGTCTGCCTTCAACGCGGGGAGGAAGCATAGCAACCGCACCCTCTTTTATGGCGCTCTCTACCCAGCCCATAGCTCTTTGGCACGCATCATCGTCAATAAGCGGACCCATAAAGGTGTCATCATCGTATGGTGAACCTACAATCAGTTTTTTACTCTCCTGCGCCATTTTAGAAGCAAACTCATCATATATTTCAGCATTAACATAGATGCGCTGCAGAGAAATACAAACCTGCCCGGAATTTACAAAGGCTCCTAAAGCGCATCTTGCAGCTGCCAAATCCAAATCAGCGCTTTTGTCTATATAAGTAGCTGCATTCCCGCCAAGTTCCAGTGAGACCTTTTTAATCCCGGCACTTTTTGTAATAATATTACCAACAGGAACACTTCCCGTAAAACTTATAACACGGGGTATATCACTTCTAACCAATGCATCTCCAACTTCAGCATCACCGTAAACAACACTTAGGGCATCTTTTACAGCATATTTGCTCTGGATAAATAATTTTGCAAATTTATACGCGGTGAGCGGTGCTTCGGGAGTTGGCTTAAGCACAACCGTATTACCGGCTGCAAGAGCCGGCGCCAGTTTATGTGCTATCAAATTAAGAGGAAAATTAAAAGGTGTGATTGCCGCAACGACTCCCGCAGGCTCTCTTATAAAAAATGCCGTTGTTTTTTTCCCGCTCGCCATTGCATCGGTATTGATTGTCTCACCGTGCATAGTACGCATTGTCTCAGCCGAAAGAGTTATCGTCTCTATACATCTCTCTACCTCAACTCTGGCAAATGTTATGGGTTTTCCCACCTCATCTGTAATAGTTTTTGCTATATCTTCTTTATTTTGTTTTAACTTTTGTGCAACATCCAAAAGCCAACTGCATCTTTGGGCAATAGTTGTTTTTCGCGTTTGCTTTAAAGCCTCTTTTGCAATCTCTAACGCTCTTTTCACATCATCTCTATCGCAAACAGGAGCTTTTGAAACAATCTCCCCACTATAAGGACTTACTCTTTGAGTTACTTTTTCTTTCTCTACTTCTTGTGAACCAAAATATATTTTTGCTATCATAAAAAAACCTCTCAATTTTATATTTTACTTTTTGTTTTTATGTTATTATAGTGTAAAAACTAATTTTTGGATATTTATGCATAAAACAAGAGCTGTTTTCATCTTTTTATTTCTACTATTTTCAACTCTGCAAAGTGCTGAACTGGACTGGTCAAATGACTATAATGCAGCTTTAAAAGAGGCGCAAAAAAAGAGTAAAAATATATATCTTTATATCGGTTCTGATAATTGCAGATGGTGTGATAGATTTCAGGATATAACACTCTCGCAAAAGCATGTCATAGAAAAACTAAAAGAGGAGTATGTTCTTTTATATCTCTCTAGAGACAAACATAAAATACCAAAACATTTTGAAACAAAAGGGGTGCCAAGACACTATTTTTTAAGAAATGATGGCAAAATTTTTTATGAAGACAGAGGAAGCAGAGAGGTTGAAGGATTTTTAAATTTGCTCGATGAAGTAAGCTTGAGAAAAAGTAATTAGAGTGTTATATTCTCTATAAACTCTATATTTTCATCTACAACAATTAAAGCGTCAAAAACAAAATCCGTATCAAGAGAGTTTTTTTTCATATAGACATATGCGGTTTTGATAAGCTTTGCGAGCTTGCTTTTTGTAATATTTTCAACAGCAGTTTCATATTCAAGAGCGCTTTTTACCTCAATAAAATGCAAAACTCCATCTTTTAGCGCGATTATATCTATCTCTCCAAAGCGGGAATAAAAATTTCTTTCTATAACATCAAAACCATGTTTTAAAAGAAACTCATACGCTTTATCTTCTGCTAAGTTTCCTTTGGCTCTGCTCATTTAGCAGTTAATCACTTCCACTTTTACAGATTTAAAAGCAGCAGTTAAAATCAACTCATCGCTTCTGTCACCAAAAAGTGCATTCACTTTAGAATCCGCATAATGAAATGTTACAAAGAGAGTTTTGGGCTCTATCTTTTTGGTAAACTTTACTTTTAGCGGTTTTGTTTCCCCATACTCGGTTTTCAAAATAACTCGCTCGCTTTTAAAATCATCGGCATCTTCATCATTGACTAAAAGCAAATCTTCATCATATTTATCAAGCAAACTTTGTGTCTGTTTTGTCTGAGCAGCATTATTGTACATTGCAATTGTTCTGCCCGTTGTCAAATAATATCCAGTTAAATTTTTATCAATAATCTCTTCTACCATGCCGCGAAGCTTGTATTGATGATAATGAAACTCGCCGAGCCCATCATCCGTTCTAAAATCCAATTGATGTAAAATCGGAGTATCTTCCGTATGAACCGGCCACTGAAGCCCTCTTTTTCTATGTCTTTGCAATCTTACATAAGATGCTCCGCTAAAGCGGCGATATGCAACTTCTCTTACTTCATCCCAAATTTCATTTGAATTTTTATAGGCATAGTTACCGCCCATCTTATTATCAAGAAGTTTGATAACCTCCCAATCATCAGGAAGATCTGATTCTACAAGCGGCTGAGATAGATGCAATCTTCTCATGGCATTAACATAAACACCCGTTTTTTCATACGCTGATTTTACCCCTATAACTATATCCGCTTTAGAGGTTATATCTGTCATAAACAGCTCTTGCACCATTATAAGTTCAAGATTGCTTATTGCTCTGTCTACTTTATTTATATTTGGATGAATATGAGTTAAATCCTCTCCTATATTTAAAACTGCTTTTATGCGCCCCTCAAGCATCTCATCAACAAGCTGAGGCGTCATTAAGCCAACCTCTTTTGGCGTTTGATAATCTGGGTCATAATAGGGAAGCATCCCCATATCACAAGCACCTTGAACATTGTTTTGACCTCGAAGAGGCATAAGCCCGGTACCGGCTTTTCCGATATTTCCAGTCATTAGGGAGAGATGAGTAATTGCCATTACGGCATAAGAGCCATCAATATGTTCAGTAATACCAAGTCCCCAAAAAATCATAGATTTTTTGAGAGCATACTCTCTTGCTATCTTTGGAATCATTTTGCTAAGATATTCATACCCCTCAATATTCTCAAAATATTTTGGATTTGCATAAGGGTCATTTAAAATTTTATCCTTAAACTCTGCAAAACCTTTTGTTCTCTCTTCTATAAAATTCTCATCATAAAGCTCTTCATTTATAATTACATATGCAATCATATTTAAAACAAGCAGGTTTGCTTCATGCGGCATAATCGCCTTATATTTTGCAAAGCGGTGAAGCTTTATCTCTCTAACATCAAATACAGCCAAATTATCATTTTTTTGCGCCATTTCGACAATACGATTCGCTATTATGGGGTGTGCTTCTGTTGTATTTGAACCAATCACAATCATAAATTCACAGTTGTAAACATCATTATACGGATTTGTAGCTGCACCCTCTCCGATGGTAGCTTTCATACCCCTTAAGCTTGGTGAGTGACAAACTCTCGCACAGTTGTCAACATGAGGGGAGTTTAGAGTGTGACGAGTAAATTTTTGAAAAAGATAAACACTCTCGCATGAGGTTCTTGCGCCGCCAATGGAAGCTACGCTTTTTTGCCCATACTTCTCTTGAATCTCTTTTAGCTTCATAGCTGCGGCAGTTGTGGCAGAATCTAAATCACTCTCATACCAAATATCATCAAAATCTTTTAATGAAGATGCTACTGCATCTTTTATAGCTGGATTTTTATCTAAAAAACTCTTCTTGATTCTTGGTGTTCTAAGGCGCTCTTTTGAGTCAACAAAATCAAAACCGTATTTGCCTTTTATGCAGAGCTTTCCTTGTGAGACTACACCGTCTTTATGTGCAAAGATTTTTTGAATCTTATTCTCTTTTACATGCACAGCTATATCACAACCGACACCACAGTAGGTACAAACACTATCTATTGTTTCAAAGTTTTCCATAAATATCCCATTTTTTGCTGTTTGCAGCTGTTATTAAGATTTTTAATCTTTCTTACACTATCCTAATCATTACAGGCTTAAAGTTTACAAACTCCAAAGCCTCGAGTGAATTTATAAGTTTTTGAATATCTCTTTCATAAGCAGTATGAGTTGAAATCAGAAGATTTGCGCTTTCTTTTGAAGTTGGTCTTTGAAGCATTGTTTCAACTGATATATCATTCTCTTCAAAAATTTTAGTTACTTTTGCCAAAACGCCTTTTTTATCCGATACATTTATGCGAAGATAATATTTTGATTTTATATCTTCTATAGGCTTAAGTTTAAGCCCTGCTTCCATAGGTCTGTCAAAACCAAGCATCGGTCTGCTTTTTCCGCTTCTTGCTATATCTATAATATTTGCTATAACCGCACTTGCAGTTGCATCTCCGCCTGCACCGGGTCCATAGTATAGTGTTTCTCCCACTTTATCGCCAACCACGCTGATGCCATTCATAACACCATCTATTTTTGATATCATCTCATTTTTGCTTATCATACTTGCATGTACGCGAAGTTCGACCATATTTTTATCTTTTTTGGCAATTCCCAAAAGTTTTATAGCATATCCAAACTCACTTGCAAAATCAACATCCTCTTTAGAGATATTTTCAATGCCCTCTATTAAAATATCTTCAGGTTTTGCATCGATACCGTATGCTATAGAGGCGAGTATAAGAAGTTTATGTGCTGCGTCATATCCACCGACATCAAAAGTAGGATCTGCTTCAGCATATCCTAAATCTTGCGCTTTTTTAAGAATATCATCATAGTTTACACCGTTTTGAATCATCTCAGTGAGCATATAGTTACTTGTGCCGTTCATAATCCCCATAATAGACTCTATATGGTTTGCAGAGAGTCCGTCACGAAGAGCATTGATAATAGGGATACCACCTGCAACACTCGCTTCATATTCAAAAGCAATGTCTTGTGCTATCTCTTGAAGTTCATAACGGTGATACGCCAAAAGAGCTTTATTTGCAGTTACTACCGCTTTACCGTTTCTAAGAGCCTTTTTAACTATTTCAAACGGCTCTTCAACACCGCCCATAAGCTCAACTACGATATCAATTTCGTCGTCGTTTAAAATATCATCCACATTATCTGTCAGTTTTATATCTAAACCTCTATCCTTGTTTAGATTTTTTACTACACCGCTCTTTACGACTATATCAACACCTGCACGGGCAGATATAACATCTGCATTATCTTTTAAAATATTGACAACGCTTGCCCCTACTGTTCCTACACCGATTATTCCAATTTTTACCATATTACTTTTTTTCTTCTTGAAATTGTTTTAAAAACTCTTTTATATTTCTAGCTGCTTGGCGAATACGGTTGTCATTTTCTATCAAAGCTATACGAACATACCCTTCACCATATGAGCCAAATCCGATGCCAGGAGCCACGGCAACACCTGCCTCTTTTAAAAGTCTTTTTGAAAACTCTAAAGATCCTAAATGCTGAGCACATTCAGGCAGTTTTGCCCAAACAAACATACTGGCATGATTTTTTCTTATATGCCAGCCTGCCCTGTCAAATGCTTTTAACAAAACTTCTTGACGGTGATTATATTTATCCGTTATATCTTTAACGCAGTGCTGATCTCCGTTTAATGCAACAGTAGCTGCCACTTGAATCGGCGTAAACATTCCATAATCCAACCAAGATTTGATCTTTTGAAGAGCGCCTATAAGCTTTTTGTTTCCGACAAAGAAGCCAACGCGCCACCCTGCCATATTGTAGCTTTTTGAAAGAGTAAAACTCTCAACTGCCACATCTTTTGCTCCAGGTACGCTCATTATAGAAGGCGTTACATAACCGTCAAAAGTTATATCACCATATGCTATATCACTGATAATATAAAATCTTCTCTCTTTTGCCATGGCAACAAGACGAACATAAAATTCCTGAGTAACAGTTGCTGTTGTAGGATTGTGAGGAAAGTTAACCAAAACATATTTAGGTTTTGGCGAACTCTCTTTTAAGACTCTATCAAGATCTTCAAAAAATTTATCCTCATCAAGTCTGTAATCATCATCAAACTCTATTCCAAATTTAACAACATTCCCGCCTGCCAATATAAAAGAGTACTCATGAATTGGATAAGTAGGATCAGGAACAACTGCAACATCTCCAGGATTGGTGATAGCATACGCTAAGTGTGCATACCCCTCTTTGGAACCCATTGTAGCTACACACTCTGTTTCAGGATCTAAATCACAGTCATATCTTTTTTTGTACCAATCAGCGATAGCGGCTAAAAGTTTAGGAATACCTTTTGAAGTTGAATAACCGTGTGTTTTTGTTTTTTGCGCAGACTCAATAAGCTTCTCTCTTATATGCTTAGGAGTATCTCCATCAGGATTTCCCATAGAAAAATCTATAACATCAGCACCTGCCCTGCGTTCTGCCATTTTAAGGTCATTTACCTCAGCAAACACATACTTCGGTAACCTTTTTATTCTCTCAAATTGTATCTCGTCAAACATGAACATTCCTGCTTAAATAATTAATGACATTCTATCAAAAAAATTTGATAATTAGTTTATTTTTTAATTACCGGTTTTAAAACTAAATCATCTTTGATATTTTTAAGCGTGTATATATCGGAAATTTTTACATAATGGGTGTTTTCATGCATATTTAAAGTTAGATATGTTTTTTTTGTATCTATCTTAATAACTCTTAGCAAATTTAAAAATTTATCATAAAATGCAATATGCGGATACCAGTTATTTCTAGAAGAACTTATTATATCTATCTTATCTATTTTTGAAACATTTAACCAGTAGGAGTAAAGAGATCTTTTTAATCTTATCTCTTCAGAATCTTCAAGAGTAGTAACATCAAGTTTGGCATTTTTCATATCTATCACATAAGACCAATCTGTTTGTGACTCTTTTATAACATCAACAATTTCACAACCATTTTTTTTCAGTTCTTGACTAATAACTAAAGGATCAGCAGCATATTCGGAAATCAAACTTATTTTCCAAATAAATTCTGAGTCATTAAAACTTGATTCTTTTGTGACATATCTATAATACCCTATATTTCTTAGTGAGTCACTCATTATTTTTACAAAAAACAGAGGAGCGCCTTTAGTTTTAAAGCTTATATTTGTCTCTTGAGGCTTTTTAAAAAACAGATTTAAAATACCATTCTCTTTAAGTGTTTGAATAACTTTAATAGAGTTTACTCTTCCATCACTGTTATAATACTCCTCTTTTGGAGTGAAAATAATATCTATATAAGCTCTATCTTTCTCAAATGTAACTGGATTAATTAAATTTCTAATCTTTTTAATCAAAAAATCTTCACTTTTTTCACTTTCAAATTTTTCTGTTTCTAATATATCTGCATAGGAGAATGAGAAAAGCAAAGTAAAAATAAAAAATACTTTTACCATCCTTTGCCTTTGTTTAATCTCTTAAACTCTTCCATATCTATCTCTTTTAATTCTGAATTTATATATGAAAATATTATATTTTTAGGATTTGAAAATTTTATAATCTCTCCGTTTATCTCTATATCTATATATCCATGCCCAAACAACAGCAACCACTCTTTTTTTGGGTCCAAAGAAAACTCCCCAGAAAGCGTTTCTTGATATCTTTTATAATTTTTTAAGTCAATATAACCAAGCCATACTTTACTTTTTGGAATAATTTTAAATGAAACTTGCTGAACTTCTACATCCCCATTTTGAGATTCTACTGATTCTGCTTCATATACTGATTTAAGTTCTTCTGCTAATTCAGACTCTTTGGTTGATTCCAATAACTCGGCTGACTCTACAGCTTCTGCTGCTTCTGGAAGTTCTTGTACCTCTTGCGTGTTTAAACTTCTGTTTTCATCAGGCAGAGAACTGTTTTTATCATTTTGAATCTCTAAAATATTGCTTTTGGCACTCTCTATTACACTATTGTCAATTGTATAAAGTACATCTTCCGAAGACTTTATAATAAAATATGTCAATGCAGCAATAACAACTATTCCAAAAATTATATACAAAAGTGTGAAATTTCTTTTTTCTTTAATAAGATAACGAGATAAATTAACACTCTCTTCAACAGGTGCATTGCTTTGAAAATATTCGTTGGCTTTATCTCTTAATTCACTTAAATCAAGAGAATATTCTCTCTCGAGTATAGATAAAAAACCCTTAAGCTGAACACTGTTCATACCTTCAAAATTTTCATCTAAAAGTGCCTGAGCATGGATTAAAGAAATATGTGTTTCTTCATGAATTTTTTGAGCGCTAAATTTTTTTAATTTTTCAACATCTTCACTCATATTCTCATCCTATCCATCAATATAGCTCCAGCTGCACCTACATTTAAAGAATCAAACTTATGTGACATTTTTATACTTACTATCTCATCTAGTTTTGAAGTTACTCTGGCACTCAACCCTTCACCTTCACTGCCTAAAAACAAAGCTCTTTTTTGTTTCACTTTAACATCACGAATATCTTTGCCATTCATATCTGCCCCATAAGTGTAGAAACCCGACATTTTAAGATCATTCATTACATTATGAACATTTGTTTCTATTGCAAAAGGCATATCCAAAAGTGCTCCTGTACTAGTTCTGACAATAGCTTCAAGAGGCAGTGTTTTTACCCCGCATGCTATAACTGCTTCAACACCCAAAGCATAAGCACTCCTGATTATTGCGCCGATATTTCCAACATCAGTCAAACCTGATAAAACAAGTACAAATTCATAATTTAAAAATGTTTTATAGTCATAGAGTTTATAAGGATCAATTTCTGCGAGTATCCCTTGATGAGATGCATTTTTACACATTTTTCCCGCTGCATCAGATGGGATTCTTTTGATTTCAAAATCCATCTTCATAAGACGCGAATACTCTTTTTTATCTATCTCTTTTGCTAAATAAAGTGTTTTTATCTTTTGTGGATGATTGGCAATGATATAATTGATTGGTTGTTTTGCATAAATTAACATAAAGACATTTTATCCAAAAAAGTTAAATATAGAGTGCGTATATAAAAACTCCCTCTATTTAAAGTTTTAATAATCTTTCATAACATGCTTTTGTATTTTCACCAGTTATTTTGCCAATAAGTTTTGCTTGAACTTTTTTCGGCAAATCAAGCTCTAAAATATCATTTTGAGTTATTGCGCTGCTGTTTTGTGCCTTTGATGCACTAATAACGACAACCCACTCCCCTCGAAGATTTGCATCAAGTTTGTGTTTTATCTCATCTGCCGTTCCAAAATAATAATTTTGATACTTTTTTGTAAGCTCTTTTGCTAAAAATATCTCTCTTTTAGGTTCTTCGTAAGAGAGTTCGTCCAAAAGTTTGGCAAGCCTATGTGGAGATTCATAGAGAACTGTGGTAAATCCGCTTCCAAGAGCACCTTGAAGCGAGGCTGCTCTCTCTTTACCTTTGTGAGGCAAAAATCCCCAAAAAAGCATCTTTGTATCTACAAATCCGCTTGCCACAAAAGCAGTTAAAAGTGCATTTGCACCGGGCAGAACATCATAAGCAACACCCATCTCTTGACAATATTTTACTAAAGCTTGTCCGGGGTCACTTATACCGGGCATGCCGGCATCACTTACATAAATAACATTTTGATCAAAAAAAGAGGGCTCTAGTTTTGCTATAAACTCTTTTTCATTATGAGAGTGGAGTGAAATAAAATTTTGATCAGATTTAAAGTCAGTGCTATACCGCTCTTTTAAAATATGGATAAGTTTTTTTGTAACGCGAGTATCTTCGCATAAAAGGGTGTCGGCACTACTTAGAGCCTCTATGGCTCTAAGCGATATATCGCCTATATTTCCAATCGGAGTTGGAACAAGTGTAAGCAAGAAAAATCTTGATTATTTTTTTGCGTAACGCTGGTTGAATTTCTCAATTCTTCCTGCAGTATCTACCATTCTCTCAGAACCTGTAAAGAAAGGGTGACACTCATTACAGATGTCAATTCTCATCTCATCTTTTTGACTTAATGTCTCAAAAGTGTTTCCACATGCACAAGTTACAGTACATGTTACTAATTTCGGGTGGATATCTTTTTTCATTTTTTTACCTTTTGATACTCGTTTGCGTGCGAATATCTATATATTTTTTAAATCCGTATGGGTGCGGATTTTTAAGATTGCAATTATAGCTGAATTTATCTTAAAGAAGTATTTTAGCTGCTATTGCCGCTACAGCGCTCTCTGATCTTAATACCATCGGCGTATCTAATCTAAATGTTTTTAAAGATGAAAGAAGCTCTCTCTCTTTATCAGAAAATCCACCTTCACACCCTATTAAAACTCTTTTTATACCACTGTAGTCCTGCAATGCATTTTGACAAAAATCAAATACATTTACATCAGGAAACTTCGTTACAAACTCTTCTATGTTTTTATAGGTGTCAAACTCTATATATGTACTTCTGCCGCACTGCTGCATAGAAGCTTCTAAAATTCTCTCAAATCTTTTAAAATCAAGTTTAAAATTTTTCTGACTTCTATCACAAAATATAAATGATATTCTCTCAACTCCTGTCTCACAAAGAGAAGGAAGCACTTTTTCTATAGAATTTGAGTCTATTACGCACCAACCAAGATGAAGAGACTTTGTGCTTTTAATTTCCTCTTTTTTTGAAAAAAGCAGCGATAACTCTGCACTTCTTGGCTCAACGCTCTCTATTTTGTATCTATGTAAAATCTCTAAATTCTGTTTTGCTCTAAAATATAATTCATCACCCTTTTTGTGACGACGAACTTTGATTAAATATTTGTATAAGTCACCTCTTATACAAAGAGTATCACGACCTGCTTCATCATCAAATATATATATCAATTCCACATCCAAACAGAGATACTTAATACTAAAAATATTTCAAGAGAGAAAATTTTCAGTGCATATGATTTATAGTTTTCAAACGCATTGTTCTCTTTTTTCTTGAGATATTTCAACTTTATAGAGCGTTTAAATTCAAGATAAATTAAAATTACGGCAAGAAGAATCATAATAATATTTTCTGCCGTAAAATCTAAATGTTTAGCCGCCATCATAACTACACCCGTAAAAATAATTGCAACTATAACTGTTCCAACAATTGGTGTAAAAAGCGACATTGTCCTTGTGTATTTTGTTAAATTTTTCATACTTAAAAGTATCAAAACATTTATAAAAATCACGCCCAAAACTGTAATAACACTATAGTTATGTGTTACAATACTCATATCATACATTTCATTCATGATGAAATTTTACAATAAATTTAATAAAAGAAGAGACATGGCAGTTACAATAGAAGAAGCATTTGAATATATTTATAAAAATACTACGGCAAAATCAATCAAGATATTACCGATTGAGCAAGTTTTAGGATATGTTTTGGCAGAAGATATTATTGCATCGCACAATCTTCCGCCTTATGACAATTCAGCTATGGACGGTTATGCTGTTAAAGTTGAAGATGCAGGCAAAGAGGTAAAAGTAAATCATACAATTTTTGCGGGTGATGATTCAAAAGAGGAGTTAAAAAGCGGATTTGCTATCAAAATAATGACGGGGGCAAGGGTTCCAAAAGGGTGTGAAACAATTGTTCCAATTGAAGATGCAGTAATTTCACAGGATAAAATAAAACTTCCCAAAAAATTAAAACCATTTAGACATATCCGTTTATGTGGTGAAGATATCAAAAGCGCAACTACTCTGTTAAAGAGAGGACAAAGACTTCAAGCGCATCATATTACACTCTTAGCTTCACAGGGCATAAGTCACACTAAAGTTTACAAAAAACCAAAAGTAGCTATATTTGCTTCGGGGAACGAGCTTAAAATGCATTTTGAGAATGTTACATCCTATCAGCTCTACAACACAAATACTCCAACATTTTTTTCAAGAGTCAAAGAACTCGGATGTGAAGTTGACTTTATCGGAACATCTCAAGACTCTTTAAAAGATATACAAGAACATATAAAAAGTGCTCTTGAGAGCGACCTTATCATCACTTCAGGAGGGGTTAGCGTAGGTGATGCAGACTTTACAAAAGAGGCTTTTGGTGCATTCGGTTATGAAATATTTTTTGATAAAATTGACATTAAACCAGGCAAACCAACAACTTTTGGACGCATAAAAGATACTTTAATTTTAAATCTTCCGGGAAATCCTCTGGCAGCCGCACTCAATTTTGAACTTTTTGGGCAAAGCATTATTTTGGCATTAAGCGGCGATAAAGCAAAGTATATAAATACAATAGAAACAAAAATGGCAGATGACTACACTTTAAAACCAGGAAGAAGATCTCTTATTCCCGGATATTTTGATGGCATAAAATTTATACCGCATAAAAAATTTGCTCCCGGTATGATATCCCCGCTGGCAGCTTCAAACGCATATATAATTATAGAGAATGATTGTGAAATTTTAAAAAAAGATGCTAAAGTTAAAATAATTCCTACAAGATTTAGTTTTAACTCTAAAGAAATAAACGATTTAATAAATACTACAAAAGAGTAAATCTTTTGAAAACCATCCCTGTTTAAGGTACTTTTTTGGTATTTTAAACACTCTTGGGATTTATAAACCTTTCTCTCTTTTTTATCTTATCTAAAAGGTTTGAATCTCTCCAATTTTTTTGGACTTCTTCACTAAAAGCAAACTCTTCGAGATTTATTAAACCCATATTTAGAGAGTAAGCATCCTCTCTAAAAGCTTGTGCATATCCCGTATCTGTTTCATGAACAATAACACTGTGAAGCTTTACTTCTCTCTCCCCGTTTATGGTTGTAGTTAACTCTAAGAGCTTATCTATCATTACAAAAATAACACGGCTGAACTGCTCAGCAGATGGAGAAACAGGAAGAAGAACCCATCTTGCAGAGTTTTTTTTCATAGCATCTATGTACTCTTTGTTGTCATCTCTCCAGATTGCTATACTATGGTCAAAACTCTCAATAAGATCTTTCATGTTTTGCTTCATCAAACCAAAATCATAAACCATTTGACCATTATCTAAAAAATTGGATGCAAACAAAAGCTCAACTTTATAAGAGTGGCCATGCAGAGAGCTTCTACACTTCGAACTGGAACAGCCTCTAACAATATGAGCATTCTCAAATTTAAAAAGCTTTCTAATTATCATTTTTTAGCACTCCTAAACCCCTTTGTTCTGATCCCATATTCTTATATGAAGTCTGTCGCTAAAATTGTACCCTTTTGATTTGCAAAACTCTATAAGAGGCTCTGTATTGGTCTCCACTTCCTCTTTGTTCCCTCCAAGAGGCATACAATAAACCTGAGTCGCCGGAGAGTGCAGAATTATCTCTGATATCTCCTCTTCCAAGCCTAGAGTTATAGATTCCGCATCTATGGAAAACTTAAAAAAAGCCTCTTTGGCATTTGAGGCAATAGAGTTTATAATATCTCCTCGAACTCTTTTGCTAAAAGATTCATTTGAATTTGACAACTTTACAGATAAAGCGAATATACACTTTTTATATATGGGAAATTTTTCAAAATCTACGCGCAAAGAAGCATTTGTCTCAAAAGTGATTCTATGACCTTTTTTATGCAAAGCTTCCAAAAACTCTACAAAAACCTTTTCATTTGCATATATAAGCGGTTCTCCGCCTGTTAAAACAATATCTACACTTCTAGGCAAATCATAAATATTTAAAATATTAAGAAGCTCTTTTGAACTTTTTATTTCTACCCAATTTTGAGAAAAATGCTCTTTATTTACGGCATAAACCGTATCACATCCTAAAACCTTTGTACCATCAGGAGCTATCTCTTGACAGTTAAAACCTTCGCATTTCATATTACATCCGCCAAAGCGAAAAAAGATTGACGGAGAACCGCTGTATCTACCCTCGCCCTGGATACTGTAAAAATGTTCGACTAGATATATCATCAACCACCCGTTTCATAAAAAGCACGGGATGAAGATTCGCTATCTTCACCGCCCCAACGATTTTTCTCCGGTTTGTTTTTCACAACATCTCTTAAAACTTCTGCTGCTGCTGCAATATCACCCTCTTTTATGGACTTTGATATACTCATGGCTTCATCGAAATAGAGACATGGTATAAGATTGCCCTCTGCGGTTAGGCGAATACGATTGCACTGCTTACAAAAATCATCCCCATAAGGCTCAATGATTCCAAATCGATATCCATCTTTCATGCGGTAATAGCGTGAAGGAGATGCACCATCAAAACCTTCATCTTCGAACTCATAGTGCTCTCTTAAAATTGCTAAAAGTTCATCTGATTTAAGTCCGCTTATCTCTTTAGAAGCATATTGGTTCTCCATATACTCTATAAACCTTATCGTCATATCGCGCTCTTTACAGTACTCTAGCACATCTACAATCTCATCTGCATTCATATTTTTCATAGGAACCATATTTACTTTTACTTTAAGTCCAACCGCTCTGGCCTCTTCCACTCCTGCCAAAACATCCGCTAAAACATCTTTTTGCGCAATTTTTTGCGCAACTTCAGGTTTTAAGCTGTCTATACTGACATTAATTCGTTTTAAACCGGCATCTCTTAATCTCTGGGCCGTTGATTTAAGCAAATAAGCATTTGATGTCATTGCCAAATCTATAGTAGGATCATAATCATAAATCATCTTTATAAATTTATCCAAATCTTCTCGTAAAAGCGGCTCTCCGCCAGTAATGCGAATCTTTTTAATACCTTCGTCAATTGCAACTTTTACAAATAAAAAGAGCTCTTCAAATGAGAGAAGATTCTCTTTTGGAACCCATGAAAAAGGCTTTTCGGGCATACAGTACTGACATCTAAAGTTACATCTCTCTGTTACAGAGATGCGAAGATAGTCAACTACTCTATCATAGCTATCTATTAGCATTATTTATCCTCATTTTTCTCAGGCAAACTGGGAATTTAAAATATAGCTGTATTATATCTTTTCGAGCTAAAAGAAGGTTTGACACTCATCAGAAAAGTTAAAAAAATTTTACTTAACTGATAAATATTCTCATATACGCCTTAAAACTACTTTGTAATAATTTGAGTTTTTAGTGTTTTAAACTCTTCTTCTGTAATAATTCCCTGCTCTTTTAGCTTATATGCTTTTTCCAGCTCATCTGTTTTGGAAACAGATACTTGAGATGGAGCCTGGAGTGTTTGTGCTTCTTCTTTTTCAGATCCGACAACTTCTATAAGATCGTTTATAGCACTGTCAACATCTTCCATTACAGAGCCAGCAAGACCTGTTTTTGCTATCTCTTTTATGCCGATCTCATTTGCTACCTTCTCAAATGCAAATCTCCCGTTTTCTAGATTGTCTCTTACTCTAAGGTAGTGAACTTCTCCGGCTTTTAGGTTAAGTTCTATTATCTGCTCCTCTATTTGGGCTCTTACAACAGAGAGAGTAATAGGATTTGGTTTTAAGTGAAATGCAACATACTCACCGCTTTTAATCTTTTGTTCAACTCTTTTGTCATTTATTCTTATATCGTAGTCCTGATATGAGTAGCTCTCAACGGCTTCACTTTGGTTTGGCATATAGATATAAACCAGTGACGCATTTTCAAGCGGTTCTTGTGCTTTAAAAGGAACTTTATCTGCACACCCGGAGATAAAGAGCAACAGCGTTACGATAAACAGTGTTTTAATCTTTTTCATCAATACTCTTTTTTATAAAATTTAAGGATTGATTATAGCATAAAGTGTTTTTATTTTAGCGGATTTTTTATAATTTTGAAGATTTATAAATTCCCAAGCAGATGCTTGGGAAGGAAGAAGATATTTACAAATATCTTTTAGAAGTTGTAGCGAGCAACTACACGAACTACATCTTGTTGATCAACTTCATTTGCATCTTTTTCGCTCCATGACTGATAGATATATGCAGCCATTAGATCAAATCCGCTAACTTTAGCTTTATATACAAGTTCCATATCTGTTAAATCTCTTTTAGCGGCACTACCGTCATCAGAGAATGTACCTTGCGCTATTACTGTACCATATGCGCCAGTATTGTATGCAGCTTTTAACATATATGTGCTGTTGTCCCATACAATCGCATCTTGGTTTCCGATCATTTGTGTATAAAGTGGAGATTTTACACCGCCAAGATTTCTAATTTGTGCTGTTCCATCATCAACTGTTGAAAATGCCAAACAAACAGAAAGCGCATCAACAGGCTTCATACCAACTTTTGCACCAAATGCAGTTGTATCTTCTAAAGCACTAGCTTCTGGCATAATAGATCCACCTTGCAAGCCGATTGTTACTGGCAACTCCTTATCAGCTATAGCTATATCACCCCAAAGAGCGTCAGCACCCTCGTTTGTAGCTACCATTATATCATTCAGAGTATAGTATGTAGCTGTAACTGTAGCCATAGGAATCGATTTGTTTTGTGCAGTAAGCATATAAGCTTCGCCTGCTACAGCAACACCAGTTTCAGTGCCAGTATAAACTGAACTTCTATTTACTCTTAAGTCATCAAAAGATGCCATATCATTTCCAAAACCATTGCCGTTTGTTGCTGAAACATAAGCACCTACCAAAGTAGTATCCGGAATATCAGTGTTTACCACTAAAGCAGCATCAAATGTGTTTTTAAATACATTCCAACCCTCTGAATATGCCAATGGAGAGAGTGACTGAGGAAGCTCTTGACGACCAAGTTTTACAGTTGTGTTACCAACTTTTTTAGCGATATATAACTGGCTTAAGTAGATATCATCAGCTATATTATCATCATCTAATTCAGTTCCAGTATCTTGCATTGTATTTGTTACAAGATTTTTTTCTAGTCCCAAAGTTCCTAAGTAGTTAATAGTTGAACCAAATGTAAAATCATTTTTAAGATCAGCATTTAAGTTTAACTGAATACCAAAGTTCGCTCTTGTATTGTCTCCTGCATTTGCACCAAAAAGATCCTGATCAGCAGTACCATTAGTCGCTGCAGTATTATAATAAACTACCGCTTGACCTGATGTTTGAATATCTATCCCACTATCTGCAGCCATTGCTGCTGTTGCTACTAGTGACGCTGCCACTAATGACATTTTTACCATTTTTTTCATTTTTTCTCCTGTTTTTTTCTATCTACCACCCATATAGAAGTGATAACAAAACACCAATGCTAAAGGTACTTTATTATCACTTCTTATAATGTGATATATTATAGAACATTGCATATTCTACAGCGGTGATTTTTAAATTAAGTTTAAATTAGTGACTTTATTATCAATTTGTTTACTTATTGCATTTAATTATACAATTTAAGAACTTTTTTATAACAATTAAAATTTAAATTACTCTTTTAATCTGTTATAATTTCATTATGAGATTTAGAGAACTTAAAAAAAACAAAAAACCTGCACAAATCAAAGAGTCGAAAAAGTTTGTTTATGCGCCTTATAACTATAGAGTAAAAGCATTTATTACAGATATGTTTATGATATATGCCCCTATACTCTATATAATTACTTATGTTTTTATGGATGGCAAAGATAATTTTCAGTCTTCTCAAATGGCACCTTTTATCGGTGTAGCTCTTTATGGAGTTATCTACGCATTTTTACTAAGTAAATTTGCTCAAACACCCGGAAAAAAAGCTTATGAGATAAAAGTTCTAAACAGTACAAACGGAGAAAATATAACTTTTATAAAAGCACTATTTAGATTTGTCGCTTTTTTATTCACAGCAACGACAGTTTTAGGACTTTTTTTACCGTTTTACAGAAAAGACAAAAAAGCGCTGCATGATTTGATTTGCGGAACTATCGTTGTCGCTGTAAAATCTTAAAGTTCCATAAAAAAATTTATCTGTATTGCTTAGCAGTAACTCTATGATAGATAAACCACAATATTTTTTTCAATACTAAATATAAATTCTCCTGCTAACTTACCTATAAAATCTTAAAACAATCCTTTTTTTATCTATTATACTAACATAGATATATGTAAACATAGTTTTTATAAACAGCTTGAAATATTGTAAAATCTACTTTGCATTTAAAACATATAGTAGTAATTAATTATAAGAAAATTTATATTTTCGTAAAAAATATATAAAATGAAAATTATGTGAAGTTGTTTTTGAAATGTACTCTTAGCCAAAAAGGCTAAGAGGGGATGGAAGATTTAGTGTAAATCTTTCCAAACTTGTTTTTTCCATAAAAGAGCGAAGATAGCGAAAATAACGATATAAATCATTACATTTGCTCCAACTGATTCTCTTTCATGTCTTTTTGTATCAGCAGAATCTGCAAGATGCTCAAGAACTTTATGAGCTGCTTCTTCAGTTACACCAACTCTAGGCATTGCAGTACCTTTTAGGTGCGCTTGAGGATTTTCGATAAAAGTACTCAAGAAGTGCTCACTACGAGAACGAAAGTACATTGATAAATCAGGAGGCAGTTTACCCATATATTTTGTCAATGCTTCTTGGTACTCTAATACTTGAATATCGTACGCTAAAGACTCTTTCTCAAATTTAAATTCAGGCTTGTTTCCAAGTTGTGTCCAATTCTCATATCTCATAGCATGACATCTACCACAAGCATTGTCATATGCCATTTTAGGAGTTAACTCATCTTGGCTTACAGCAATAGATTTTAAATATGCAACCATATCTGCAACTTCTTGATCAATATCTCCACCAGCACCATAAAAAGGAACCATTGGATGCATTTGACCTTTAGAAGCATCAAATTTATGCTCAACTTTTAAAGCATGAGCAGGATTTTTGATTAAATCTGCTAAGAATTTTTCATTATAAACAACACCTGCTTCGCCTAAATCCGGTGGATTAACACCATAACTTTGTGCAGCAGTAAGTGCATCCATAGCAGCAGGCAGACCCTCTTTTTCTATAGAGTGACAACCAGTACAACCACCAGCTCCAGTAACTAAATCTTTACCGTTTGCAACATCACCACTCTTTGAAAGAGCCGGTAAATCTGCATACGCAAAATTTTCACTCTCTACATGTTTATGCATTTGAGAGTGTGCATATGGCTCAACTAACCAGTAAGTTAGGAGAGTAAAAGCAACAACAACAACCAATATTAAAGGTTCTTTATTTTTCATCCTATTCTCCTTATACTTTTTTTTCAAATTTAGTTATAACTGGTAATACTAACCACAATGCAATAAACAGTAGTGCAGCAACTAAACCAATTGTGCTAAATATACCTTCAGGAGGCAATTTACCCATAGCTGTCAATACAATCATATCAATTAATAGTACCCAGAACCAAATATTAAATGCTCCACGACGACTTGCTGGAACAGCATTTGGACTTCTATCTAAGAATGGCAATAGTACAAAAATAACCTGTGCAAAACCAAAAGCTACTAGACCGATATTTACAGAGAATGGGCGTAAAATCTCATAAGACCATAAGAAATACCACTCTGGATAAATGTGCGCAGGAGTTTTTAACATATCTGCAGGGTCAAAGTTTACAGGATCAAGTGCGAAACTGTAGTTGTAAAATACAAGATAGAAGAAGAATATTAAAAATATACCTACAACCATTAAATCTTTACTCATAAAGTCATTAGCAAAACGAATAACTTTTGAACCAGCTTTGTCACCATCTAAATATTTTTTAGATTCTGCATCAAAATCAATCTCTTCACCGTCTTGATTATTAACATGCGGAATACGAAGAGCAGCAAAGTGAAGACCGATAAGTCCTATAATTGCCAATGGAAGAAGTAGTACATGAAGCATAAAGAAACGAGTCAAGAATGCTTGAGCAGGAACATAATCCCCACGAATCCACTCAACTAAACCATCTAAATGTAAATCACCAAGACTAAAAATATTTGTAATAACCATACCAGCCCAGTAACTCATTTGTCCCCATGGAAGCATATATCCGCTAAACGCTTCAGCAGAAAATGTGACAAATAGAAGCATACCAGAGATCCAGATCATCTCACGACCTTTTTTATACGAGCCGTAGTAGATACCCGTAAACATGTGGATGTAGATAATCAAGAAAACAACCGATGCAGCAACACCGTGAATATGTCTCCATAACCATCCAAAATCAACTTCTCTCATGATAGTGTAGTTAACGCTGTCAAACGCTAAATCAACATGTGGTTGATAGTACATTAAAAGGAAAATTCCTGAAACTAGTAGTAGTGCAAAAGTTATTGCAAGAACCATACCCATTGCCCATAAAAAGTTAATATTTTTTGGAATCCAATACTCGGATGCCATAACTTTTTCGACTTTTTCAATTGCTAGGCGTTGGTTCAACCAATCCTTAACACTTGTCGCTTTTGTAAAATGTGCCATATTTTCTCCCCTTTCCTTATAAAGTTACGCCGCTATTTTTCATAGCTTCGTACTCAGGACCAACTTCACCAAGAATCATCTTGCTTCCTTCAATTTTAAATGGAGGAATGTCAAAACCACGCGGTGGCGGTGCTTTAGTAACATCACCAGCAAAATCAAACATACCACCATGGCATGCACATAAAAATGATTGCTCATCCGGATTATAGCCCGGTATACAACCTAAGTGAGTACATAAACCAATAGCTACCATATAATGTTCACCGTTTACAACGATATCTCTAGCTTTTTGATTTTCTGTTTGTTTAGCAACCATTTCTGCTGTTTTTTTCAAAACAAAAATTGGTTTTCCTCTCCATTTTTCTGTTACTAGTTCACCCTCTTTATATATTGACATATCAAGAGTAGTGAATCCAGCAGCTTTGACACTTGGAAGCGGATCCCAAGATTTTTTCATCGCAACTAACGAACCCACGGCACCAACGCCTGCAACGGCGCCAAATGCTTTACCCATAAAACCTCTACGGCTACTGTTATGCATGTTTGCTCTCTTTCCTGTAGTAATTTAAAATGCTGATTATATACTAAATTAGTTTTAATTAATCATAAATTTAAGTTTTCTTTTATAAAAATTGCTATTTTTTCGCAATTTTGTTCCATTTTGAAATAGTTGTTCTCTTCTATCGAATTGATTATTTTTATAAGTTTAGTTTTATCATAATTTTTTATAATTGGTATATTCAGTCTTTTAAAGAGTTCTAAAAAATTGCTATTATAGTCCTCTCTTTGCACATATATGGGCTTTGAGCCGGATGCAAGGCTCTCTAAAGCAGCCTGAGGAGATGCGGTGATAAGAATTTCTGATTTTTGAATAACATCGTCATACTCTTCAAACTCATAATGATTTTTAAATGTATCCTTTAAAAAATCTTCATAATCTAAGAAATAGTAAAAACCTAGCAATAAATTCGGATTTAAATCTTTGACAAATGATAAATTTTTTTCCAAATCCTTCTCATAATCATCATCACCAAAAAAATAGGACAATTTAATACTTTTTTTCACTTGTTGAAAATATTTATCATCTACTGCAACCGCATTACAGATACCGCTTCCATTTAAATAGGGAGAGATTAAAAATTCTCCCTCCTCTTTTTGATCATTTATATCATCACTAATGCGGATAAAAGTTGAAAAGAATTTTCTCATATCATCCAACATAATCGGATTTGCTTCATCAGAATCAAAAATCATTTTATCACCATGTTTGGCAATTTGCGGAATATTTCTAATAACATCGATCCCCACACTGTTGTCGATTCCGAAATGTTTTGCCTCATTTGCAATACGAAAATCAGAGCAAAGAAGTATAATATCAACATCTTTTAGCGAACGAATTATCGTACATGCTCTCCTAAATCTATCTAAACCTGTTCGATGTCCTGTATGTACATAATAGTATATTTTCATAATATCTCTTTATAATTTATCTTTTTTTGCTCAATTTTTATAAATATATGCAAAATCTCTATTGCAGCGGGGGTTATACCGCTGATTTGTGACGCTGCCTGAAGAGTAGGTGGATTAAAAGATTCTAACTTTTCAACTATCTCTCTGCTTAAACCGCTGATTGATTTAAAATCAAAATCTTGCGGAATTTCAACTTTTAGATATTTTTTCATCTTTTCTATCTCTTGGCTCTGCTTTTCTACATATCTGGAATATTTTCCCTCAACAAAAATCTCCTCTTTTATATAAGGGTCATACTTATCGAGTTCAGGAACTATTTTTACCATCTTTGCAACATCAAAGCTTTTTCTTGCAACCAGTTGCTGCGCTGTTATGCTGTCTTTTATCTTCTCTTCACCCATTGATTCCAAAAATTTTATAAACTCTTTGTTTGGAGTAAAAACGGTCTCATTCAAAAGCCTTAAGCCCTCTTGTATCTGCTCTTCTTTTACTTTTACTCTAGCATAAATTTTATCATCAATGAGTCCAAGAGCATGCCCATAACGGCTAAGTCTGGTATCGGCGGACTCTTCACGCAGAAGCAGTCTGTACTCTGCGCGTGAAGTAAACATTCTATATGGCTCTTTTGTTCCTTTTGTAACCAAATCATCTATTAAAACACCTATATAAGCTTCATCGCGGCGCAAAATCAAAGGCTCTTTGTCTTGCAGGCTAAGCGTTGCATTTATTCCTGCCATAAGCCCCTGAGCTGCTGCTTCTTCATACCCTGTAGTTCCGTTTATCTGTCCTGCAAGATATAATCCTTTGATTTTTTTAGTCTCTAGCGAATGTTTAAGTTCTCTAGGATCTACAAAATCATACTCAATTGCATATCCATAACGAACAATCTTTGCATTCTCCATTCCATGAACAGAGTGAATCATCTGCTGTTGCACTTCCGGCGGAAGAGATGTACTCATACCGTTTATATAACATTCAGTATTTTCCATGGTTTGTGGCTCAATAAAAAGATGATGCCTCTCTTTGTCTCGAAAACGGTTGATTTTATCTTCAATACTCGGGCAGTAACGCGGTCCAGTTCCCTCAATTTGTCCTGTAAAAAGAGGTGCACGGTAAAAATTGCTCTCTATAATATTGTGTGTATCTTCATTGGTATAAGCGATATAGCATGGAATCTGTTTTTTAGTTTTTCTAAACTCATCTCGATTTGTTCTAAAACTAAATGGACTTGGATTTTCATCGCCGTCTTGTTTTTCCATTACAGAAAAATCTATAGAAGAAGCGTCAACTCTTGCGCATGTACCCGTTTTAAGCCTCCCCATCTCAAGTCCACACGCTTTTAAAGAATGGCTAAGAGAGACGCTGCTCTGCTCGCCAAATCGTCCTCCCTCTTGCTTTATCTCTCCTACATGTATAATGCCTCGCAAAAAAGTTCCGCTAGTAACTATAACTTTTTTGGCAGTATACTCATTTAACAGGTTTGTTTTAACACCGCATACAGTTTCGTTTTCAACGATAAGCTCTTCTGCCATCTCTTGAACTAAGTCAAGATTTGAAGTAGTTAAAATTTTATTTCTGGCAATAACGCGGTATCTGTCCATATCAATCTGCGCACGACTTCCGCGAACAGCAGGACCCTTTGTCTGGTTTAGTATGCGAAACTGTATCCCTGCTTCATCTGTAATAAGAGCCATTTCACCGCCGAGAGCATCTATTTCACGAACCAAGTGCCCTTTTGCCAAACCTCCTATTGCCGGATTACAACTTGTTGCACCAACATTCTCGGCAAGCATGGAGATAAGCAGAGTTTTACTGCCCATTCTTGCACATGCGAGTGCAGCTTCAATTCCGGCATGTCCTCCACCGACTACTATTACATCATAATTCATATACAAAATTCCACTTCTTACTTAATTAATTTATTAAAGCGAATTTTATCATTTTTGAGTATCATTTGAGCAAAAAATAAGAGATAGTTTAAACAGATGATAAAAAAAGCACATAGATTGTATAATGAACAAGATTTTAAAACCGCATTTAAACTCTATACGGAATTGGCAAATGAGGGTGATGTTGATGCAATGACCTCTTTGGGTTACATGTATCAAAATGCACAGGGGTGTGAAAAAGATGATGCAAAAGCACTGCAGCTCTATAAAAAAGCAGCTGAGAACAAACAGCCTTATGCACTTTTTAATTTGGCACTTTTATATATGAACGGTCTTGGCGGCGTTGCGCATGACCAATTTAAAGCGCATGAACTCTATATGGAGGCAGCCGTTAGAGAAGTTCCTCAAGCAATGTATGAAGTTGCACTTATGCTTGAGCGCGGGCTTGGATGTTTACAAAACTACTCAGAAGCAGCTTTTTGGTATGAAGAGGGTGCAAAGCGCGGACATATCGAATCCTTTAACAATCTCGGCGTTTTATACAAAGACGGGCATGGCGTTGAGATGAATGAGACGAGAAGCTTTATCTGCTTTAAAAAAGCGGCTGAGGGCGGTTTGGCTGAGGGGCTATACAATCTTGGTATGCTTTATGATCAAGGATTTGGATGCGAACAAAATCATGAAATAGCACTTGATTACTGCCGTCAAGCTGCCTATAAAGGGCATATTAAAGCAAAAGAGATTATAACAACTCTTCAAGAAAAAGAGAAAATTGTTTTTTGAGTATTTTTAATATAAAAAGGAAAATATATTGTTCACAGGATTGATACGAGAAATAGCACATGTAAAGAGTCTAGTCGGCAGTACGCTTAGCGTTCGCGCAAAGCATAAAGCAAAGATCGGCGACTCTATAGCCATAAATGGTGCATGTCTTACTGTTGTAAAGGTAGAGCATGATGGTTTTAGTGTTGAACTCTCACCTGAGAGCCAAAAACTTTTGGCGATGGAAAACTACAAAAACGAGGTTCATATAGAGCCTGCCATGATGATGGGTGATAGATTTGAGGGGCATATTGTTCAGGGACATGTAGACGCAATAGGCGAGATAAAAGAGATAAAAAACAGCGGTAATTCCTTTGATGTTTTTATAAAGATTGATAAAAAATTTATACCCTATATTATTCCAAAAGGCTCTATAACTATCGACGGTGTCAGCTTGACTGTAAATGATGTTTTTGATGAGAGCTTTAGACTTACGATTATTCCGCACACCATGAAAGAGACTCTCTTTAAAAATTACAAAAAAGGCTCGCATGTAAATATAGAGACGGATATGTTTGCCAGATATGTTGCGCATATCGTCTCTCATAAAAAAAACAATCTTACATGGGATGAAGTTGACTCCATAGCGGCCTTATACTAGATGAAATACAGGGCGCTTAAAAACCATTTTGGGCACAACAGCTTTAGAGAGCTTCAAGAAGAGGGAGTCGATGCTATTTTAAACTCTCAAGATCTGTTGATGATTCTTCCCACAGGCGGCGGAAAATCTTTGGTTTACCAGCTTCCGACAATCTTAAAAGATGGGATCAGCATCGTTATCTCTCCTCTTATCGCATTAATGCAGGATCAAATAGCTGCTTTAAAAGCCCAATATATAAGTGCTGAAATGATAAGCTCGGCACAAAGCCGAAACGAGGTAGATGAAATTATCCAAAAAGCATACAGAGGCGAGTTAAAGTTTTTATATCTTTCTCCTGAGAGATTAAACAATCCCTCAACCATTACCATGCTCAAAGGCTTAAATATAAACTTCTTCGTAGTTGATGAAGCGCACTGTATCTCCCAGTGGGGGCATGAATTTCGTGATGACTACAGAGCGCTGGGAAATCTAAAATCTAATTTTCCAAACACATCAATATGTGCATTTACGGCAACTTCGACAAGCCATGTAACAGAAGATATACTAAGAGAGCTAAGACTTGAAAATCCACTCTATCTAAAGGGTAAGATCTTTCGCAAAAATATCTTTATCTCAGCCCAGAGAAGAATAGAAAACGGCTATGAGCAGCTCAAAGCTTTTTTACACCGTCACAAAGATGAGAGCGGAATTATATATGTGAGTTCAAGAAAAAAAGCCGAAGAGCTAAGTATACATCTAAACAAAAACGGCTATAAATCTCTTCCTTACCATGCGGGACTCTCTGCAAATACAAGAGAACAAAATTTTAAAATATTTGTAAATGATAAAGTAGAGATTATGGTTGCTACCATAGCTTTTGGAATGGGAATAGATAAAAGCGATATTGGTTTTGTAGTTCATATGTCACTTCCAAAATCACTTGAAAACTACTACCAGGAAATTGGCAGAGCGGGGAGAGACGGAGAAGATTGTGAAGTTTTTCTGCTATTTAACGCGGGAGATATTGCCCAGCACAAAAGGTTTTTAGGCGATATACAAAATAGTGAGTACAAAGAACATCTAAACCAGAAGATAGATACTATCTATAAATATGCCACAAGCGAAATCTGTTTTCATAAGCAGCTGGCTGAGTATTTTGATGACACTCTTGATGAGTGCATTAACAGATGCGACAACTGTCTAAACAGTACTCAAAAGAGAAAAAATATCACTAAAGAGGCACAAATGATTCTTAGTGCCATTTACAAATCAGAGCAAAATTTTGGGAAAAACTATATCATCGACATACTAAGAGGTTCAAAAGAGCAAAAACTTTTGGCAAACAAAGCAGATAAGCTCTCGGTTTACGGTATTGGAACAAATTTAAGCAAAAAAGAGTGGTATATTATATTGGAGAGGCTTTTAGAATTAAAGATTTTAACAGTAGGCGAATTTAGTACTCTAAAACTAACCAGTGAAGCAGTAGACATTTTAAAAGGTAAAAAAGAGCTATTTATACGATCTTCAAGGCTTGTTATAAGCACTAAAGAAAAAAAGATTAAAAGAGAAGATACAATAGATTTTGATGAAAAACTTTTCGAAAAATTAAAAGAGAAGAGAAGTGAATTGGCAAGCGAACACAAAGTTCCCGCCTACATCATCTTTTCAGATAAGGTTCTTAAACATTTAGCAGCTGACAAACCTTATAATAAATCAAGCATGTTAGATGTAAACGGTATCGGTGAAAAAAAATTTGAGCAGTTTGGAGAAACCTTTTTAGAGATTATTAACTCTTAATCTCTTAAAGGTTTTACATGCGGATTGCATGAAATTTTATGTTTCATATCAACAGCTATAAAATCGTGGAGTTCCCTTAAAGATGCAACCGTTGCATCTCTAAAATTTTCACCTTTATTTATATAAAGATTAAAACCATTTTCATAAAGCGCTATTCTTGTTGCAAGCGCTGTTGAGTAAGTTGTTAAAACAGCATCTTTTTTTATAATATTTGTAATATCAGAAAAATACTCTTTTGTCCATAAAAGCGGATTTGAACTTGGAGAAAATGCATCTTGATAAACAATATCAAAAAACTCAGGTTTAAATTTTCGTATATACTCTCTTGCATCGCCTAAAAAAAGCTCTATATGTAGATTTTCATCGCTATAAAATCCATCATCTGCAAGTTTTGCAATTATATCTTTAAACTCATCAAACTCTTTTGGATAGTTAAATCTGCTCAAAGATTTTACTAATGATGCGTCTAACTCTGGAGAGAAGATGTTTAGCTTTGAAGTCAGAGAGTTTTTTTTATGATAATAGATAGTTGCTAATGTATTAAAACCCAAGCCAAAACAGATATCCAAAATAGAGATCTCTGCTGAATTTTCTTTTATTTTAAAAGCGGGTTTTACATGTTTTAACAGCGACTCTTGAAGCGCACCGTCTTTTGTAGAGTGATAATGTTCATTATACTCTTTAGAATAAGCTGTATAGCTTCCATCGGCGCTTTTAGTCATGATATGGAGTTCATCATTAAAAGTGTTCATAAATCCCTTTATTTTATATAAACTTATAAATATTATTATATCAGTTTATTTTTAAAAAAGTTTCTTTGCGTTATTATACCCAAACACAAAGATTGAAAAGGAACACTAATATGAAATATATTTTGATTTTATTTATGATTTTATCAGTTTCACTTATAGCAGAAGAAAAGATTGATACACAAAGTGAACAAAAAATGGATAAAGCTTTAGAAGAAGCTTTAGAACAAGAAAAAAAGTTCGCAAAAGAGCAAAAGTTTTATCAAGGTGATGAGTATGACTTAGATAGTCACAAAGTTGACTCCTCTTCGCTTGAAAATATAACTGTTCCTGAACCTATAGATTTTGATATGGATAAAGCTTATCAATAAACTTTATTTGCATGTACAACATAACAAGGTCGCATAGATCTTGTTTATGAGTACAAAAAAACAAATATTTCAATCCCTTTTATATCTAATAATCAAAAAGTTCTCTAATAGGCAAGCTCGTTAAGCTCTCTGAATAAAAAAGCTTCTACAATATCATCAATGCTTCTTTGCGTATGAGCAACCAAAACCATCATACCAAGCTCTATAAATGGCCAAACATACTCATTTTCATCCATTATAATTAAAACTTCGCTAAATTTTTCAAATTCATCTCTGTTTTCATTAAAATTTATCTCTTGAATTTTTCCCTCATCCAAAAGAACCTGTACCCAAACTTTTACCTCATTTATCTTAGTTAAGGATGCTTCTTGTATATTTTCGCTCTCCACTGGGATTAAAATATACATTTTTTAATTAACTTTCGACAAATCAAGTGCTAGCTCATCATTGTTCATTACGCCTATTCCACGCTTTAAAACTGTTGAAGCTATATTTTTAGCATCTTCTAGCGAATGCATTTTATATGTCCCGCACTGATATTTATTTAACTCCGGAATATCTTTTTGTTCTTTCACCTCTAATATATCCTCCATAGAAGCTTTCCATGCCTCTGCTACCTCTGTTTCTTTCGGTGTACCTATAACACTCATATAAAAGCCTGTTCTGCAGCCCATAGGAGAGATATCAATTATCTCTATCTTTTCAGAGTTCAGATGCTCTCTCATAAATCCGGCAAAAAGATGCTCTAGCGTATGAATCCCTTCAGATGACAAAATCTCTTTATTTGGTTTAACGAACCTTAAATCAAACACTGTTATAGCATCACCTTTTGGAGTTTTCATACTTTTGGCACGACGAACTGCCGGTGCAGGCATTATTGTGTGATCAACTGTAAAACTGTCTAATAACGGCATATAAAATTCCTATTTTTTTTAGTTGCTAATATTTTATCATTTTATGCAAGAAGTTTAAAGAATTTTTTTGGAGATTTTGTGATTAACCCAGACAAAAGCTGTACCCTCAGGTATGCCATGTCTGAGTTTAGTGCAAAGCGCACTGAAACTAGAATGTTTTTTTAAACGCGAGCTTCTTCGCGGCGTTGTAGGTATGCCCATTTTTCATCTACTCTATCTTGCCACTCTTTGATCAAATATTTATACTCATCTTTAAAAAGATGTTTAAAACGACCCTGAGCAGCCAAATACTCCTCGACAGGAATAATATTTTTTGGTCTATAAGTAATATTTAACTCATGTCCGTCAATTATTTCATATAGTGGAAATACTAAAGAGTCAGTTGCTAAATCAGCTAAATGCATAGTGTCTTTTGGATCAAACTTCCACTCTGTTGTACATGGTGAAACTGCATTAATAAATACAGGTCCATCTACAGCAAAACCATGTTGAATTTTTTTCACCATATCTTTCCATTTATTTGGAGCAACTTGAGCTGCATATGGAATACCGTGTGCAGCCATAATTGAAACAATATCTTTTTTATTTCTTTTTTCTCCATAACTAATACGACCAGCTGGTGATGTTGTAGCGGAAGAGCCTATTGGAGTAGATGATGATCTTTGACCACCTGTATTTGCATATACTTCATTATCTAAAACGATATGCATCATATTATGACCACGCTCCATACATCCTGATATCCACTGAAAACCAATATCATAAGATGCACCATCCCCTGCGAAAGAGACAAATTTAGGATTGCGTTCCGGCTGTTTTAAACGACCTTTTTTCTTAAGTACCTTATACATAGTTTCAGCACCCGCTACTGCAGTAGAGCTGTTTTCAAATCCTATATGAATCCAAGATGCATCCCACGAAGTATATGGATAAACTGCCGTACAAACTTCTAAGCACCCTGTAGATGCTGAGAGAACTAAATCGTCATTTGTTGCATTTAATACTTCACGAACAATAATCGAGTGTGCGCAACCAGGACACAAAAGATTTGCACCTTCAAAGCGGTCAGCCGATGTTGAAAACTCTTTTAAGTTTTTTATTTTTTTTATTTCACTCACAGTTTTCTCCTTATAAGTACGCTAATTTCGGTCCGCGAACACCGATAAATTGTTGTAATTTTGTAGTTACTTTACCAGCATCAACATTAGCTTGAAGCTCATTGAAAAGATCTACTAAATGTTTTTTAGTTAAGTCACGACCACCTAAACCATAAATATAGCCTGAAAGAAGTGTTTTTGAATCTGTATTAAAGAGTGCTCCTGCTATTTCATTGAAAAGCGTTCCCGCCGCACCATTTGGTGATGAACGATCAAGTGCAGCTACTGCTTTTACATCTTTTAATGCTTCAATAATTTCAAAAAACGGGAATGGTCTTAATACTCTAATTCCTACTACACCGGCTTTAATACCATTTTCTCTCATTTCAGATGCAACTTCACGAGCTGTTTCAACTGAACTACCCATACAAACAACACAGACATCAGCATCATCCATATTGTATTTTTCAACAAGATTATATTTGCGTCCGCTTAACTTTTCAAAATCTACAAAAACTTCTTTTATTTTTGGCAAAACTTTTGTCATTAAATCATTATGTTGACGCGCTTTATGCTCAAAATGCCAATCTTCTTCTGTTTGTACACCGTGAGTAACAGGATGTTCAAAATCAAGCATATCGTTCATAGGTTTAAACTCACCTACAAAGGCATAAGCATCATCATCTGACAATGGCTTTAAGCCTTGCGCAGTATGCGATGTTAAAAATCCATCTTGATTTACCATTGCAGGAAGTCTAATATCGTGATCTTCTGCTACTTTAAAAGCAATAAGATTTAAATCATACGCTTCTTGAGGAGAGTATGCATCAAATTGAATCCAACCGCTGTCACGACCAAGGTACATATCTGAGTGATCACCATTAACATTAAGAGGAGATGCAAGTGCACGGTTAACAACATTTAAGACGATTGGTAGTCTCATCCCTGATGCCTGATAAAGAGTTTCTACCATTAAGGCAAAACCTTGAGATGATGTTGCAGTAGCAACACGCCCGCCTGCAGCAGCAGCTCCGATACATCCAGACATTGCTGCATGCTCAGATTCTACCATTACAAATTCACCTTCGATATAGCCATCAGCTAAAAACTTTGCATACCCCTCAACAATTGGAGTTGATGGTGTAATTGGATAAGCTGCAACAACATCAATTTGAGCTTGTCTCATTGCTTGAGCAGCAGCATGATTACCATCCCATACTTCTACTTCTCTTAATTCCATTTTATCAAATGCCATTATGCTTCCTTCTCATCTTTTTTTGGCCAGTTTGCAATCTCTGACTCTTCATCTGCCTGCTCTGGGAACATTAACAGTGATTTTGGATTTGTAGGACAAACCTCAACACAGATACCACACCCTTTACAGTGATCCATATCTACACCAACCAATTTTTTATCTCTAGAAATTATTGAAACATCCGGACAATAAATCCAACAAAATTGACAATCAATACAATAATCTTTATTGAATACCGGTTTAATCAATCTCCAGTCAGCAACACTTGCAGTATAAGAACTACTTTGTGAATATTCACGATCTTCTTGTCGCGTTCCTGCAATATCATCTATTTTTCCATCAAAAGTACGGAGCATAGCCCCGATTTCAAATTCATCCCATCCTTTTTGTGCCATAACCAGTCCCTTACTTTACTTCATCAAACGCACGCTGAATTGCGAGCATATTTGCATCAATTATTTTTTGCGGTAGTTTTCCAAGAACTCTTTGCATACTCTCTTTAAAGAACTCTATATCATACATTCCAGAGATTTTCATAAATGCTCCAAGCATTGGAGTATTTGGAATTGGACGGCCAATAGTTTCGTTTGCAATCGTAATACAATCAACTGTATAAACTTCTTTATCTTGAAGCTTAGGCTGAGCTTGTTTTAATTCATCCGTGCTCATATGTGTTGTAATGATGTACTTTGTACCCTCTTTGTGGTTAATAGTAACATCTGTTGTTATTGCCAATGCAGGATCAATTACAAAAACATAATCAGGTCTCATATATTTTTCATGATTCATAATCACCTTATCATCTACACGGTTATAAGCTGTCATTGCAGCTCCGCGTTTTGCAGATCCGTAAAATGCAAATGCTTGCACTTGTTTACCCGTTGTAGAAATAACATCTGCCAAACCTTTAGCACCTGTAACAGCACCCTGTCCAGCACGACTATGCCATCTAATCTCTAGCATAAACTCTCCTTCTATTTATATAAGAACCAATAATTCTATTTTACTCCTTAATTTTAGACAAGTTGCTCTTAAAGAAAGCTTGATGTTTTATTCTTTTTTAAGAAATGGTTGAAATGTGTTATTTTTTCCTCTTTTGAAGATAGAGCGCAGCTTCTAAGGCATCATTAAATATAACATTTGTAAACTTTTTTAATGTTTCATTACTATCGTAACCACTTAAAACACCAATAGAATTTACATTTGCACTCTTTGCAGCTAAAAGATCCAGTTTAGTATCGCCAATCATCCATACCTCTCTATTTTTTGTATCTAATTTCTCCAAAGCTTTTATAATCGGCTCTGCATTAGGTTTTGGATTTTGAACATGTTCTCTGCCGATAAGAACATCAAAATGATGCATAATTTCAAAATGTTCCATCAATACTTGAGAATAGCGTCCTGTTTTTGTTGTTACAATACCCAGTGTAGCAAATTGGCTCGCCAACTCTACAGCCTCTTTGGCATTTTGCAGCAGAGTTGTTTTTTGTGTTGAAATATCTCTGTAGCGCTCTTTGTATGTTGTTATAATTTCAGCAATCACACTCTTTTGAACTCCTAGATTCTCATACATGATGTCAAGCGGATAGCCTATAAGAGCTTTTATCTCTTCATCCTCTTTTCTTGAGAGTTTATGAAAGTCAAAAGAGTGGTGAAACGACTCTAAAATTGCATCCGTTGAATCAATCAAAGTGCCGTCTAAATCAAATAATATTATCAAACTATTTCTCCCATTTTATATAATTATGCCATATTCCGCTAGGAGCCGGCTCTATATTTTTAATCTCTTTGCTAACCGTCGTGATTGAGTTTGGAATGTATAAAAAGAGGTATGGATTTTCATCAGTTATTATTTTAAACATCTCCTGCCATGTTTGCGAAAGACGCTCACTCTCAATCATGCTTTGAGACTCCTCTATCATCTTGTCCATTTTGGAATTATGGTAGCCCACTAAATTAAATCCCCCCTGCTTGTCGTTATCGCTGTGCCAAAACATGTAAGGGTCAGGTGTTGGGGAGAGTCCCCATCCAAGCAACACGCTGTCAAATTTATGAGGAAAAACCACCATGTTTAAAAAAGCCTGCCACTCCATGACTCGAAGTGTTACAATGACACCCGCTTTTTTAAGCTGATGTTGCAGTATCTGCGCAGCGTAAGGTCTTATTTCACTAGAGTTTGAGGTTGCTATCTCAAAAGTAAATGGATTTTTTTCATCATATCCTGCCTCTTTTAAAAGCTCTTTTGCTCTCTGTATATCTTGCTTTGGTGCTTTAACGCTCTTATTAAACGCTTTAGTGCCGGGCAAAAATGGTCCTGTGCAAACCTTTGCATGACCAAAAAAGAGAATATCGACAAGTTCCTCTCTGTTTATGGCTAAAGAGAGCGCCTCTCTAACTTTTGGGTTTTGAAACTTCTCTAAACGAAGATTAAAACCAAGATAAGTGTAAGATTGAGAGATGTTTTCATAAATATTAAACTTTTGAAAAAAATCATCATTCAGCTGTCTTTCATACTGCATAGGTTCAATACTTCCTACATCAAGAGCTGATGATTTGAGCATCAAAAAACGCGTCATGGGGTCGGCTATAACATGAAAAGAGATTGTATCAATCTTTGCCCTGCCCTCAAAATAATCATCAAATGCGCTAAGAATAATATTTTTAGAGTGCTCTAACTGATAA
Source organism: Sulfurimonas xiamenensis (assembly GCF_009258045.1). Classification (NCBI taxonomy): domain Bacteria; kingdom Pseudomonadati; phylum Campylobacterota; class Epsilonproteobacteria; order Campylobacterales; family Sulfurimonadaceae; genus Sulfurimonas; species Sulfurimonas xiamenensis. Next base: position 1,759,731 of record NZ_CP041166.1, read on the forward strand.
AGCTTATATGCCCCCGTGCCTATGGGATTTGTGTTAAAAGAGGAGCTCATAAGATTCTCTTCGTTTTTTAAACTATGCTCGGGCAGTATTCCCATCATCCAAGTCTCTAAAGCTTTAAAGTAGGGCTCTTTATATTTTACCTTTATGGTAAATTCATCTACCGCTTCAACACTCTCTACAAACCTAAAGTTTGAACTGTAGGGAGAGCTTATTTTTGGCGAGATAAGCACTTTATATGTAAAAAGAACATCTTTTGCGCTAAAACTCTCCCCATCATGCCACTTTACACCTTTACGGAGTTTAAAAAAGAGCGTTTTTTCATCTTCAAAATAGAACTCCTCAGCCAAGTCTCCTATGATTGTTGATAAATCTTTATCATACTTTACAAGCCCATTAAACAAAAACCCGGTAATTTCAGAAGAGCTTGAATCGGTTGCTAGTATGGGGTTTAGTCGTGATGGATTGGCAGATGTAGCTAAATGAAGCGTTGATGCGAAAAGATTTAATGATAAAAACAGAAACAGTAAACAGCGCAAAAAGACTCTTTTTTTTAGCGATTATACCAAATTTAAATAAAGTAGATTGTTAATGAAGATATTGAAAGTAGTTTTTTTTAACAGTGCAAAATGCACTGAAAAAAAGTTTTCGCAGCGATTAACGCTTAGAAAACTGACGAGAACGACGAGCTTTACGCTTACCTGGCTTCTTACGCTCAACAACACGCGAATCACGAGTCATCATACCTTCAGGTTTTAGTATAGCTTTTAACTCTGGGTTAAATTTCACTAACGCGCGAGAGATACCGTGACGAAGTGCATCTGCTTGACCACCGAAACCACCGCCTAAAGTAGTAGCTACGATATCAACCGAAGTATCTTGTTTTGTTAGAGCAAGAGGCTGCTTAACACGAAGTTTTTTCGCTTCTAGTCCACCTAACCATGCATCTAACGAAAGACCGTTTATAGTCATATTTCCACTACCTGGAGTTAACCATACTTTTGCTATTGACGCCTTACGACGGCCTGTTGCATATATTTTTGCCATATAGTTATCCTTACTTAGCTAATTGTGCAGTGTGAGGATGCTCAGCACCTGCATATATTTTTAATTTTTTAAGCATTTTAGCGCCAAGCTTAGTTTTAGGAAGCATACCGCGAGTAGCTAATTTGTAAAGCTTCTCAGGATTTTTCTCTAAAAGCTCAGTCATCTTTACGCTCTTTGTGCTACCAAAGTACCCTGAATGAGAGAAGTACTCTTTGTTAGCGATTTTGCCAAGACCGTTGAATTTTGCTTTTGAAGCGTTAACTACTACAACATAGTCTCCACAGTCGATATTTGGAGTAAAACATGGCTTGTTCTTACCACGAAGTATTGTTGCAACTTCAGTGATAATACGACCAAAAGTTTTACCTTCAGCATCAATCAAAACCCATTTTTGATCGATTTGTTCAGGAGTTGCAATTTTCGTAAATTTCATTCTTGAACCTTTCAAGTAATTTTCTTAACATCAACATAATAAAATGCCCGTTTAATTGGCGAAAGTATATCTTTTTAAACTTACAAATACCTGAATTTATGGTTTTTTTAAGTTTTATATTTTTACTATTTTTATACTGCCTTGAAGCAGATAACAAATATATCCATCCACCTCATCGCCGGTTATCTCTTTTATTGCATTAACATAATAATTTACCTGTTTTTTATGCTCATCTACATAAGAGAGTGCACTTTTATAATCAATGATATTCCATCTCTCAAAAAGAGACTCTTTTACAGAATTGCTTTTTACCAAAAGATCTATATATCGAAGATTGTTTTTATATCTAATGGCTTTTTCTTTATAACATTCTCCTTTTACCAAAGAGAGAAATGTCTTATTTTTTAAAAGCATGCTTACTCTATTTTCTATATCCTCTATCTCTTCATCTTCTAAAAAAGCGCCATATTTATTAAGCATCATCTCTTTTGCAAGAGAGATACTCTGTGCATCAAAAGAACCAAGCATCTCCAACATGTAATGCATTGCGATTCCAAAATTTATAGATTTTATATCCTCATCTTGAGCCTTCTCGAGTGCTAAAATATCATTTTGCGTTCCATAGTACAGCTCTTTATACTCAAGAGCCCCTGTTTCTGCTTGCAACTTTGCAAAATCATGCTCTCTTATATGGCTTTTTTGTATATCCAAACTGCCGCTGCATCCAATTTTCAAGTCCAGTATGGCAAACATTGAATCTTTTGATTTAGTAACTATAAAAAGATTTTCTCTTGCTCTTGTAAAAGCGACATAAAGCGCATTGAGGCTATCTTCATGTACCAAAAGCTTCTCTTTTTTTAAAGCATTTTCATAGTTTTTATCAATACTCTCCCGTCCTTTTATGCGAAGATAGATATTTTTTAAAGAGATGCCCTCATACTCATAAATGATAGCATCTCTTGCAGGCGGTGCTTTTTTAAGCCTGTCCATCACTATAACATGTGTAAATTCGAGTCCCTTCGATTTATGAACCGTAAGAACTCTTACACCGCTTAACTGACTTGCCGCCGCACTTAAATCAAGTCTCTCATACTCAAAAAGAAGTGATTCAATATCGCTGTATTTTGAGAGCGCATTCAAAAATCTAACATAATTAAAATCATCACTAAATAGTCTAAACTCATCTATAATATTTTTAACAACATCTAAGAGTTTCGCTTCGTTAAAATCAACCTTTTTGAGAGGGCGGACTTTTTGTGAAACAAGAGCAAAAAAGTTCTGTAAATAGATATCTTCGTCAAAATATAGATACTTCAAATACTCTAAAACGGCTTTTATGCTCTTTTGATTTATCAGTTTTGTTGTGGTCTCTGTAATAACCTCTATGTTTTTAGCAAGCAAAGCCTCTTTTAGAGCCTGTCCATCGCTATTTGTAGCACAAAGAACGGCTATCTCGCTGCTATTGGCTCCAATAGATAAAAGTTTTTGCACTCTGATGACAACCTCTTCAAGCGGGTCATCATTTTGCACAACCTCAACATATCCTCCTTTTGCACCCTCTCTTACCAATTGGGGAGTATAGTTTTTTATCCTTTTTTCAAACAACTCATTTACAAATGCAACCACCTCTTTTTGTGAACGGTAATTTATTAAAAGTTTCTCCACATGCGTATCGTTTTCTCTTCTAACAGCATCAAAAAGTGCACTCACTCCACCGCGAAATCTATAAATGGACTGCTTTACATCTCCAACAAAAAAGAAACTTCCGTTATCAAAAATACCTTTGCCCGAAGTTATCTCATCTATAAGCGGTTTTAGTATCTCATACTGCAATATACTGGTATCTTGAAACTCATCAAGGAGCATATGCTCTATCTGCGCATCAAGTCTGAAATATAAAAAGTGACTATCCTCAATAAGATTTAAAATCTCATAAACAAGATAAGTTACATCGCTAAAACTAAGTTCGCTGTCATCCATATAAAGTGCTTTTTTTGATTTTGTATAGATGTCCACAAGTTCTTTGATGGCATAAAAAAAGTTCTGCTCTTTTGCACGATTATGCTCTCTTATCGCCTCTTGTATTTTAGTAAGCAGATGATCTATTTCAGAAGTAAAACATTTCGAAAATGTATTATAATTAAGTGTTTCTCTTCCTATCCATGCTTTTGCACAAAGCTCTTCATAATTTTGGACTTCAACTGATTTAAGCGCTGTTTTAGATGCAGCTTTGCATGAAGAGATGATTTTTTTTAGTTCTGCCATAGAAGAGAGAGCTTCTTCTTCAAATACTCTGTAGTTTTGTTTTTTAAACTTTATATGCTTTATCTCTTTAAATTTTATGTAAAACTCATCTAAGAGAGAAAATATATCTGTAAATCTTTTGTTAAAAGCAAGCGAGAGCAAAATAAGTGTCTCTTTTTTTCCAGCTACGCTTACCTCTTTTAAAAAGCGAGAGAGAAGCTTAAGCTCATGCTGCGAGGAAGAGGTTGAAAAATCAGGCATTAATGAGGCATAAAGAGAAAATTTACGCAAAATCTGTGTAAAAAAACTATCTATAGTCATAATTTTTGTATGCGAGTTTAAAAACTCATTCAAAACTCTTTGGCGGTTTTGAAGCAAATAATCACGAGAGAGTTCGGTAACTTTTACAATCTCATCAAGCTCGCCTCTGTGTTCAAGCTCCTCTAAAGTTTGAACTATCCTCTCCTGCATCTCATTTGCAGCTTTATTTGTAAAGGTAAGAGCAAGTATCTTTGATGGTTCGGCGCCCTTAAAAAGCAAACTCAAATAACGCACGACAAGCATAAAAGTCTTTCCGCTTCCGGCACTTGCTTCATAGGCTAGATTATTTATAAACATTATTCTCTACCGCACATGACTTTATATTCGCAGTAGAGACAACTTTTAAGATCTTCGCACCTGCTGAAATTAAGCTCTTGAATATTTAAAAGATCTTTTATATTTGATTCCAAAACTGCAAGTTTCTCTTTTAAAAATGGCTCATTTACAATTTTTGACTCTTTGAGATCATAGTATCCGCACCCAGTAACATTACCAAATTTTTGCGCGAGCAGATAGTAAAATTCCAGCTGAAAATCGGTTGCTTCATGCAGATTTTTTTCTGTATAAAGAGGATAAGAACCTGTTTTATAGTCAATAACATAGATATCGCTCTTTTTTTTATCAACTCTATCTATTTGTCCGACAAGTGTTATACCTGCAAACTCACACTGAAGGCTCTCTTCACACGCTTCGACTCTCCAACCCTGCTTAAATCTTACTACCTCATTCTCGCAAAAGCTCTCCATTCTTCTTTTTTGCAGTGCAATAAGATACTTCTCAAACTCACTATCTCCGCATGCATTGTCAAGCTCTTTATAAAGGTCTTTTTGAAGCGCATGCTTATCTGTATAAAAACTCTTTTTTTCGTAAAGATTTTTAAGTGCTTCATGGACATCCTGACCAATCTCATACTCCTGTGGCATATCTTTTGGAATCTCATGATTTGCTATCTGTTTTATATATTTATAGTAATACTTTCTTCTGCAAGTAAGAAAAGTTTTCAGCTTTGTAGCAGAGAGTTTTTTATCTTTAAAACTGTACTCCAAAACAATATCTTCATCTTTTTTTATGTCAAAAGCTGCTCTTTGAAAAAGCACGCCTGCATAATCAAGCTCTAAATAGCTGTTTTTCTCTTCAATACCGAGCTGTTTTAAAAATCTAGAACCGCTACTCTCATCTGATTTTACAAAAGAGATTGCTGCCTCTTTACTTCTGTTTATCAACATCTCATAATAATGTTTTTGCAGATTTTCTCTGTCTCTCATAGTCGGAAGGTTTGCCATCTCTCTGATATTTGTATTTAAAAACATATCCTTATCACTTTTTTTTGGAACATGTTTGTCGCTAAAATCAACTATAACAACCGCATCAAACTCCACAGAGCGAGTCTCTAAAACTCCCATAACCGTTATTTTTCCGCCTCGCACATCATCAATCGTTCTATTTGCCAATCTTTGCAAAAATAGATTGATTACGGATTTAATATGCATCTCTTTCATAAAAGGTAAAATATTTTTAAAGCTATAAAGCTCCTCTTCAAAAATTTTAATCTCTTTTTTGTTTGTAAAACTCTCTTTGTAGCTCTTTAAAAAAGCTAAAATATCCACATCTGAGCTCTTTTTATTATAAATCGAGTATAAATTTAAATAAAACTCATCACCTACGCGCTCAAGCCTTGCTTCATTCTCTTTAGAATCCTGTTCTATATACTTGCATGTAGCATTTAGTTTCTCATAGATCTTTGTTTTGGCAAAAGGCTCACCCATAGCAAAATTAAAATTAGCACTTTTATCAAAAACCTTAAGTGTCTGCGCAAAATTCTCATCAGGTAAAATAACTGCGATATTTTCAGGTTTATACCCTTTTTTTACAAACTCATATATCTTTGTTTTCACATAAGCAACTTGCAAAACCGGCTCACTGAAAGATTGAGATGTTATCTTTTTATTAAACTCTATTTTCTCTTTTGAGCATATCTTTTTTTTATTAAGAGATAGTGTATATCTATACCCTTGCTCCAGCTCTATACCCATATCTAAAAATTTACTCTGCATTTTTGTATTGAATCTTGTAGCGCTAAAGATAATACTAACACTGCTAAACACACAGCACTTCTCTAAAAGTTCGAGCTCAAAGTTTGTCAGATGCCCATCTACATACAGCTCTACACTTTTATAATTTTTTATATAACTCTCATTAAAAATATAAAGTTTTGGAAGAAATATCTTATCGAGAACTTTTCTTTGACTACATAAAGTCTCATATCTTCTATAAAGTTCCTGAAGTATGGCAATATGCTCCTCATACTCGCCATAGATATCAGAGATACCAAGATTAGCTATATCATACTTCTCGGCACTTAACTCTTGAAAAAATTTAAATATATAGGATGCATTTTTTGTGAAGGTAAAAAAATTTCTTTTAATTTGTAGATTTGAAAAACTTTTAAAATCAGCTGCTTCTAAAAGAAGCAAAACTCTGCTGTCCGCATCAAGAGTTTTAAAATCTTTTACTATACATAGATTTGCTATAAAATCACTCATAGTGATGTAATTTGGCAAAAAAAGAGTTGAACCCTCCACAGCTAACTGCTTCTGTCTAATTGCGCGAGCAGATGGTAAGACTATAATAGATTTATTCATAATTTTATTATAACCAATGGCTACCTCTAAAAGCGCTTAATACTCTATAACCTCTTTTGATCTTGTATCTGCTTTAATATTATAAAATCTTTGGATATCTTCCACTTTTACTTTTGCCATAATATCCCATCTTCCCTCTTGAGGAAGTTTTGTTGCACGAAAGGTATAGATTCCATTTTCTATAACAGGATTACTTAACTCTTGGTCATACTTGTGGTTATTTGGTCTTGTGATAACGATTTTAATATCTGCATTATTGACAGGACTGGAAGCACTATCCATAACTCTGTATTTTACAATACAATTTTTCGAGCTTAACTCATCAGAGATATACTCTATTTTATACCTTTTATTAAACTCTATTGCAGATTTTAGTATCTCATTTGCTTTTGCATCTGCCTCATGATAACCCATCATATAGGTATCACTCTTTTCAACAGGAAGTTTATTGGCAATAACAATAGTAGCCACACATGCGATAAATACAAGTGTTATGGATATTACGATTGAATATGGCCATATTTTAGCGCTTTTTTTACTCAAGATTTTGCCTTTTTATATATAGTTTTCTTCTAATGTATAAGAATATGCCATAAAGTATAAAACCGTAAAAAAGTATTTTTACAAAAAATATACTGTTTTGATTAGCATTGCCGACTGCATTTTCTAGAACTACATTTTTACTTTTGGCAATTTGTTCTGCAATATCTGCGTACCCGTTAAACATTGCGCCGGAATATTTGCCAAGCAGCTCATCATCTTTAGCTTTTTGAGCCAAAAGAGGAATAATTGTCCCATTAGAGTTTGTTGCAATCTCTTTAAATGAAGACCAGCCTTCGCTATAAAAAAGAGCCATAATAAAAGCCTGAATAGGCGAAGCAACGGGGCTTAAAACCTGTTTTTTATCAAAAAGTGTGTATAAAGAAGTGTCATTTGCCAGAATATCTACTTTCAAATCTATCTCTGAAAATGTCAGTAAGATAGTCGGCTCATTAAAATCTTTTATCAACTCTTTTTCATAGGCAACTATATTTGTGTTATCAGGCAATTTTTTAAGCATAATAAGTCTTAACGAAACACCTGTTTTTTGATATAGCTCTGAGCCTAATTTTTCAATATCACTCTTAAATAAAGAGTTAAAAATAATCTCATCTTTATAAAGATACCCGGCTATTAAAGAAGATTTAAAAACAGTTAAAAGAACAATTATAAAAAATCCTCTTCTAAAATACAATGAAACTTCCTAGCCGATAAAAAGATGATTTGGTGTTAAAACCACATAAAGTGTATATAGAGCCATAAGCACAAGCCCCCATGAAATTATTTTATCCATTACTATACTCCTTTACTTTACATCAATAATATGATCAGATTCTTTTGAACCAATCATTTTAATTGATGTTTCATCTTTTAAATCGTAAAAATTTGAAGAACTTTTTTGTTGCACATTTACAGCCCAAATTGATAAAAAAACTAAAATTGCAAGCAGCAAAATCGTTGCTATTAACATCCCTGTTATGCCATCAAGAGAGAATATACTTCTATTTTCATTCATAACCAACTCCTTATTTGCTTAAGCTGGTAATATAAGCACCAACTGCTTCTTTTTGCTTATCATTAAGTCTGTCAAACTTAGGCATAGTGCCGATAATACCTTTTTTACCATGTGCAAGAACATTGCTAACTAAAACCGGTGTATATGTTACTATACTTGGAGCCACAAACTCCATGCCTTTTCCATCTTCTCCATGACAAGACATACATGCACCTGCAAATACATCAGCACCTTCGCCACTCATACCATTTGCGACATACTTTGAAACTATATCAATCTCTGCATCTGTAATAAGAGCTCCAGTATTTACATTAAAAAGACCGTTTCGATCAGGCATCGGCATCTCCATGCCCAAAAGCTTGTTATTTGATCCATTTTCTATTATATACTTAACTGATTGTTCATCAATTCTTATATTTAAATTTGCCGCTTTTCCATCAATACCGTCAGCACTTAATCCATGACAAACTTTACACTCTGCCAAATAAACAGACTCTCCCATCTCAACTAATCTTTCGCCTGTAATATCTTTATATTTTTCTTCAAATTTTGCATTATGAACTGCAACATCTTCATTATATTCACCTATTTGCGAATAGGCATTTAAAGGATATCCGATTGTAAAATACCACATACCCCATATCATAGTAAGTAAGAACATAACTGCCCAGCCAGTAGGCAGTTCATTTTTATACTCACCTATACCATCCCAATTTTCATCTGCAAGCTCACCGGATGCAGTGTCAACTTGCATCTGACGAACATACTTGATTACGACAAAAACAGTAATGATTACTAATGCAACCGCTCCCGTTACCGCAAGTATATTTACAATATCATTATTTAAACCGCCTTTGGATGTTGCTACTGACAAATATGTAGCACCAATCATTGCAACAGTTATAATAATTCCCCAAAGATAAAGCTTATTCATATATCTCTCCTCTTTTCTTTTCACCTTCAGAAGGTGCCTCACTATCTGATTTAGGAGATACCGGAGTATCATCTATATCATCTTTTAATGCCATATTGCTATACTGCTCATAATCAATCCCATCAGCATCTTTTTTTTTACTATAGAGATGATATATATATGCATACAAAGCAACAACAAGAAAGAATGTCAGTGCAAAGTATCCGTAAGCCTGTAACTGTGCAATATCCACTTTAAACCCTTTTTATTTAAGACTGTTCATATATGCAATTAATGCAACTATTTCAGGAATTTCACCTCTAGCCACTGCATCTTTAACATCTTGATCTTTCATATCTGCCACTACAGCCTTTGCCTCTTCGAGAGCCAACTCTTTTGCTTCGGCAACGCTTTTACCCATTTTAACAACTTTTGTTGAACCATCTTTCATAGGTACCTCTTGATTATAAGGAACTGAAAAATACTCAGCAACAGTAAGCTGCTCCGCAAAAGCAGTCTCGATATCAGCTTTATTTGTAAACATCCATCTATATGCCGGCATAATAGAACCAGGCACTACGCTTTGCGGATCTTTCATATGATTTTCATGCCAGTCAGTTGTTCTATAGTTACCAACACGCATTAAATCCGGACCTGTTCTTTTAGAACCCCATAAGAATGGACGGTCATACGCATACTCACCACTTAGTGAATAATGTCCATAACGATCAGTTTCTGATTTAAATGGACGAATCAGTTGTGAATGACATGCATTACAACTATTTTTTATATAAACTTGACGACCCGCTAGCTCCAGTGTCGAGTATGGAGCAGTACCAATAACAGGGCGAGATGCTTGCGCAAAACTCGGAAGAATCTCTACTAAACCTGCAAAAGAAATAACTATAAAAACACCTACCGCAAAAAAGAACGGATGCTTTTCTAACCAATGAAACATATTTTATCCTTTCTATTAAGCGCCCATAGGCGATGCATTTTGTAGCTCTATCTCTTCAACACGACGAGCAGTCATAGTTTTGTAAATGTTATATGCAAACATTAAAAAACCGATTAGATATAATAAACCACCAACACCACGAATTACATAATACGGATGAAGAACTGTTACCGTATCGATAAATGAGTAAGCTAAATTACCAAACTCATCATGTGCACGCCACATCATACCTTGCGTAATACCTGAAATCCACATAGAAGTAAAGTACAAAACAACACCTAATGTTTGAATCCAAAACTGCGCTGCCATCAATGACTTAGAGTATAGCTCTCTTTTAAATACGCGAGGTGCCATATGAAAAAGTGCAGCCATAATCATAAAACCAACCCATCCAAGAACACCATCATGAACATGTCCAACAATCCAGTCTGTAAAGTGAGCAATTGCATTAACAGACTTAATAGCTTGAATCGGACCTTCTAATGTTGAAAACATATAAAAAGTTGAAGCTAAAACCATAAATTTAATCAACGGAGAAGCTGCAACTTGCTGCCACTCTCCCTTCATTGTAAGAAGCATATTGATAGCAGATCCCCAAGACGGAAGAATCAATATTATTGAAAAAATCGAACCCATTGTCTGCATCCAGTCCGGAACAGTTGAGTATAAAAGATGGTGCCCGCCTGCCCATAGATAAACAAACATTAATCCCCAAAAAGAGAGTAAAGAGAGCTTATACGAATATATGGCTTGACCCGACTCTTTGGGTAAAAAGTAGTAAATCATTGCAATAATGGGTACAGTAAAAACAAAAGCAACTGCATTATGTCCATACCACCACTGAACAAGAGCATCATTTGTACCGGCATACATAGAAACCGAATGATACCATGCGCCTATACCGCTTTCACCGGCAGCAGATGTTGCTAATATTGTCGGTATTTCCATATTGTTAAATAGATATAGCATCGCTACACCTAAGAAAGTAGCTATATAGTACCATATTGAAATATAGAGAGATTTTTCACGGCGAATACCGATTAAACCAAACATGCCTATGCCCCATATAACCCAAATTATTACTATGACGATATCAATAGGCCACTCAAATTCGGCATACTCTTTGGAAGTTGTTATTCCGGCAAACAGCGAAACAACTACTGCAAGAACTCCCAATACATATAACCAAAAATGTAACTTGCCTAAAAACATCAAAAAGGCTGATTCACCCATTGACACTTTTAGTACACGCTGACCTACATAATACCAAGTAGCAAAAACACCACTTATTGTAAACCCAAATATTACCGCATCTGTATGCAAAGGACGGAGACGACTGAAATTTGTATATTCTGCCAAACTCTCCCCTAAGAATAAATTAGCTTCTGGAAAAGCAAGCTGAAAAGCTAAAATTACACCAATCAGCATTCCAATGATACCAAAAACCACTGTTGTCATCATAAACATTTTGGCAATTGTATAGTCATACTCTAATGGACGATTTTCCATATATAGACTCCTTAAGATTTAAAACAATTAAGTTTAATTGAATTTATTAAACTAATTAACATACACATGATAACAGTATAAATATTTAAGATTTCTTAAACAATGACATTTTTTTGACATATTTTTCATACTGATGGTTTTTATCCTGTTTTTAAGTAATAAATTTGTAAAAAATTATTTTTTAAAGGGAAGAGGAAGAAGTTTTTATCTTTTTATTAAAGATAAAAACTCATTGAAGATATATCTGCTCTCTTTTGGGCCAGGGCTGGCTTCTGGGTGATGCTGAACAGAAAATATTGGAGCATTATTGTATTTTAATCCCTCTATTGTATTGTCAAATAGATTAAGATGTGTAACCTCTGCTACTTCAACAATATTTTGAGGAACATTATAATTGTGATTTTGTGCAGTGATTTCAACCAATCCTGTTTTAATGTTTTTTACAGGATGATTACCGCCATGATGACCAAATTTCAATTTATATGTATCATATCCGTGTGATATTGAAAGAAGCTGATGCCCAAGACATATTCCAAACATAGGAACTTTTGCAGCTATTAATTTTTTTATCTCTTCTTGCTCTTTTTTTAAAACCAGCGGATCACCTGGACCATTTGAGAGAAAAACACCGTCTATCTCTTTTTTATTATATCTATCTATTAAATTTTCTGCACTAAAATTATTTGGTATTACTTCAACACTCATTTTAGCGTTTACAAGTTCATTTAAAATATTTCTTTTTACACCAAAATCTAAAACTGCTATATTTGCCTCCGGTGTCGGTGCAGAGTTATAATCAAACTCTCTATAATCATAAGTTGACTGAGTATGTTTATATGCTGTTTTTGTACTTACTTGCTCTATATAGTTAATATCTTCTATTCTAGGTGATTGAGCCAAAATATTTTTTAACTCTTCTTTATCACTTATTTCAGTAGATGCTATCATCATCATAGCACCCTCTTTTCTTAGCATTTTTGTTATATATCTTGTATCAATATCACAAATACCCATAACATTTTGTTCTTTTAAAAAACTAGCCAGTGATGCTTCTGCTCTAAAATTGGAGTATCTATCCTGATACTTTCTAACTATCATTCCTTTTGCATGTGCAGATTTACTCTCCATATCTTGAGAATTAACCCCGACATTACCAATTTCTGGCATTGTAAAAGTTACAAACTGACCGGCATAAGACGGATCTGACATTACTTCCTGATACCCACTCATAGAAGTGTTAAACACAATCTCGCCAACTACAGTATCTTCTGCACCAAAACTATGAGCCTCTAAAAAAGTTCCATTTTCAAAATATAGCCAAACTTTTTTTGTTAAAACTTTCATATTCACTACTCCATGCCTCTTTTTGTAAGCTCTTCTCTATAGAGCTTTTCATATAAAATATCAAACTCGTCAGTTCCCGGAATATACTTCTTTTTGTATGTTCTAATTTTGTCCATTATTATATTATCCAGCTCAGAAGCTTCTGTTATAAAAGATGTAATCGCATTAAAAATAATATTTTTAATACGATTTTCTGTTACATCAAAATGAATCAGATCCTCTTCATAAAGCTCATCTAAAATTTTATGCGAAATATCTGAATAACGCTCTTCATAATTTAAGATAACACCAAATTCAGGAGCTAGCTTTTTCTTTATCATAAAAAAGAGCTGTCTCTCATCAACAAGATTAAACTCTATCTGCTCTTCATTTGCTTCACAAATCTCTCTCGCCTTCTCTTCCAAAGCAATCTCTTGCTTAACATCATGTGCTAATATTTTTTGAGATTCCTGTGCAATTGGCTCAAGACCCTTTGTCATCGTAACAACACCACTCTTCTTTAAATCAACTGCAATCTTATTCGCTATATGAGGTATAGTTTTAAGTGATATTTTCATCGATAGACCCTACTTGTTTTAAAATAAATTTGGATATTTTACAATAAGTAAGGTTAGTTTATGATTAGAAAATAAACTACTTTACTTAATATTGCTGATAACTTAAAAGCTGTTTATAAAATAATTGTGTCGTCTCTCTCCGGAGATGTTGAGATAATACCCACTTTCGTTTTTGTAATCTCTTCAATCACTTTAATATACTCTTGCGCCTCTTTTGGCAAATCTTCTAATTTTCTTGCTCCAACAGATTTATCCCAACCTTTAAAAGATTTATAAATCGGTTTTACATCATCTAAATTTTGCGGAAGATAGTCTATCTTTTCACCGTTTAACTCATAAGCAACACATATTTTAACTTCTTTAAATCCATCGAGAACATCGAGCTTCATAAGTGCAAGCTCGTCACAGCCGTTTAAACGGCTTGCGTATCTACACGCTACCGCATCAAACCATCCGCATCTTCTTGCGCGCCCTGTTGTTGTGCCAAACTCATGCCCCTGTTTTCCGAGTCTTTTTCCATCTTCACCCAAATCTTCACTTGGAAAAGGTCCATTTCCAACACGCGTACAATATGCTTTAACAATGCCGGTAATTTTACCGATATCTTTTGCATTTATTCCCAAACCTGTACAGGCGCCTGCACTAACCGTTGAGCTTGATGTTACATAAGGATATGTTCCATGATCAATATCAAGCATTGTTCCCTGAGCACCCTCTAAAAGAACTCTTTTATTCTCTTCATCTAACGCTCTCCAAAGCATCTGAGTCGTATCAGTAATAAATGGAGCAAGTTTAGCTTTATACCCCTCTAGCTCATCTAAAAGTTCAGCTTTATTCGGTGTTTTTATATCCAAAATGTCAAATATATCTCTATTTTGTTCAAAATAGCCCATAATTGAATCGCAAAGTCTCGCAGGATTTAAAAGTTCCCCTACTCTAACGCCTACTCTGTTTATTTTATCAGAATAGGCAGGTCCTATTCCTTTACCTGTTGTACCAATTGCTTTATCGCCTTTTAATTTTTCACGGGCTTGATCGATTAGAGAGTGGTAAGGCAGGTTTAAGTGAGCTTTGTCGGAGATAAAAAGTCTTCCTTCTAAGCCTTCAAACTGAGTCATCTCCTTAATAATGGATTCTGGAGAGAGAACAACGCCATTGCCCACAATATTAACAGCTTTAGGATTTAATACACCAGAAGGTATAAGGTGAAGTGCATATTTTACGCCATCAACCCAAATTGTATGGCCTGCATTGTGTCCGCCCTGGCTTCTGCAAACCATATCATATTTACCGGCCAATCTATCTACAATTTTGCCTTTTCCTTCATCGCCCCACTGTATACCTACTATTAAATCTGCTTTCATTATTATCCTCTTTTAATTCGCTTTTGTTTCTATCAATACATCTGTGTAAATTGCAAAACCTACAGAAGTTAGCTCTGAATTTTTGTATCTTCCGCCTCTTGCATAAACTTCGTTTTTATCTATGACTCTAAAAAACAGCTCATCATAATAGAGCATTTTTGCATAATATATCGGAGCTAGAACACTTTTTTTACAAACCATGGCATTGCATAAATTTTTCATCTTTTCCAGCTCAACTTTTATTTCGTCTGGAACAATCTTAAGCAACTCGTCTACTTGTTCTACATGTTGGAGATATACAAGTTTTTCAAGCCATTTCACTTTAAGATTTAATAATTTTTCTATATTTACATAACGAAAATCATCCAAAGTCAACTCATCAAACATCTCAACCAATATTTTGGGAATCACCATATTTGAAATTTGAACAAGGGGTTCTACTTCTAATTTATCAAAAATATCCGTTGCTATATTTAAAATTGATGATACTTTGCTCTCACCCATAAATTCTGCACCGATTTGATACTGCTCATCTGTAGGATATCGAAAAACTGGTTGGATATAAAACCATTTTTTATGTTCAGTATTTCTTCCTAATCTTTTCTCAATAATTCTAACAACATCTATAGTTGAATCCGCTCTTAATGAGATAGCGTTGTTTTTTTCATCATTTACTTTTATAAGTTCTCTCTCATCTGCAATACTTTTATGCTGATGGTATGAAAATATAGGAGTGGCGATCTCCTCAAACCCCTTAGAGTACAAAATATCGCTAGCGATTTTTTCTATCTCTCTTTTTATTTTAGCGCTATTGCCGAAGTAGAGTTTTGAACCGCTGGGAATTTCATGTTCTAGTATCATTTATTTGCCAACTTTAAAGTATTTTTCATTAAAAATTCTATTTGCTGTTCCATCATAAGATCTGCGACCAAGTTTTGCAAGAGCAAGTTCAATAGAGTTTACAACCCATGCCATCTCATACGGAGGAATCAATCCCATTTGATTTATTCGAAAAATTTTACCATTTAGATGATCCTGCCCGCCAGCTACATTTACTTCAAATTGATCTTTTAAAATTTTTCTAATTTGCGAAGCATCAACATCATCAATTGTCGTCATAGAGAGTGCAGGAGTTTTTGGATATATATGCAAACCTATCGCTTTTAACGCTGAAACAACAGCATCGGCACGAACTGCGGTCTCCTCATAAAGCTTATTCAGTCCGCCGTTTTTTTCGATAGTTTCCAAAATCTCCAAAAGACCGATAGTCAAAGTTGTAGCAGCCGTCCATGCAGTAGTATTTTTTCTTTGAGATTTTATCTCTGTAGCAAGATTAAAGTAGTAACCTCTTCCGTTTCCGATCTTCTCTATCGCTGCATTGCTCAAGCCAAGTATCGCAAGTCCCGGAGGAAGCATAAGAGCTTTTTGGCTTCCCGCTATAAGACAATCAATATTGCTTACATCAATCTCTTCAACACCAACAGCAGTAATGCCATCAGCAATAATCATAATATTGGAATTTATCTCTTTTACAGCTTTGGCAATCTCTTCAACAGGATGACGAAGTCCACCTGCTGATTCACTAACTTGAATCGCAATAGCATCGATATTAGAGTCGCTTTTTATCAATGCAACAACTTCTTCAACACTTACAGGAGTATCCCACTCATTTTTTATCTCAATATTTCCAAGTCCATGAGCTACAGCAATTTTTCCAAATCTCTCGCCAAATTTTCCGGAGTTTACATTTAAAAGAGTATTATGACACAAGTTTATAACAGCAGCTTCCATCGCTCCCGTTCCACTGGATGCAAGCATAACAACCTCATCACTTTTAAACAAATCAAAAAGATATTTTCTAGTTTTTTCAAAAATAGCTTCAAATTCGGGTGTGCGGTGATGCATCGTCTCATCACTCATTGCATTACGAACATTTTGGGGTACCGGGGTCGGTCCAGGAGTAAAAAGTAGCATTTAAAAATTCCTAAAATAGATTATTATTAAAACCACGCATTATATCCAAATAACTTAAATTGACACTTTATTTTTATGCTAGAATTGCATTGAAAATTTTAAAATTTTACAGGTCAAGGATTTTTATGACACTATTTGATTCAGTGATTTTAGGCATAATTGAAGGTTTTACGGAGTTTTTGCCTATCTCTTCTACAGGTCATCTTATAGTTGCAAGCCATTTTTTAGATATAGAACAAAATAGTGTAAACAAGGCATATGAGGTTATCATTCAATTCTCTGCGATTTTGGCTGTTATCTTTAACTATAAGGATAAATTTAGCATAAAAAAAATTGATTTGTGGATGAAAGTTTTTATTGCATTTCTTCCTTTGGCTATTATCGGCTTTATCTTCTCTTCACAAATAAAAGAACTCTTTAATGTAACTATTGTGGCAGTTATGTTTATTGCCGGCGGAATACTTTTTTTGATAGTAGAGAAATTTTTTATACATGAAGATGCTCATACAACCCACAGTGTTGAGGATGTCACCCTGAAACAATCTCTAATAATAGGTTTCGCTCAAGTATTCGCACTCATTCCCGGAACTAGTAGGGCTGGTTCCACAATTATTGGTGCTCTTCTTGTAGGACTCAATCGAAAAACAAGTGCAGAGTTTAGTTTTTTGTTGGCATTTCCGGTTATGAGCGCTGTTGCCGCTTACGATTTGCTAAAATATTATAAAGACTTTACCGATACTAATATTATGGTTCTAACAGTCGGTTTTGTCACATCTTTTATCGTTGCATATCTAACAATAAAACTATTTCTAAAATTTCTAGATAAATTTACCTTTGTCTCTTTTGGAATTTATCGCATACTTTTTGGAGTTATTTTATTGACTATTTTTCATTAGTTCTATAGAGTTTGCAAAATAATCTTCGCCAATTCAAGTGCTTTTGCACGATGTGACAACTGTTTTTTTATTTCATCATCTAATTGACCTAATGTTTTGTCGTAGCCTAAGGGGATAAACATAGGATCATATCCAAATCCGCCATCTCCAACAGCTTCTGCAACTACCTCTCCATACATCCAGCCATGTACTGAATATTCACCCTTATTTGTAACTATTGCTATTGCTGCTGTATAATGAGCAGGTGATTTTTTTACATTTTTATCTTTTATATCTTGAATAAGTTTATATAAGTTATCTTTATCAGTTGCGCTTTTTCTTGCATATCTTGCACTATATATCCCGGGTTTGCCATTAAGAAGATCAACACTAATCCCGCTGTCATCAGCTAATACTATAATATCTTCATATCCCAATTTTTCATTTAAAGCTTTATAAACAGCTCTTGCTTTTATAAGCGCATTCTCTTTAAAATCATCTCCGTCTTCAATTATTTCAAACTCTTCTAAAAGCTCACTATATGGAATCACCTCAAACTCTTCGCAAAGAGCTTTTATCTCTCTCACTTTCCCTTTATTTGATGTAGCCAATATCAATTTCACATCTTATCCTTATAATTTACTTTAAATATATGTTTTTTTCATCCACAAAGTTTCTGTAAACAATCTTTTTAATATAATTGCAAAATTATATAATATTTAAGGCAGATAATGTTTAAAAAAGTATTTCCTCTCTCAGCAATTCTTTCTCTCAGATTTTTAGGCCTCTTTTTAGTATTGCCGGTTATTTCAATTTTTGCGCTTGAACTTGAAGGATCCACTCCTCTTCTTGTTGGTATAGTTGTCGGCGGTTACGCATTGACTCAAGCTCTTTTTCAAGTTCCTTTTGGAACAATGAGCGATAAAATAGGCAGAAAACCGACTTTGCTGGTTGGTTTGCTTATCTTCTTAGCCGGTTCTATTATTTGTGCTTACTCCAGTGATATATATACGCTTATGTTAGGTCGTTTCTTACAAGGTGCAGGAGCAATTGGCTCTGTTATCACAGCAATGATTTCTGATTTGGTTGAAGAGGAGATAAGGGGAAAAGCAATGGCAATTATGGGAGCATCTATAGCTTTGAGCTTTGCTCTTGCTATGGGCCTTGGTCCTGTACTCGGTGCTAAATTTGGTATTGCATCGCTCTTTATATTGACTGCTGTTTTTGCTGTTTTGGCTATTATTCTTCTTTTTACAAAAGTACCGACACCACCAAAAATCAAACATATATATCATGCAACAGCAAAAACTTCTGATATCCTAAAAGATCCAAATCTTTTAAATATGATTATTGTCAATGCGATGCAAAAAGGCTTAATGACTATCGCCTTTGTTCTTATACCTATTATTTTAACAAGCGATACATTTTCTTGGCAAAAATCAGATCTCTATATGGCTTATCTTCCTGCTATGGTTTTTGGCTTAGCCGCGATGGGTCCTGCCGTAATATTTGGTGAAAAACATAACAAACCAAAAGAGATATTTTTATTCTCTATTGTTCTTTTTATCGTTTCATTTTTAATTATGGGATTAACAACTTCAAGTATATTTTTTATAGTTGGAGTTGTGCTGTTTTTTATAGCTTTCAATATGATGGAGCCATTAGTTCAGTCTATGATAACAAAGTTTGCTAAGGTGCATCAAAAAGGAGCCGCTCTTGGTATTTCAAATTCTGTTGCCTATTTTTCTACATTTATAGGCGGTACATCGGCAGGACTCTTTTTGGGATTTAGTGACAGAGAAACTATTGGTGTATCAGTTGCAGCTATTGCGGCTTTATGGCTTTTATGGACATTGAAACTTCAAAATCCTACTAAATACTCTCATATTTATCTTCCACAAACAAGTGTAGATATGGATAAACTGACAAACTTTGAGCATAAGCATATTGCAGAGTGGTATATAAATGATACGGAAAAACTTGTTATTGTAAAATATACAAAAGATGCAATAGAAGAAGAAACTCTTAAAGCGGCAATATCTAAATAAAACATAATAGGCAAGAGAAAATCTTACCTATTATTTCTATTTTTGCGGAATTACATACATATTGTAGTAGCGACCTTCAAATTTTGGCGGTTTTTCCATAACAGCAATATCTTCTACCATAGGCCAAATTCTCAAAAGAACATCTTTAGCAGCTTCCGGATTTGCCATTTCGCGCCCTTTTAAAAATACACGAAATTT
This sequence comes from Sulfurimonas xiamenensis, assembly GCF_009258045.1. Taxonomy (NCBI): domain Bacteria; kingdom Pseudomonadati; phylum Campylobacterota; class Epsilonproteobacteria; order Campylobacterales; family Sulfurimonadaceae; genus Sulfurimonas; species Sulfurimonas xiamenensis. Next base: position 1,779,710 of record NZ_CP041166.1, read on the forward strand.
TACATGCTTGCCTTGTTCAAGAAACTCCCTTGCATGTTTAACTTTATATGCAATATCATTTTCTGCAATTTTCACGGAGAGCTTTATCTCTTTAACATCAATCTTGACCTGATTTTTTCTCTGCTCTTTTTGTTTTTTCTCTTCTTGATATTTATACTTACCGTAATCCATAATCTTTGCGACAGGAGGCTTTGCATCCGGAGCGATTAAAACCAAATCTAAACCCAACTCATTTGCTTTTTCCATGGCTTCATCAATTGAGACTATCCCTAAAGATTCTGCTCCATCTACATTACAACGCACCTCTGGTACACGGATATCGTCATTCATTATGACACGGTCTGTTTTTTTACTCAAAAATTTACCCCATTTATTTTAGTTTGGATAAGTGAAAGAAATTCGCTTTCACTTAAATTATACTGCTCTCTTGTTCTTCTATCGCGTATAGCAACAGTTCGAGATGCAACCTCTTCGTCACCTATAATTGCCAACATAGGTACTCTTGTCTTTTCTGCCGTTCTAATTCTTTTATTTAAAGAATCATTTTTAGAGTAAATTTCACTATCTGCTCCCAAATCTATCAATTTGTCTGCCAGCTCCTTCGCGTATTCGTTGTGCGTAGAAGCAATTGGAACAATTGCTACTTGAGTAGGAGCGATAAACATTGGAAATTCTCCAGCATAATGCTCTGTTAATATACCAATAAAACGCTCAAACGAACCTAAAATTGCTCTATGAATCATTACAGGCTGAATTTTGTCATTGTTCTCTCCATTATATTCAAGCTCAAATCTCTCAGGCAGATTAAAATCCAGCTGAATCGTTCCGCACTGCCACTCTCTGCCGATTGCATCTGTTATTTTGATATCAATCTTTGGACCGTAAAAAGCTCCGCCACCCTCATCAATCTCATAAACAAGACCATTTTTATCCATTGCATTTTTTAAAGCCTGTGTAGAAACTTCCCACACTTCATCGCTTCCGACTGCTTTTTCAGGCTTGGTTGATATCATCATCTTATAGTCAAACTCAAATGTGGACATAATTTTATCTACAAAATCAACAACTTCTATAATCTGCTCTTCGATCTGGTCTGCTCTACAAAAAATATGCGCATCATCCTGAGTAAACTCACGAACACGAAAAAGCCCATGAAGCGCCCCAGTCATCTCGTGACGATGTACTACACCATACTCAAAATATTTTAGAGGCAGATCTCTATATGAGTGCAGATCCTCTTCATATACTTTAATATGACCGACACAGTTCATAGGTTTTACACCAAACTCTATCTCATCTATGTTTGTAAAGTACATGTTTTCGCCGTAATTTTGATAGTGCCCTGATGTTTTCCATAAATCTGAACGAAGCATTTCAGGTCCGCGAACAGGCTCATAACCACGCTTGCGGTGCGCTTTAAAAAGCAAAGACTCTAATCTTGCACGAAGCCTCCCGCCTGCAGGAAGCCAGATAGGAAAACCAGCCCCTACCTCTTCACGAAATGTAAACATCTTCATCTCGGCACCAAGTTTACGATGGTCTCTTTTTTCAGCCTCTGCCATCATATCAAGATACGCTTTTAATGCCTCTTTATCTGCAAATGCTATACCGTATATACGAGTCAGCATCTCATTTTTAGAATCTCCCCCAAGATATGCACCGGCAATTTTTGTAAGTTTAAAGTGTCTGATAAGTCCGATATTTGGAAGGTGCGGCCCGCGGCAAAGATCTTCAAAGTCACCCTGCTTGTAGATAAAGACCGTATCACTAGGGATGCGCTCCATAACTGCAAGCTTTAGATGGTCACCTTTAAACTTCTCTTTTGCCTCGCTCATAGAGATCTCATACTTCTCTATCTCGTACTTCTTTTTAGCAAGCGATAACATCTCTTTTTCTATCTTTTTAAGATCACCCTCGCCTATCTCTTCATTGGTTTTGAAGTCATAGTAAAACCCCTCTTTTACAGTAGGCCCGACATAGAATTTTGCATCAGGATAGAGTGATTTGATAGCTTGCGCCATAAGGTGAGCCGTTGAGTGACGAAGAACTTCTAAAGAGTCCGATGAGTTGTCCAAGTGAATCTGCTCACCCTCAAAACCAAGCTCTTTAGCAGTTTGCAAATCAATTATTTCACCGTTATGTTTTATTGCGATTACATTCAAAATATATTCCTTTTTTTACAATTCAGTTTTTAAAACTGCGCCGTTTGAAGCGTTTGAAACTAAAAGTGAATATCGCTTAAGCCATTTTGACGCAATCTCTTTTTTTATAGGCTTCCAGTGAAGACGGCGCTGTTCAAGAACTTCATAATTAACATTAAGTTCAAGTAGATGTTTATCAACATCAAGCTCTATCTCATCACCGTCTTCTATAAGTGCTATCAAACCACCTTCTGCGGCTTCAGGTGAAACATGACCAATACTAGCACCTTTAGTTGCTCCGGAAAATCTTCCATCAGTAATAAGTGCTACACTGCTTCCAAGACCCATGCCTTGAATAAGTGCCGTTGGAGCAAGCATCTCCTGCATACCAGGACCTCCTTTTGGACCCTCATAACGAATAACCACAACACTGCCAGGCTTTACTTTATGGCTCATTATTCCTGCAATTGCTTCATTTTGAGAGTTAAAACAGATTGCTTTACCTTTGAACTGTCTCATATTTGCTTCAATTCCGGCAGTTTTTACAACAGCTCCTTCTTCAGCAAGATTTCCAAAAAGAATTGAAAGTCCTCCTACTGGAGAAAATGCATTTTCATTTGTATGAATAATATTTTCATCTAAAATCTTAGCATCTTTTATGCGTTCTCCAAGTGTCTCTCCTGTTACAGTAGGATTGTCTAAATAGAGTAGCCCTCCTCTACGACTTACCTCTTTCATTACAGCATTTACTCCGCCTGCACGGTTAATATCATCCATATGAACAGTTGTTAATGATGGAGATATTTTAGCTATGTGTGCTACTTTATCAGCAATTTCATTGATTTGAGTGATATCAAAATCTACTCCAGCCTCTTTTGCGATTGCCAGCATGTGCAAAACAGTATTTGAACTTCCGCCCATAGCCATATCTACAACAAATGCATTATGAATAGCTTTTTCATTGAGCACATTTTTTAAATTATATTTACTATCATCAGCCTTTGCCATCTCTACAATTCTCTTAGCCGCTTTTTTAACCAGCTCAATTCTTGCAGGTGTCATTGCTAAAATAGTGCCGTTGCCCGGGAGCGCAATTCCCATTGTTTCACACAAAGTATTCATAGAGTTTGCCGTAAACATTCCAGAACAGCTTCCTCCACTTGGACATGCATTGCATTCTATATCATAAAGCTCTTCATCACTCATTTTTCCTTCATTGTATTGTCCAACAGCTTCAAATGCGGTAGAGAGATCTATCGGAGTTCCATCCTTCTTATGACCCGCCGGCATCGGACCGCCTGAAACAAAAACTGTAGGAACATTTACTCTAAGTGCTCCCATAATCATACCAGGAACAATTTTGTCACAGTTTGGTATACATATCATTGCATCAAGTTTATGAGCATTCATAACAGTTTCAATAGAGTCTGCAATTATTTCACGAGAAGGGAGAGAGTAAAGCATTCCATCATGACCCATTGCTATTCCGTCGTCAACACCTATAGTATTAAACACAAACGGCACCCCGCCAGCTTCTCGAATAGCTTCTTTTACAATTTCACCGTATTCGTGTAAGAAAAAATGTCCAGGAATAATGTCTATATAACTGTTTGCTATTCCAATAAACGGCTTATCAAAATCTTCATCTTTTAATCCTGTTGCTCGAAGCAGTGAGCGGTGAGGAGCCTTATCAAACCCCTTTTTTATGGTGTCACTTCTCATTAAAAATCCTTCAATCTATTATTGTTATCTTTTATTATAAGTATGATTATACCATTTTTTTTAAATTTTTTTACAAAAACTCTTTACAAACAAAAATAAAATGGCTATAATTCCGCTCACTTAAAAAAAATAAGTGTAAAAACTGCGGGAATAGCTCAGTGGTAGAGCACAACCTTGCCAAGGTTGGGGTCGCGAGTTCGAACCTCGTTTCCCGCTCCATTTTTAAATTATTAACTGTTAAAAAAGACACCCAACAATGCCCGGGTGGCGAAATCGGTAGACGCAGGGGACTTAAAATCCCCCGGTAGCAATACTGTGCCGGTTCAAGTCCGGCCTCGGGCACCATTGATTTTTAGATGTTTTGACTGGTGCCATCGCCAAGTGGTAAGGCCGCAGCCTGCAAAGCTGCTATCCCCAGTTCAAATCTGGGTGGCACCTCCAGTTATTGACTTAAAAAATCTTTTCAAATATAAATGTGGATCTTTGGCAGAGTTGGTCGATTGCACCGGTCTTGAAAACCGGCGAGGGTTATACCTCCCAGAGTTCGAATCTCTGAGGATCCACCATTCACAAACCCCCTAAATACCGACATTTAAAGACATTCAGAAACTTCAATTTAAGAAATATACTACATATATACTACTTTATATACTACTTTCGTTTAATTTTTCACTTTTATATATATTCTTAATTCAATCAAAAACACACTTAAAAACGATTTTATTAACCAGTTCAATGATTTATATTATTTATTGAAATTTTGCGGAACTGTTGAAGTTATCACTAATTGATTAATTATTTAATAGATTCTTGTATTCTTTTCTCTTTTCTTCTTTCTGTCCTCAATTTTGAAAAAATTGAAATGTTATACAACACCTATAAAGTGAAAATGATTTTAAAGAATTATCATTCTTTTCTAATCTAATATCAAAAACTTTACTATCTTAATCTATATTATATATCTTACTATATATTGGGGGGTTCTGTTTTTATAAGGTTTTATGGGTGGTTCAAAGATAAACTATCTTCTTTTTGTAGTCGTCTATCTTCTTTTTGTAGTCGTCTATCTTTTTTTTGTAGTCGTCTATCTTCTTTTTGTAGTCGTCTAATTTTCTTTCACATAATTGATTATATGTAAAATTCTCTTTTTTAGTATCTTTAACAAACTCCTATAAATAGACATCCTTAAAAGAATTTTTAGAAAACTTCTTTTTTTTATAAAAAGGAGAAATAAAATACTATAATAATTATAACTTATAAATTATATCAAATATTTTATAAAAAAGAAGGGAAATTCAATGAGTAAAATACAATCAATAATAAAAGATATTATTAAAACAGATAAGAAACAAACTAAATCATTATCAAAAATAAATGAAAACTATACTGTTCCAGTTGTTTATAATGATATTCCAATAGAAGAAAAAACTTTTCATAAAAGTAATAGAATTATTAAAGGGAAAACTAATATTAAAATATCTAAACACACTCACAATTTAGGTAATTTTCTTTATAGAGAGATGAATATAAGAATGAAGAAAAACAATAATGTTTTAGATGATAATGAGATAACTATTCCATTATCATCAATGAAGAAAGAATTAAAGATAACAACTGATAGTTATGAAAAAATCATTAAGAAATCAATGGAAGAATTAAAAGATGGAACTATTGAATTAGAATATTATACAGATAAACAAGGTAGAAGTTTTGATTATGTAGTTATGTCTTTAATATCAGGGTTTGATAAAGAACGACTATCAAATGGGGAAGTTATTTATAATATAGAAGTTAGTAAGAAAATGATTAAATTTTTAAATGAAAATTCAGGAGGTAATTACACTTTAATTCCTTCAAAATATACTGCTATTTTACAAGGTATTAAACAAATCAAACTTTATGAATACTGTAAGCAATATGTAGGTTTTAGAGGAGGGAAAATACCACCCTTAACATTAGATAAGTTAAATGTTATTTTTCAAAGTAATTATCAGTATCTATCAAAAGCAAAAGAACAGATTACAAAAAGCTTAAAAAATATCAATACTAAAACAGATATTACAATTGCTTTTATTCAAACTGATAATAAAAAGGTTATTGAACTTTTAGTAGTTGAAAATGAAAGAGGAACAAAAGATAGACAACAACTAAAAAAGAGAAAAGAAATGTTAGAGAAAAGTAAGGGAAATGGTGTATATAAATTTAAAAATACAGAAGAAGAGAACGACATTATAAATAATTTATTAGGGGAGAATAATGAAAAATATATTGAACTTTCAAAAGGTTTCTTAAATGAATAATTTTATAAATGATTACTTTATTCCAAATGAATATTTTTATATATTCCTTTTGAATAGAGTTGAAACAGAAATTAATTATAAAGGTGTTGAAGTTAAGAAAACAAGGGAATATAAACATAATTTACAATCTTTTAATAAATGGTATTCAAAGTTTCTAAAAATGAATAAAAACCATAACTGGGACATTTATTTCAGTATCAACCCATTTAAAGAAGATACCAATAACAGATATGAAATTAATGTTAATAGTTATAAATCTTTATTTTTTGATATTGATTTAGACGGAGAAGAAATATCTAAAAAAATAATATCTGTATTAGGACAATCAACTTACACAATTAGAACAAGTGAAGATAAGTATCAATTAATTTATCAGTTAGATAAATCATTTAAAGGAAGTTTTGAAGAACTTAAAGAACATAAAGAAGTTTTGAAAAAATTAACATATCACTTTAAAACAGATAATACCTTTGATTTAGCAAGAGTAGGAAGAATTCCAAATCTAATAAATAATAAGAATAATTTTGAAATAAAATATAAAAATAATAATATTAAATATGATATTAAACACTTCAAAAAGTATATTGAAGATAATAATATTGTATTACCTACTAAAACACCAAATAAGGTATCAAAAACGAATAATTCTAATAAAGTTAATAAAGTATATGAAGATAATGTTTTATACGATTATATTGATTATACGAAGTATTTGAAATCTTATAACTACTTCAAAAAATATAATAAAGATTTATCGAAAGTTGATTTTACATTTATTAAAAGGTGGAAAAATGAACTGGAGGAAGATTTTGAAAATATCTTATCAGTTTTAAGGTATTGTAGAAGTGATTTAATGACTAAACACGGACACGAAATAGAAAGATACATATTAAATAAAATAGAACAATCTTAACAACTCCCTTGATAGTTTATCAAACCAAAACTCATATTTGCTAAGTTTGTATATTTTTTGGTTATTTAAGTATTTTCAATTTTTTCAAAATTGAGGATGAAAAGAAAGAAAGAGAATTGTTTATTATTCTTCTTATCTGGGATATTTTTCGGATTGTTCATTTAATAATGTAATCACTTCCATTATTTCTTCAAATTGAGAACTATCCCAATCCAAATCATTATTAGTCAATTCCTTTTGTAATTCAAATTTTAGATCCCAAATATCATTTTTAATATTTTCCCATTTTTCTTCAAATTCCTCAGATACATATAAATTTAATACTTCCATTTTATTCCTTTAAATTAATTTTATTATTATAACTAAAATTCAACAACCACCGCGTCAAAACCTATTAAGAGAAAGTAAAAACACTTCTATATAATTTATAAAAAGATTTTAGAAATATTTATATATGTTATTCCCTATTCCTTATTTTCCATTTTTTCTACTTCGTGAAAAAATTGAAATTAAGGGGGAAATCACTTTTTACAAAGTAATCAAAATCTTTTTTAAAAATATAAGGATTATTAAATGTCAAAATTACACCAAGGAAGCGCTTATTTATCAACTATAATTTATACCAATAGAAAATTAGCAAAATTAGCAAAAAGTTTGAGACACAGTTTGAGAGTTGAGATAGACGGTGAAAGTTCAATCAGTTATCAAAGAGATATGAAAATATTAAATTCTGTATTATTTCCAAATATGAATAATAATGAGATACAACATTTAAAAAATATGGAACCTGAATATTATTTAGATTTTATAGATAAAACTATTAAATCAAATATTGAAAAAGAAGAAGTTGTCAAAGTTGATAAAAAAGACCAACAAATGAGAAGTAAATCATTAAAATATTTGAATACCAATATCAAAGATAATAATTTTAAAGAATTATTGAATACTTTTACAGAAAAACAGACAAAGGGAAATAAAGAAGATTTAATAAAATATTTTAATAGTTTAGGACTTAAAAGAACTATTGAAAAAAACTTATATAAATATATTGAAGTAGTTGAGAAGATAGGGGGAGCAAAGAACAGAAGAGAAGCAAAGTTATCAAATGTTGAAAGAGTTGAATTTGTTGAAATGGTGGTAAAGATACCTTATGAAAATAATCAAACTTCTATAAGTAGTGAAGAAATGATTCTTTACAATCAAAGATTTTTTAATAAATATTTTCCTAATTATGAAATAGTTGTATCAGTAGGACATAATGACGAACTACACCAATTAAAAAGTGAAAAAAATATACAGAAATTAAAAGATAAAGGTATTGAATACTCCCCTAAATTATCGGGTTATCACTCCCACACTTTTATAAATACTAAAAATAAAACAACTGGGGAATTTGATTATTATAAACAACAACATTTATTAGTAAGAGAATACCTATTAAACAAAGGTATTAGTGAAGAACAAATCAATAAAGATATAGGGTTTATTAATAATAAAGGGGTAAGAGTTCAAACATTAAAACAGATTAAAAATCAGGGAGAAAATTTACAAGATTTTATATATGAAGATATAAACAAAGATTTATTTAATAAATATGGTTATGACGCAATTATAGGGTTTAATGATTTAACACCCTCACAAAAAAGAAGTATGGAAAAAGATAAAACTTTATCTATAAATAAAAGAACTTATAACGGACTAAATTTAGAAAAGGAACAACTACAACAGAGAGAGGATATCATTGAAAATATTGAGAATAATATTGAACAAGTTATTAAAGAGAAAAATAAGGAGTTAATAGAAACTTTTGAAGATATTGAAACTCAAACTATAAAAGTAAGTATTGAAAAAGTAGGGATAGAAACTGAATTATCAAAAGTTAAAGAAGATTTATTATATAAAAATGATTTAATAATTTCAATGAATGAAGATATTGACAAACTTAAAAACGATAAATCAGTAATTCAAACAACTAAATCAAACGCTGTCAAAGAAGTTAAAGAAGAAGTTAATAATGTTCTTAATTCTAATTTGACTACTTATAAAATGTTAGACAAAGAGAAATTAAAACCTTTATTATTAAAAATGGGAAAGAATCTTATTAAATATGACATATTTGAAGAAGAAATCAATAAAGAGAAAGAAAAGGTTAATAAAGAGAAGTTTGAAGAAATAAGGGGGTTAAAAGAGGAAATAAGGGGGTTAAAAGAGGAAATAAGGGGGTTAAAAGAAGAGAATGAAGATTTACCTAATAAAATAAAGGAAGCAGTAAATAATAAAGTTAATAGAATTGAATTAGATTATCTTAAAAAAGAAACCGAACTTAATGGAAAAGTTAAAGATATTGAAAATCAATTAATAAACAAAGATACTAAAATTGATAAGTTAGAAACTTCACAATTAGAATTAAACAAAGAAAACACTAAACACCTTAAAACTATCGGAAGAATGGAAGAGGAAATAAGGGGGTTAAAAGACACTATTAAAACATTATCTAATAAATATAATACATTCAAAGATAAAGTTAAGAATATTTTTACAATAAAAAATAAATCACATAAGAAAACTAAAAGAGATTTAGAGAAAGAGAAAGAAAATTTTGAAGAATATAAGGAAATATCTGAAAATATAGAACCTGGAATTAGAGATAAAATTTATTCAAAAATATTTAGTGGTTATGGTTTCGGAGTTAAAATAGAAGATACAAAATTATCTAATGAAACAGATTTAGAAAATAATAAAAAATCTTCTCATAAACAGAGATAATTTTATATACCTTACTATATAATAAATTATTGATTATTGACTGCTAAAAGATAATCATAGGAACACTTATAGGGGTTTCCAATTCAGGACTTAGGTTCTGTATCTCTACACTTAACCCTTTTTAAGGGTATGAATGAACTAGTCCGTTCATTCTGTAAGTTGATATTTAAACCTATTATCTTTATAATTATTATAGGTTTATTTTTATACAAAATCTTAAAATTATTAATATTAATCAAATATAGAAGATAATAATTTATTTGTTTCAGTTGATAAACTATTATTATTTAAACTTAAATAATCTTCTGTTTGTTTAATACTACTATGATTTAACAAAGTCATAATATCGTATATATTAGAACCCTGTAACGCAAGATTTGTTGCTACACTTCTTCTTAAAGTATGAAAATTAACTACAAAATCTCTATCATTATTATTAGATTTATCTAAATTTTGATTAAATAATTCGTCCATAATTTCATATACTTTCTCAGGTATTTCACATAATGGTTGTTGAGGAATTTTTCTATCGTTTTCATTAGTAGGTTGAATTAAATAATCATTCCCATTTATATTTTTTAATATTTTTTTATCTAACCACTCTATACTCTCTTTATTCAATTGAATAACATAATATTTACTAGATTTAAAATTATTTAATCTAATTTGTTTATTCTTAATATCTATATCTTTTTTTTGAATATTTAAAATTGTTCTTGCTCTTCCTGCTGTCAATACAGCTAAATAAACAGATAAATAAACATTAAAATTACTTTCATATTCTTTACATTTATTCAATAATAATTTTAATTCTTCTGTATTTAGATATCTTACTCTTGTTCTTTTAGGATTTTTTACTTTAATATATTGAAATGGGTTGATACTTATATATTCTTGTTCCATTCCTTTATTTACTATCGTTTTTATCAAAGAAACAATAACAGAAACACTTTTTTGAGATAAATTATTATTTGTTAATTCTAAATCTACAAATCTATTAATATCAACTTTTGTAATTGAATCAAAGTTCATTTTGGCTATTTTACTATTACTAACATTTTTATTATATTTTTGACTTTCACTCTTTAAATTAGTTAATTTCCTTTTGATAATTTCATTTTCAAAAAATTCGTCATTACTAAGATAGTTATATTCTTGTTTTAACTTTGAAATCATTTGAATTTTTCTACTATTGAAATAATTTTCAGCTAAAATATTTAATGTATATGTAGAGTTAGGAGTATTGAAAGAGTTTTCTTCAACTTCTTCTTTAACTTCTATCATTCTAATACAATCTTTTATATTTTTATTACTATGTAAAGACTTTGTAAATAGTTTTCTTCTCTTTGGTTTTTTAGTCTCTTTATCTCTGTAATTATGATAATAAGTATAATCTCCATTCTTTGATTTTCTTACTAAAATTGAATGTCCTACTGATACATATTTCCCCTCTTCTATCTCCATTCCCATATTACAAACCTTTATTTGATATACTACATTATATACTACTTTTCTTTAAGATTTGGTTGCTTTTTGATAGTAATTTTGTTATAATATCCCTGTTTATAGGGGTTTGATAAAATTCACGGGAGAGTTCGAATCTCTGAGGGTCCACCACCTATTACTTCAAAAAACACACTTAATTAGCTTTTAGACTCTTTCAATTTCTCTTGAACTTCATTAAATACCTCTTCAACATTTTCAGAATTTTTAGAACCTATTTTACTAAACACTAATATAGCAATCCAAGCAGCTATAAAGCCTGGAAGGAGTTCATACAAATCAAAAATACCTCCAACTAGTTGTTTGTATATTATAACTGTTAGAGAACCAACTATCATTCCCGCGATAGCTCCATTTTTAGTTATGGACTTATTGTAAAGAGAAAGAATAATAAGCGGACCAAATGCAGCACCAAATCCTGCCCATGCATAGGACACAAGTTTTAATACACTGGAGTTCTCATCTGTGGAGATGTACCATGCAATGAGAGCAATAGCTATTACTGTAACTCTTCCCACCCATACAAGTTCTTTATCACTTGCATCTTTTCTAAATATGGCATGATAAAGATCTCTTGTAAGAACAGAAGAGGAGACGAGCAATTGAGAGTCAACAGTGCTCATAATTGCCGCCAAGATTGCTGCGAGTAAAAAGCCTGCTATCCATGGGTTGAAAAGAAGTTGAGAGAGTGTTATAAAAATTTTTTCGCTGTCTTGAAGCTCCACTCCGTGTGATACTACATATGCTAATCCAAAAAATCCTACTGCCAATGAACCGATAACCGAGACAACCATCCATGTCATGCCTATGGTTTTTGCACGCTCCATCTCATCTTCATGGCGAATAGACATAAAACGAACCAAAATGTGCGGCTGACCAAAGTAACCCAGACCCCAGGCCATTAAAGAGATAACCCCAATTATAGATGCTCCGCTAAAAATATCCAGATTTGAGGGATCAATAGATTCTATAATTTTGAGTCCCTCACTTAAGCCGCCAATATCTGAAAGAACAACAAAAGGCACAACGACTAATGCAAGCATCATAAGTATGCCCTGAATAAAATCTGTCCAACTTACTGCATTGTAGCCGCCTAAAAAAGTGTAAGAGACTATAATAAAACTTCCAACAATAAGTGCTGTATCATAGTCAAGATGAAAAGTTGCCTCAAAGAGTTTTGCACCACCGACAAGTCCTGAAGAGGTATAAAGAGTGTAAAAGATAAGAATAACTACAGCCGTTACAACCCGAAGAGAATCACCTTTTTCATTAAAGCGGTTTGAGAAATAGTCAGGAATAGTAATCGCATCTTGAAGATAATGGGTGTAAACACGAAGCGGTTTTGCCACATAATGCCAGTTAAGATATGCCCCGACTATAAGACCCACAGCTATCCAACTTCCGACAAGACCCTGAGAGTACATCATACCAGGAAGCCCTAAAAGCAGCCATCCGCTCATGTCCGATGCTCCAGCACTCAGCGCTGTAACTCCTGGACCTAAATTTCGTCCTCCTAAAACAAAGTCACTCAAATCATCTGTTTTAAAATAAAAATAAAATCCTATCCCTACCATTATTAGCATATAAGCTATAAATGAAATAATTACCGGTGTTTCCATATTTTATGTCTTTCCTTATATTATGTATTTCCTTATTGTGGGTTTGAAACATTATATCAATATTACGAAAATCCTCCAAATGAATCCATAAAAGGCCGATAATAAATTTATCAGCTCCTTTTTGATGTCAAAAAAATTGTTAAAATTGGCATAAAAATAAAACCTTATAAGCTCTTTTTTATGATATCCTCCATAAACTTTAACAACGGAAATAAAAAGGATTTTAAATGAAGCGTATTGTATTGGCATTGAGTTTTCTCTTATCACTTGTTGGCTGCACAAAACAGTATGAACCTCTCCCCACTGTAGATTCGGTAGATCTGCAAAAATATTTCGGAAAATGGTATGAGATAGCGAGATATGATCACTCATTTGAAAAAGGTTGCAGCAATGTAAATGCAACATACACTTTTAAAGAAGATTCAAAGATAAAGGTTTTAAACCAGTGTTTTAAAAACAATGCGCTAAGCAAAGCCGTAGGAAAAGCTTACGCTGTAGACAATACAAACGCAAAACTAAAAGTCAGTTTTTTTGGCCCTTTTTATGGAGACTATCAGATTTTGATGCTAGATAACGACTACACTTATGCAGTAATCGGCGAGCCTTCAAGAGAGTATTTCTGGATTCTCTCTCGCACACCTACACTAGATAAAGAGACCACAAATATGATTTTAGCCAAACTTCCATTTTTAGGATATGATAAAACAAAAATTATCTGGACGATTCAAGAACAGTAAAAGCTTTAATTTTAAAATCTCATAACTATTTTGCTAATTTTGTAGATTTAACTATAATGTTTTTTTCTAAAACTTGTAAAGGAAATTAGCAAAATGGATGGAAAGATAATGATTACTTATAAAGTACTCTGCGATAATGACCTCAACCAAAAGATTTCACTTAAAGAATTGCTTAGCAATGAAAAAGTGGCAAAAGCCATAAAATCAGAGTTTGCCAAAGGGCATCGCAATATTACGCTTAATTCAACAGAAGAGGCAACGCTCAGCATTGAAACACTTAAACAGCTTCATACTGTCGAAGTATCTAAAAATGACTTTGCAGATCTTTTAAGTTTAGCAGAAGATGATGCAAACAGCAAAAAGCTCTTAAAAAAAGAGTGTTCCCGCGTAGAACTGGTTGATATTGAAACACTTTAATCAAACTATTTTAAACACAGTGTAGTTCTACAAAATATTGTCCAAAAATTTACAAATCTTCTTTACAATATACTCAACTCAAATGGGTTATATAAATTAAAGGAAACAGGCAATGGTAAAGATTTTCATCTTAACAAAGCGTTCTATTTTTTTAATAGTTTTAGTTTCAAATACAATCAACCCACTATTGGCTTCGCCTCTTTATACAGATTCAGTTTCGCAAAGCTATCAAGAAAGAGCGATTTCATACTTAGATATACAAAACTCTTTAACTTCTAAAGGGCTGCAAAAGGAGATTGCCGAGGCAAAAGTAAAAAAACTCTTCAAAGAAGATACATCACTAAAATTGGCATATCTTTACAAACATCCAGATCTTGCATTATCAAAAAACATAGTAATTGATACATTTGCAAAACAGGCTCTGTTTGACAAATATTGTGATTTAAACTCTTATGACTCTTTAGTCGGTTTTGTTCAAAGTATCCATCCAAATCTAGATAAAAAACAATTAAGTGCTATAAAACAGATTGCCAAACTTAGCTAATTCGTCGTTTTTGCAACTCTAAATACATCTTCTCCATAAAAGGAACTTCTATATTGTTCCTTTTTGCCTCTTTGACTATATAGCCGCTTAGAGTCTCAAGTTCATCTCTTTTTCTATTTTTAAAATCCAAGTGCATTGATGTGCTTGAATCATACGGAACTTTGCCTGCAGTTTGAAGTGAGTTTTCTATCTCATCATAAATATCTACCCCTTTTGTTTGTGCTACTTCTGCTATCTCTCTCAAGAGCGCTTTTGCTTCATTGTAGTGATTTTCATAAACATCTCGTATATTCGCATCATAATAGGTTGTCAAAGTTGCAAAAGCTGAAATAAATATATATTTTTTCCATACTGCCGCTTTAATATCTGATGGAATTTTATATCTTAAATTTGCTTCATCAAACACAGATGAGAGTTTTTGAACAGCATCTTTGTCTCCTCCAAAAACAGCTGCAAAAACATCCCCTTTTTTACATATAACTCCTGCTTGTTGAATATGTGAAAGTATATAAATGCATCCTTCTAAAACTTTTGCATCTGAGAGCTCTCTTAAGAGATCGGCATTTGAGACTCCGTTTGAAAAACTGATCAAAATCGAGTTTGAATCAATATGAGATGCAATTGCTTTACAAGACTCTTCAAGATCATAGCTTTTGACACAAAAAATCACTATGTCAAAATACCCATCAGCTTCCTGAAGGCTCTTCGCACAAAGATTTACCTGCCACTCTTTTTCATCTTCAACTATTTTAAGTCCGCTAGTTTGTATCTTTGCAAGATGTTCACCTCTTGCAAATCCAGCCACTTTATGAGAAGTTTTTACCAAAGATGCTGCCAAATATCCGCCAACACCGCCAAGCCCAACTATAGCTATTCTCATTTTTTCTCCTTTTTTTAAAATAAAGTTAATTTTAATATATACACTTTAGTTTAAGTCTAGTGTTTATTTTTTCATATTATAATAAAGTTAATCAAAATTAATATTGATTAAAGTTTTAAAATTTAGTAATGTTATTAAAAATTCATAAAAGAGTTTTTAAAAGGAGAAAAATATGGCTTGTGATACAGGCGTAAAAGCTAGAGAAGATAAAAAAGAAGTAGCAGAAAATAACCAAATAGAAACAAAAAAGGAGAAAAAAATGAGTTCAACAATGGTTTTAAGACAAATGCCGGAATTTAAAATGAGTGCATACGATTCAAAAACAGGTCACTATACAACGGTATCAAGTGAAGATTATAAAGGTAAGTGGACGGTGGTCTGTTTCTATCCTGCAGATTTTACATTTGTCTGTCCTACTGAGATAGCTGCTATGAATGCAAAATATGACGAGTTTCAAGAGTTAGGAGTAGAAATTCTTCCTATATCAACAGACACAAAATTCTCACACAAAAGATTTGTAGAGACTGAACCAATCTTAAAAGACTTGAAACTTACAATAGGTGCAGATACTACAAAATCTGTAGCTGAATCTTTCGGCGTGCTTATCGAAGAGGAAGGTGTTGCTTTAAGAGGAAGATTTTTATTTAATCCAGATGGTGTTTGTGTAGCTCAAGAAGTACAGGCTGACTCTGTTGGAAGAAATGTAAACGAGTTTCTAAGACAAGTAAGAGCTTGGCAACATGCAACTGCTACAGGTGAAGTTTGTCCGGCGGGATGGAGACCTGGTAAAAAAACACTTCCGGTAAACACTGATGTAGAACAGATGACCGGCAAAGTAGGTGATTATATTACTATCGAAGAGATATTGTCATAACATTTAGGTATGGATCTTCCATACCTAATCTTTTTTATAAACTTTTATAAACAAATTTTTTAAATATCTCTTTATTTTCTTGTTTATCATCAAATAAAACTAAATCAAAAATCACCTTAATATCAAACTTTAACTTTCATATAAACCTATTTTGTTATAGTGCCGCTTAACTAAAATAAAAGGAAAAGCATGGCTATTAGTAACAATCAAGTAGTTTCTATGGAGTATGAAGTAAAAGTTGAAGGAAATGTTGTTGATAGCAATGTTAATAAAGAGCCGTTAGAGTTTACTTTTGGTACGGGTCAAATCATCCCTGGATTAGAGTCCAGAATGGCAGATATGAGTGAAGGTGAAGAAGCTTCTATCGTAGTTCCAGCAAATGAAGCATACGGTGAGTATAACGAAGAAGCAATACAAAAGCTTCCAAAAGAGCAGTTTGATGGAATCGAACTATCAGCAGGTCTTCAGCTTCAAGGTCAAGGACCAGATGGCAACCCTATTCAAGTTGTTGTAAAAGAGATTTTAGACAATGAAGTAGTTATTGACTTCAATCACCCCTTAGCGGGCAAAGAGTTAAACTTTAATATCAATATACTCTCTGTAAAATAAAGGGCTTTTTTAGCTCTTTATTTTTATTATTTATTTAAAAATTTATAGCATAATTATCAAAAACGAGGTTTGGTATGGGATGGACATGTCAACATGATCACAAAGGATATTGTAAATTACTTCAAAAAGAGTGTGTGCCAGGAACAAAAGGGTGCATCCTAAAACGCAGTGAGTATATATTTAGCACAGGAAGTTTTGAAGAAGATAAAAAAGCGGCTGAAAAAAAGAGCAGTGAAGAGATTGATTTTGCCGCTTTAGCCAGAAGCAACTAATCCCAAAAATTAAGCGGATTTGGATATAAAAAAGTATAATTTAAATCTTTAATCAGCTTATGAGACAAAACCCTGCGTTTTGTCATACCTTCAAATACTCCAAGTTCAAATCCAAAATTTTTACTATTTTTTTTATGTATCTCAGAACGAAGAGGGTGTTTTGGAGCAACTAAATTATAAATACCTTTCGTTATATCTTTTTTTATCATCATTTTTACAATATTAATAACATCATCTTTATAAATATAGTTTACAAAACCATCGCTAAATACATTTGCATTTTTCCACTTTCCGGCAATTCTATCATCTCCCATTAAACCGCCAAGCCTTAAGATAAGAGCATTCTCTTTTGAGTTAGATACCAACTCTTCAGCCTCTTTTATAAGTGATGGTTCTGTTATCTCAAAACTCTCATCTACATCACAATCAAACTCTCTGTATATCGATGTAGAACTCATTAAAATAAGATTGCAATCAGGTTTAGTTAATGCAACTATTTTTTGAAGCGTTTTGAGATACTCATCTTTAGTATGTATGGCAATTATTATGGTGTCTCTTTTCCAAAAAGAAGAGGTATCACCAGTATGCTCTCTTGAAAAACACTCTACTTCAAAATCATCTGAGAGTTTCTTAAAAAGAGGTTTTCCAAGCCATCCGCATCCAATTATTCCTATGCTTTTTTTCATTTTTTTTTAAAACTTCTTTATAATTTTTTATTTATTATACTTCTCTTCCCAATCTTCAAATTCTGGGGTAAAATACTCTACTCTTACTTTTTTAAATTCTCGTGAACTATAAAGCGGCATATGCTCTTTTGATTCAATCTCTTCTGCCATCTCAGCAATAATCGCATTTGTCTCATCCGTACTTTTTCCATGAACCATAGTAAAAAGGTTATATGGCCAATTTGGATACTTTGGACGAAGATAACAGTGTGAAACTGCGCTAAATTCAGCAGCTTTTTTACCAATCTCCTCTCCTTTTGCTTCATCTATATCCCATACAACCATTGCATTTGCACTAAAACCTGCTTTTCTATGGTTAAGAATAGAGGCAAATCTTCTCATAACGCCAGCCTCTTGCAATTCGTTTAAAATCGAAAAAAATGTATCATAATCTATATCTAACTCTTCAACTATCTTTTTAAAAGGCTCTCTTACTATCTCTATATCATACTGAGTGCTTCTTATTATTTCATGATGAAGCGGAGTCAGCTCTATATCTTTGTATTTAGCTTTTTTTACTTTCTCTTTTTTATCATCTTTACCGGTAGTATTTAATTTTACATTGATTTTAAATAGTTTTAGTGTCGGAAGAGTGATATAGTCATCTGCTTGCACAGCGTTTGCTAAAATTTGTACAGTTTTTTCAAGCCCGAGTTTTGAATTTGGAGCTACTGCAAGTGTAAACCAAATATTAAAATCATGATTTCTCTCATAGTTGTGGGAAATGCCTGGATGAGAGTTTATTATTTTCACCGCATCATTTATCTTCTCTTCAGAAACCTTAAATGCAACCAAAGAAGATTCATACCCCAATCTTTTTGTATCAAATATCGCCGATGTTTGTCGAATAATGTTGTTATTTTTCTCTTCTTGTAAAATAGCAATAACCTCATCTTCACTACTGTTTAACTCATCAGCAATTACTTTAAACGGTCTTGCGACTAAAGGAAAATTTTTCTGAATTCGTGATAAGATTTCATCTTTCATATATTGTTCCATTCATTGTTTTATTTTATCGATTGTAGTCTAATTTGAGTAAATGCTAATTGATTTTTATCAATAAAACTTTTTTTTAAAAGTATGATATTATGTCACACAAAAGAATATAAGAAAGAAAAAAATGAATTACTTTCCAGCTTTTTTAAAACTTGATAATAAAAAAGTTCTTATTATCGGCGGCGGTTGTATAGCTTTTAAAAAATTAGAACATCTCTTAGATTTCACCTCAAACATTTCGCTTATTGCACTTGAATTCTCAAATGAAATGAGTACTGTAATTAAAGAAAAAAAACTTCATTTTGAAAAAAGAAGTTATCAAAAGGGTGATATCAAAGAGTTTGATATAGTCATTATTGCCATTGACAACATCCCGCTACAGGCTGAAATATTTGAAGAATCAAAACAGTATAAATGCCTTTGCAACTCTGTTGATTCAACAGAATATTGTGATTTTATTTTTCCCTCATATATAAAAAAAGATGATTTAACTATTGCCATATCTACATCAGGATCATCACCGGCGGTTGCAAAACATTTAAAAAGATATCTTCAAAAACTAATACCTTCTAATATATGCGAATTTTTGCAAGAGATGAAAGAGTTAAGAAAAACTTTGCCAAAAGGCAAAGAGAGAATGAAAATACTTGATAAAAAAGCACAAAATTATATCAACAGCTGGAGTGATAAATAAATTATAGAAAAGCTGTGATATTATGGATTAAGCTGAAAAAAAACAGACCAAAAATCATCTTATTTTAAAAAAAGATCTCTACAACATCTAATCTTTTAATTTAAAAGACAAATATAATGCTGCAAGAAGCACCATTATTGAACTGCCATAAAGCACTGTATAGTTTAAATAGTGCAAAATTACCCCGCCGATAATTGAAAAAAATAGACCCAAAGAGACGATGTTCATCTGAAGAGCAATGTAAACAGGTCTTTTTTCAGCAGGTGCAATCTTTAATATAAGATTGCTAGATGCTATACGATTACCATCAATTGAAGCACCGATTAAAAAAAAGATAATCATATACTCATATAAAGAAGTCGCATAAACTGCTAAAATAACAGCAAAAACATGCATTATTATTGAAAATTTTGCCGTTAATGTGTTTCGCCCTTTTCCGCTCAGATTACCCCATAAAAAGTTGCTAATCATTGCGCCTACCATTTGTGTTGTTATCAAAGAACCAATTGCCACACCTCCAAGGTCTATCTTTTGCTTGGCATCAAGTATGATAAATGGCAAAGCGATAAGATATCCGTATGCTAAAAGAAAGGTAACAACCTGTATTTGCAAATTCTTATCCGCTTTTAAAAGCAGATAGGAATTTTGTAAAAACTCTTTAAATGTTCTCTCTTTTTTAGAAACTTCTTTTTTTATCGGTTCATCAACTAAAGAAAAAGCAAAAAAACCAAAACCCATAATAAAAGAACTTATTATAAAAAGATAGCCGTAGCTTTGCGGTGCATCAAACGATTCAAGTATCCATGCTGCAAAAGCACCGCTTAAAAGTCCTCCTGCTCCGCTGAAAAACTGACGATATGCCATAGTTTTTCCACGAAATTTATGAGAAAAAATCTTCGCCATTATCTCTCTAAAATAGATTGCTGCAAAACCTGCACTAAAGGAGAACATAAAAAGTCCAAATCCGATAGAAGCCAGTGTTATATTTGGATAATTTTCACCAAAAAGAATAATGGCAACGCCGATAAAAAACCATGATATAAATCTAATAAAAAAGATTTTACGCAGATATGGCAGCATACGGGTATAGCTCTGTGCATGAAATGCGGCAAAAAGCTGCACTACGACAGCTCCGCCTCGAAGCAAAGATGCAAAAAATCCGACAAGCATAGAACTTCCGCCAAAATAATTTACAATAAGAGGTAAAATAGTTGACGGTTCAGCAATCGTTGTCCCAATTGCCAAAAAAAATCCATGTAAAATATTTTTTATATGATTAGAGAACTTATCCATTTAGTTTTTCATAAGCTTCATCTATACTACTGGCTTTTTGTGCCACAAAAAGAAAAACAGCCGCATTTAATCGTGCCAGCTTTAATAAACCATCAGAGGGATTGTTTGTCTGCTCCAAGGACTCTTGCAAAGTTATTTTTTCCCAAGATTTTGAATAATTTATACCATAATATTGCGGATCTACTATAAACTCTTCAACATCAGATCCATTTACAATCCATAAACGCCCTTTGCTAAAGAGTTCAGGAGTTCCCTCATTCCCTTGAATTAAGGCAAGTCTTTTATATTTATGAGCAAAAATTTCAACATATTTTTTTACAAACGGTTTATGGAATACTCCCGTGATTGCGTATTCGCTCTCTCCTACATGTGTCAATTTCTCAATTGTATTTAATCCCGTACGAAGACCGAGTCTCATGCGAAGGTCTGTTAAATTATGCATCTCTTTAAAAAAATCTGCTCTGTCAAAATAGTATATATTTTTATTCAGTTTTATATTTGTTGCGACTTCTTTTAGTGTAATCCCTTTTTTTGCAGGTGCTAAATCATCTCCGACGACTACAAGATTCAAAGCTGAGTTTTCTAAAACTTTTGCAATAAGAGGAAACATAAAAGGGTTATTTACCTTACCGTCAAAGGGGTATCCCAGTTCTATAGAATTTGCCACCGGTGTTTTTTCAATAAACATATCACATGCTTCAACAACACCTCTAAATTCTTGTGTTGTTTCAGGCTTGAGTCTCCATCCAAGTAAAAAAGCAGCTATCTGCTCACTATAAACTGATTGATTTAAAATCTGACTCATCATATCTTTTGATTCTTCAAAAGTTAAATCTCTATTAGCTTTTGCTCCGGTTCCTACTGCATGAATATACTTAAAAAAATCCATTTTTCTCTACTTTTAAATTTTTTATTTTTTCGTATGATATAACTATTTGCTTAATATGAAATAATAAAAGAGATATTAAATTATGAAAGAGAGTTTTATTTAGTACAAAATTTTTATTATATTTATAATACCCCTAGATAATTAAAATCATCTAGGTGAATGAAAGTAAATGATTAACTCAATGGTGAGCATCTTCTTTTTTTAATTCATCAACTATCGCTGCTCTCAAGATTTTCAACTCATCTTCAGACTCTTTGCATTTTGTGCAAGATATATGCTCTTTTGCAAATGTAATTGTTGTTGAAATCATCTCTCCATCAACAAACTTCTCAGCGATTATAGCATTTGATTTAAACGGGGTCATTCTCCATCCCTCTTTTTCGCCGGCAGATTTTATGATTTGCATAACTTTGTCACTGCTGTGCTCTTGTGTATGAATTGCTGTTTTACAAATTGTTCTATCGCCGCTTTGTAAATCAGGACTACTCGAAACTCCTGTAGATGTACTGCAACCAGTTGTTAATAATAAAGTTGCAACAGATGTAACAACTATTAATAAAGCTTTATTCATATTTTTCCTTTATGCTTTTTAAGTAAATTTCACAAAAATTAATTTTATTTATAAAAATTAATTAGTGAATAATATAACACCAAACTTAAAATAAAATTTAAAAAGAGTTACATAATATTTTTTAGCATTTTTATTCTAATTGTCTGTTTTCTTATCTTATATCTTAAATATTATATAAGTAAAGTCTTGTCTATCATCTTTATAATAGAAACAATATAAAACAAAAATTTGTTTTTAACATTATTACAATTCTATTATCTACTGCTCTTTTTTCTTTATCAGTGCGCTATATTCTATAATTATACATAAGGCATTTTTTATGTAAAAATACTTTCAAAAGTTTCAATATGCTTATATGACTCATTTAGTTACATAAATAATAAAACAAATCTTAATTTTGTAATCTAATAAAAAAATTGATTTGTATCAAGAAACATTTGGTAAAAAAAGATTAAACTACTCCTAATTCTGAAAAAGGAGAAATAAAATGA
This sequence comes from Sulfurimonas xiamenensis, assembly GCF_009258045.1. Lineage (NCBI taxonomy): Bacteria > Pseudomonadati > Campylobacterota > Epsilonproteobacteria > Campylobacterales > Sulfurimonadaceae > Sulfurimonas > Sulfurimonas xiamenensis. The sequence goes on from NZ_CP041166.1 coordinate 1,802,666, forward strand.
GATTAAACAAGTTAGTTATGTCGGTTGCTGCAATGGCAATCGTTGGTTCAGGATTAGTTGCTGATACATCAAGTATGGATGTAGAAGCTGTTTTTGAAAAAGAGTGCCAGGGATGTCATGGTCCTAATCACGAAGGCGGTGTTGGTTCAGATCTTCGTCCAAGTGTGATTGGCAAAAAAAATGCTTATGAACTTGCAGAAACTATATTAAATGGTAAAGCAGGTACAGCTATGCCTCAGTTTAAAGATAAATTTAGCAAGGCTGATGCTGATAAAATGGTTGATTATCTACAACACTTTAAAGGCAGAGTAATCAAACAACTTACACTTGATGCTGTAAAAGATGGCTGGAAGCCTCTAAATGACAGAATGGAATTTTTCAAAAAATATCCAAAAGCAGTAGATGTTAAGAAAAATACGGATATCTGTTTCGTAACAGAGCGTGATGCTGAACGCGTAGTGTTTGTTGATGGAACAAGCGGTAAAATTTTATCTAGACATCCAGCAGGTTTTGCTGTCCATGTAACAGTTACAAACAAGCGTCAGCCTCGTTATGCTTACTCAATCTCTCGCTCAGGTTTAGTAACAATGTACGACCTTAACACTCCGGGCCAACAAAAAATTGCTGAGTGTCAGGTTGGTTCTGAATCTCGTGGTCTTGCAGTTTCTCCGGATGGTAAATACTTAATGGCTGGTAACTACACTCCGGGCGGTGCTGTGCTTATGGATGCTATGACGCTTGAGCCGTTAAAAGTTTATCCTACTTCAAGTGTTATTCAACCAAATGGAAATATTGATTCATCTCGTGTAGCTGGTATTTTCGATACTCCATACGGTCCTTATTTTGCATTTGCACTTAAAGATGGTGGACATGTTTATATCGTAGACTACTCTAAGCCTGATTTCCCAATCGTTGGAGATATTCCAAATATCGGTGATATTCTTCATGATGGTTTCTTAAATGAAGGTAAAGAGATTGGTCGTTACTTATTTATCGCTTCTCAAGGAAGTGATGTTGTCGGTGTAGTTGATTTTAAAACTAAATCATTAGTAACAAAAATCTATACAGGTCCTGCATCTAAGCCACACCCAGGTCAAGGTTCTTCTTGGTATAATGAAACTCTAGGACAGCAGCTCGGTGCAACTGTTAATATGAATCTTGGTCAAGTAACTATCTGGGATGATCATTTTGATGTAATTCGTCAAATTCCAACTGGCGGCGGTGGATTATTTATAGGTACATCAGAGCATACACCATTTTTATGGGCAGATAATGTTTTAGGTGGTGATGATGTTTGGAATCAAGTTCATTTGATCAACAAACAAACTCTTGAATTAGACAGAATACTTACAGTTGGTACAACTGAAGGTACTGTTATGGATCCTGTAACTCACAAAATTTTATACAAATGGAAAGTTCCAACTGTTAAAGATGAAAATGGTAAAGTAATAGTTCCAAGAATTTTACATGCTGAACCGGCTAATCACGGTCACTGGACTATGATTTCTGAGTGGAATGCAGGTCGTATCGGTATCTATGAAGCAAAAACAGGTAAATTTGTTAAATATATCAATGGCTTAACAACTCCTACTTTTACATACTCTATCGAGCATAGACAAACTATTCCTGGAGCATAATTTCCAAATTGTTGCATCTGCTCTCTTTTCAATAAAGGTGTAACTTATTCTTTCCCCCTTGCTGGGGAAAGTCTTTTTTTATCACAAAATCTAAATTATTTAACTAAAATTAATGCATACATAACTATAAATCATTATGTAAAATTTGTAATTTATGACATTTATAAGCCATAATTCAAGCTTATTTTAGTTAAAATAATATATCAAAGCAAAAGAAAAATTATGAAAAAAATTATAGCAGTAATATTGAGTTTAATTTCATTTTTATCTGCAAATGAGTTGGACGGAAAGAAAGTTTTTGAAACTTATTGCTGGGGTTGTCATCACCAGAGTGCTGAAGCTTTCGGTCCATCTTTTAGTGAAATTGCTTCCAAGCGAACATATGAAGAGATACAAGCTTATATTTTAGACCCTGAATCAATGTATAAGGCTTTTGGGTACAAACGAACAGTTATGACAAAAATTAAACTAACCGACAAAGAGAGAGAGGCTATTGCAAAATATGTACTCTTATATAAAGGCAAATAATGTTTAGATTATCCAATTTAATATCTTCAGTTGTTGAAGACAAGCCAGAAAGAGTTCTTGGGGGTTCAATAGCAATATGGAATTTTACAAATAGATGCAACCTCTCATGTCTTCACTGCTACTCTAAATCAACATTAGATGAAGTTGATACTTTAACAACTGAGCAGATTAAAAAAACAATACTAGAGATGAAAGAAAACGGCGTAAAATTTATCATCTTCTCTGGCGGCGAGCCTCTTACAAGAAAAGATCTTTTTGAAATTGCCGATTTTTGCAAAGAGAATGGAATCATCACCTATCTCTCCAGCAACGGCCTCTATTTTACAACAGGAAATATACAGCGCATAGTGGACACATTTACATATGTCGGTGTAAGCATAGATGGAGATGAACCTACTCATGACTATTTCCGCGGACTAAAAGGTGCATTTACCCAAACGCTTAAAGCTGTTCGTCTTGCTATAGAAACCGGAGCTAAAATCGGGATCCGTTTTACTCTTACAAAAGATACGGTAAATTCCTTAGAGTACATTTTTGACTTAGCTGAAAAAGAGAATATTCCAAAAATCTATATTTCTCATCTTGTCTACTCCGGTCGTGGTTTAGACAACTTAAAAATGGACCTCTCAAAAGAGCAGAGAAGAAAATCTGTAGAGTTTATCCTTGACAAAGCGTTTGAATATCATAAAACAGGCAGAGACATTGAGATAGTAACCGGAAATATGGAACAAGATGCAGTTCTGTTTTTAGATAGATTTGCTCTTGAATATCCTGAACTAAAAGATACAATGAGAGAGCGTTTGGTTAAGTGGGGCGGAAACAGTGCCGGACGAAAACTTTTAAATATAAACAGCGAAGGTGATGTAAGACCGGATCCATTCTTCCCATTAACCATTGGAAATATAATAGAACAAAACTTCGGTGATATTTGGAAAGGCGGTGAGCTTCTAGACCAACTGCGCATTCATCCAAGAACACAAATCAGCGGTATATGTTCAAACTGCCAACAGATAGATATATGCAACGGCGGCTCAAGAGCAAGAGCTTATGCTATTACAGGTGATTTATGGAGTGAAGATCCATCATGTTATTTAACTGAACAAGAGAGAAGGAAGCATTAATGAGAACAAAAAAAATTTTACTGGGAGCCTCATTAATTGCGGCCATTTTCACCACTTTAAGTGCAAAAGGAGTAAATCCTGTACTTGCAATGTTAAATACGCAAGAGAAATTTTTTGTCGTTGAGAGAGAAGACGAATCCTTAGCAATAATAGAGCAAGGCATGACAAAAGGCTATTTAACTGGAGTTCATAATATGAACCACGGTGTTGTGAAATTTTATGACAAAGACGGCTATGTTATTTCACGCGACGGGTATATAGTAAAATTTGACCCTGAAGCAGAAAAAATACTCAAAGAGCGCAAAACAAGTGACAGCGCTATTGGCTTTACGGTAGCGAAAAATTACATAGCTGTTGCAAACTATGCTAAAAAAAGTGTTGATATTTTAGATAGAGATTTGAATCCTATTCAGTCTTTTGAAACAGGTTCAAAAAATGTAGGTATAAAAAAATATAAAAATTATCTTGTTTTCTCCCAAATGAATAATGACAAAATTACTGTACTAAAAGATAAAAATGAGGGCAAAGATCTACCGCATTTTGAAATATACAAAGAGTTTGAAAATGTTGGAGTTATGCCTTTTGATGCAATGATAAAAAACAACAACTTTATCACAGGATTTTTCAAAAGTGATTTTTTTGGTGTTGTAGATTTGGATACTATGAAGTACTCAAAAATCAAAATTTTACTTGGAGACAGAAAACCAGTTTTAAAAGTTCCTCATTTTGGATTTTGGAGCATAAGTGATGAGAATGTCTTTATTCCTGCAGTTGGAGATAACAAAGTTTTAGTTTACACTTCTGATTTTAAATTTGTAAAAAATATCGAGACAGAAGGTCTTCCGGTCTTTACTGCACTTAGCCCCGACAAAAAATATATGGCTGTTACATTTAGTGGTGAAAAATTTCCTGTAATTCAAATTATTGATACAAAAACTCTTGAAATTATTAAAAGATTTGAATTTGATGGAAAAGTTTTACATATTAGATGGTCGGGTAACAGACCAAATCTTTATGTATCCGTAAACGATACAAATAAAATAGCGGTTATAAATACAAAAGATTGGTATCTTTCCCGCGAAATATTTAATGTTAAAAAACCATCAGGTATATTTATTTACGAAGAGGCAAAATAATGGGCAAAGTTTATTTAACAGGCGCCGGTCCGGGTGATATAGAACTTTTAACCTTAAAAGCATTTAGAGTTATAAAAGAGGCTGATGTTATAATATATGACCGCTTGGCCAATCCGGATATCCTAAAAGAGGCAAAAAATGGCTGCCATTTTGTTTATGTAGGAAAAGAAGATGGCAAACATATTGTTCCTCAAGATGATATTAATGAAATAATTTATCAAAATTCATTAAAACATGAAAATGTAGTTCGCTTAAAAGGAGGGGATCCTTTTGTATTTGGACGCGGCGGAGAAGAGGCGCTTTATCTTCAAGAGCGCGGAATTAAATATGACATAATCCCCGGAATAACATCTGCCATAAGCGCTCCTGCATATGCCGGAATACCTGTGACACATAGGGGTGTTGCAGTTAGTTTTAGAGTTGTAACAGGACATGAATCTCCAAATAAAAAAGAGTCCCAAATTCCTTGGAAAAATTTCAAAACTGATGATACTATTGTTTTTTTAATGGGTCTGCACAACCTTCCGGAAATATCTAAAAAGCTTATAGAGGTTGGCAAACCAAATGATTATCCATGTGCTGTTATATCAAAAGGAACAACAAAAGAGCAAATTGTAGTTGTAGGAACACTTGAAAATATAGTTGAAAAAACAAATGATATTCCTACTCCTGCACTTATAGTTGTCGGCAAAGTAGTACAATTAAGAGAACAGTTAAAATGGTTTGGAGAAAATGTCTAAACACCTTAATACTTCAGAAGCAGTGCTAATTGCACCAAATATCTACTGGGTTGGTATGCACTTAAAAGATGATCCTTTTCAGTGCCATCCCTACCTTATAAAAAATGCAAACGAATCGATTCTTATTGATCCAGGTTCCATGCTTGAGTTTGAAGAGACAATAAGAAAAGTAAAAAGCATTATTGATATTAATGCCGTCAAATATATTATACTGCATCATCAAGATCCAGACTTAGCAGCTGCAGTTCCGGAGATTGAAAAGCTTATCAACAGAGCAGATCTGCAGATAGTAACCCACTCTAGAATATCTCTTTTAATTAAACACTATCTAATAACATCAAGCTACTATAATATAGACAAAAACAACTATACTCTGCTAACTTCAAACGGTTTAAAACTAGATTTTTTGACAACACCATACTGTCACTCTCCCGGTGCATTTGTAACATACGAACCAGATTCAAAGGTTCTGTTTTCAGGTGATATTTTTGGAGGTCTTGAAGAGTCTTGGGATTTTTATGCAGATGAGACATATTTTGAAAAAGCAAAACTTTTTCATAAGGAGTATATGCCGAGTAAAGATATTTTTAATTATGCTCTTTCTAAAATAGAAAAACTTGATATCAATTTAATAGCACCTCAACATGGTTCTATGATAGAGAAAAAATATATCCCAAAATTGATTGAAGATATGAAAAATCTTGATTGTGGGTTATATATAGAAGAGAAGTATAATCAAGAATTAATAGACATTATAAAAGAGCTGCAAAAGAAAGAGCGCGCTTTAAAAGAGCGTAACTTACTTCTTTTTGAACAGTCAAAAAGAGCAGAAATCGGTGAAATGATTGGAAATATAGCACATCAATGGCGGCAGCCTTTAGCAATTATCAACACTTCATTAGCAATCTTAAAAGAAAAAAACAGAGCAGGATTGCTTAACGAAGATGAGATAGCTGATAAATTAGAAAAAATGGAAAAACGCGTTATATATATGTCTGAAACGATAGAAGATTTTATGACTTACTATACCCCAAACAAAGAGAAATCTTGGTTTAGCGTATGCGAAGCTGTAGAAAAAGCGCTTGACATTGTAAATATAAAATCTAATGAAAGAGGCGTTAAATTAAATCTTTTCATTAATAATGAATATAAAATTTATGGACTAATAAATGAGTTTATTCAAGTAATAGTCTCAATTTTATCCAATATAAATGATTTAATAACAATAAAAAATTTAAAAAATACAGATGTAAAAATCTCACTTTATAGAGATTCTGACTATGCAACTCTTACAATAGAGGATAATTGTGGAGGGATTAATGAAAAAAATTTAAATAAAATATTTGATCCCTATTTTACTACAAAACATAAATCAATGGGAACCGGTCTTGGTCTGCATATAGCAAAAATGATTATAGAAGAGAATATGAATGGCTCTTTAAATGCAAAAAACATATATAATATTAACAATGAAAAAATTGGAGCAAAATTTACCATAAAGATGAGAAATGAAAATCAATAAAATTAAAGATATATCTATTCTACTGGCTGAAGATGAAACAGAATTGCGTGAAACTCTATCTGAATATTTGCAGATATTTTTTAGCAGAGTTTATACGGCAGCATGTGGAAATGAAGCGTATGATATTTATAAACAAAAGAGACCAAATATTATTTTAACAGATATCTATATGCCCAATCTTGATGGGCTTGATATGATTGCCAAAATAAGAAAGGATGATCAAGAGACCAAAATTATTGTAATAAGTGCTCACTCTGAGCAGGAGAAACTTCTTAAAGCAATAAAACTTCATCTTGAAACATACCTTATCAAACCAATAAAAACGGATGTATTAAAGCAGGTACTCTTTGACACAGTAGAATTAATCCGAAAAACTACAAATCGAACTTATATTAATGATACTACTTACTGGGATAATGACACAAATACACTTTGGACTGGCTCTAAAGAGATTAAACTTAGAAAAATGGAAAATTTACTCTTAAAACTACTTTTTTCTCAGCCCAACCACTGCTTTTCTGCCGAAGAAATTTTTAAATTTCTTCACGAAGGAAAAGAGAAAAAAGAGTTTTCAATGCATGCCATAACATCACTTATGAAAAGAATTCGTACAAAACTTCCAGATAATACTATTCACAATATATATGGGTCTGGGTATAAAATAACTCCTATGTAGAGATTTTAAAAAATCTTTACTACTAATATTTTTCTAATTTATACTCTTTATAAAGTATTTCTGCCTCTTTATCTCCAATATCAATAGCTTTTTGCGCCCACTTTTTTGCTTTATCAAACTCTTCTAATTGACAATATAGTTCTGCAAGAAGATAATAGGCACTCTCATCTCCGTCTTTCGCATTTTTTTCAAGCCACTTAGAAGCCTCTTCAAACTTAAGAAGCTGCATATAGATTCGCCCAACATTTTGTTCGGCTTTTTGATGTCCTGCACTTGCGGCACGCTCCAGTAACTCTACACATTTTGTTACATTTGCATCAACTCCATCACCGTTATAATACATAAGCGCAAGATTGTATTGGGCATTAGAATTGTTTTGTTCAGATGATTTACTTAAATACTCAAACGCTTTTTTTGTATCTTTTTTAACATTGTTACCTCCCAAATAGATCATACCAAGATCATATTGAGCTGCAGAATTGTTGCCATATGCTGCCTTTTGCAGCCAATATATAGATTTATCAATATTTTTTTCTACTCCCAAGCCATTTGCGTAGAGATAACTAAGAGCGCTCTGTGCCGTTGTATCACCCTCTTTTGCACTCTTTTCATATAACTCAAAGGCTCTGACATAATCACTTTTTTTAAAAGCTTCTAGGGCTTCTTTGTTATCTGCTTCCAAAGTAAGCAACAATATAATTCCAACCAATATAAGTTTTAACATGCAAACTCTTTTCTTTTTTTACAATTATACATTTTGCTTTTTAATTTTTTGTAATTGATCAACAATTTTTACAACAACCAAATCAGATGTAACATTTAAAGATGTTCTAGCCATATCTAAAATTCTATCAACTGCAATAATTAAAGCTATATATTCAACTGCCAAGCCAAGCTGATTCAAAATAACAACCATCATAACCAAAGAAGCGCTGGGCAAAGCTGCAACGCCGACACTTAGAGCAACAACAGTTACTCCTAAAAGAAATTGATCCGCAAAACTTAAATCAACACCTGCCAAATGAGAAATATAAAGAACGGCTATTGTTAAATATGCCGCTGTTCCATCCATAGAAACCGTTGCTCCAAGAGGAAGAACAAAAGATGCATTTTTTTTATCAACTCCGCCAACCTCCTCTACAACACGCATAGATACAGGAAGTGTTGCTGTACTTGATGCAGTAGAAAAAGCCATTATCGAAGCTTCGCGAACATCACTCAAATATTTAAAGGGGTTGACACGGCCAAAAAAGCCCAATATCGCAGGTAAAGTTACTAGAGCATGAACAAGCAAAACAGATATAACCATCACTACATATTTCCACAACCCAACAATAACATCAACACCTTGCTCAGCGATCACATAAGAGATAAGACTAAATACACCTATAGGTGTCATCTTAATAACCCACTCTGCCATTATAAGTATCGCATTTGTTACAGCACTAAAAAAATCAAGCATTAGAAGCTGTCTCTCTTTTTTCAGGTGCAAAGAGGCTATGGCAAAAAGAGCCGAAAAAACGATAATCTGCATCATAGATCCCTCTGCCAAAGCATGAAATATATTTGTTGGAATAAAACTAAGTATCATTGCATCAAAAGAAAACGGCGCTACTTCAGAAGCTTTTAAGTATTCCAAACCTTGCACTGATATCTCATTTCCTATAGGTACAATATTCATAACTGTTATAGCAGTAAGAACTGCCAATGCGGTTGTCAAAAGATATAAGCCAATTGTATTAAGCCCGATATTTTTTAGACTCTGTAAGTTTCCAAGTCCCATTATAGAGACATATATGCTTGAAAAAACCAGCGGCACTACCAACATTTTTAAAAAACTGATAAAAATCTGCCCTATAACTTGCTGTTTTAGTGCCATTTCCGGTAAAAAAATTCCAAAAAGCACCCCTAAAACAATCCCTAAAAAAACCAGTCTGTTAGTTGTGGAATACTTTTTAATTTTTTGTATCATAAAATCATCAACTCTATAATAATATATATGTTGCTAAAGCCAAAAAGCTAAAAAAGCCTACAACATCAGTTACCGTAGTTAAAATTACTGTACTGCCGATTGCAGGATCAATATCTATTTTTTTAAGAAAAAGAGGAATAGCGGCTCCGAAAAAACCTGCCATTAACAAATTTATCACCATGCTTAAAGCAATAACAACTCCCAGCATATTTATATTAAACCATATTGCAGCTACTATACCCATAACAACCGCAAAAATCAATCCATTCATAAGCGATATAAGAATCTCTTTTTTAATTATCCGCATAGCGTCGCCTTTAGAGATCCCTCCAAGAGCCAGCTGTCTTACAACAACTGTTAAGCTTTGTGTTCCCGCATTTCCGCCCATTGAAGCAACAATAGGCATTAAAACGGCAAGCGCAACCATGCTCTCTAGCGTATCAGCAAAAAGACCAATAACCATTGAGGCAAATATAGCTGTAAAAAGATTTATTCCAAGCCATGATGCTCTTTTTTTACCTGCTCTAAATATCTCATCATACTCTTCAGCATCATCATCAACTCCAGCCAAATGATACATCTGCTCAGTTGCATGTTCATTGATAATATCATAGATATCATCCGAAGTTATGCGCCCCAGCAAGATTCCATACGCATTGACAATCGGCATAACAGAGAGATCATACTCCTCAAAATAGTGTACTACATCTTTAATATTTTCTCTATCTTCTGCTTTTTTAGGCTCAAAACTATCTTCACTCTGTTCTATATTTTCCAATAGTGTTTTTTTAAAATCAAAAACCAGCAAATCATCCAAGCCAACCGTATAAAGAAGTCTATTATCACTGCTTACAATAAAAAGATTTTGGATATTTTCTATTACTTTGGATTTTCTAAGTTCTGCAAATCTTCTAATAACATCATGCACAATCTCATTCTTATAAGCCGTGAATATTTCAAGCTGCATATATGCACCGGCTTCCTCTTCTTCATATGTTTGAAGTTTGATTATCTCTTTTCTGTCCTCTTCATCAAGAGTATCAAAAACTTCAGAAGCAATATTTTCATCAAGCTCTTCAAGTTCATGCATAAAATCAACTTGATCATCTGATTCAAGTTCAGATACTGCATGTTTTAACTCATCAACACTGAGATTTTCTACAATATCATCAAAATATCTATCTGGGAGAGCAAGTGCCACATCGCCTATTAAATCTTTTGGTACAAGTTTTATTGCTGCACTAAATTCAGCATCATCAAGCTGTTTTAATATTTTTGCTATATCTGAAGGATGGATTTCACTTCGCTCATGGGCATTTAAGTACTCTTCTAGTTTATTCATTTTTGCTTTATCTTAATATATAGAATTATTTTTACAATTATACCAAAGCGATTAGGCATAAAATTTATTTTTCAATCGCTGCTTTAAGTTCTTCTTGTGTTGATGCATAAGATATATCTGCTATTTTTGCATTTTCTATTCTAAAAAAAGTAACTTTACCTTCTTCATTCGGAACTGTTTTTTTAAATTTACTATTAAAAGTCATATAAATATGATGTCTATACTTTTTAAACTTAGGCAAAATAAACATTTTTCTAAAAAATGCAGGTATAGTGCTTAAATCTGCTATAAATACAAGGTTGTGCTTTAACAAATAGGCTTGATTTTGAGATTGTAGATATTCATTTACCAAAACACCCATATCTTTTTCAAAAGTTGCTATAATCAATGTAGTCTGTTTTGGTATTTCAATCTTATTTCCATCAGGCGTTTCATAGTTAAATTCATAAAATTTATCAACACAAGATTGTATTTCAATAACTTCAGCATTTACTATTGAAACAATAATAGTTATAAACAATAAAAATTTATTCATACTTTAATTCCATAATTTACACAAAGAACAACCTTCTTACTTAATATTTTTTATTATAACTAATTTATCTATTTAAATAAATTATGATATTATTATTTTGACAAATATCAAAGGTGGCGATTGATGAAACATTTAAAACTTATTTTTAGCTTACTTCTTATTGTTATACTATTCAACGGTTTTTGGTCGGGTAAGAGCAAAAATGAAGTACGCGAAGAGAACAGGCTTGAGAGGGCAAATCGCATTGAGCAGAGCAACCAAACCCTGCAGTTATTATATAAATATGCCCCAGAAGCAAAAAGAATGGTGTTTCGCTCTTACGGATATGCTACATTTAGCAATGTCGGAGTAAATCTTATCCTCCTCTCTGCAGAGGGAGGAAAAGGTCTTGCACATAACAACAAAACAGGAGTAAATACCTATATGAATATGGCTTCTGGAGGTGTTGGTTTAGGATTGGGCGTGAAAGATTTTAGAGCCGTTTTTCTTTTTGAGAACAAAAAAGCTTATGACACTTTTGTAAACTCCGGCTGGGAGGCAAATGCACAGGCTGATGCTGCTGCAAAATACGAAGACAAAGGCGGTTCAATCAATGCGGCAATTACTGTTGCTCCGGGTGTAAGACTCTACAAGCTGACACAAAACGGTTTGGCTCTGCAAGCTACAATTCAAGGAACAAAGTATTGGAGAGATGAAGAGCTAAATAAAAACTAATTTTTGATTAAGCTAATAAATCCTACAATAGTTTTATCTTAAATTTAAAAGGATATTAGATGAAAAAAATTTTAGTAAGCTTAGCGGCAGTTGTGGCATTAAGCTCTTCAATGATGGCTAATGTAAACAATCAAACAGGGTGTGGTCTTGGTTCAATGATTATCAAAGATGATTCAACTGCGATTATGCTGGCACTTCAGGCGACCACAAACGGGATTTTCGGAAATCAAACATTTGGTATCACATCAGGAACTTTAGGCTGTGAAAAAACTAAATTCGTTATGAATGAGAGAGCTCAAGAGTTTGTAGCTTCAAATATGGATCAACTTGCAAAAGAGATTGCTATTGGACACGGTGAAAGTATTGATACTTTAGCAGAACTTTTAGAAATATCTGACAAAGCTACTTTTTGTGCATCACTTCAAGAAAATTACAATAAAATTTACACAAGCCAAAATGTAGAAATGGCTGATGTACTTGATAACATCTCTGCTACAACTCTATAAAAACAGATAACCAAACATATTTTTTGTTTGGTTATACCCTATTTTCGGATATTAATTTTAGGATTTTTTCATTTTACTTAAATTTTTTTTGTTTATTCTTTTTTGCTTAACTTTCTTAAATGCTTCCGCGGATATCTACAAACAAAAAGCACAAGAATTAAACTTATCACAATCGCGATATTGGCATCTGCTGCTGCACATGGAAAAAGGAATCAGTGAAATAGACGATGATAGGTTTTTTATTGCAAAAGATGGAAAAACCAATGCAAACAGCGAATTAAATGCAACAATTGATGCTCTTTTCAATGAAAGTAACTTTGATGACAATGCAACTGCATGCAGATTTCCGGCAAGAAAAGACTGGCTTAAAAAAGAGTTAAATATAACGCAACTTCCAGAAGTAGCATGCCAAAAGTACAACACTATAGTAAATAGATTAAATCCCAAGTCTGTTACATTGGTTTTCCCATCCGCGCATATCAACTCACCCGCTTCTATGTTTGGACACACTTTCTTACGCATTAACTCTGCATACAACTCCAAACTTCTCTCTTATGCCGTAAATTATGCTGCCGATGCAAATCCAGACGAAGAAAATGGTGTACTCTTTGCAGTAAAAGGACTTTTTGGAGGCTACTATGGAAGATACTCACTGCTTCCCTACTATGATAAACTTAAAGAGTATAGAGACAGCGAACAAAGAGATATTTGGGAGTATGACCTAGACCTTAGTGAAGAGGAGGTTCTTAGGATGATAAAGCATATTTGGGAACTTAATGAGACACGCTCTTACTACTATTTTTTTACCGAAAACTGCTCTTACAATATGCTTTGGCTTCTAGAGACAGCAAGGCCGTCACTACATTTAAGAGAGTACTTTAACTATCAGGTAATTCCCCTTGAAACTGCTCATGCAACTAACTTAGAAAATATAATAATAAAGAATTTTTTTAGACCTTCTAAAAGAACTACTCTTTTAAAATATGAAGAGCTAATAGATAAAAAATATATAAAAATGCCTATTTTGCTTAGTGATTCAAAGATGAAGATAGATAAAATCATGAATAACTCAGATATAAACACACAGCAAAAAAGATATATTATGGAAGCATCAATAGAACTGCTTGAGTATAAATTCAGCAAAAGCGAAATAGAAAAAAAGAGATATTTAAAACTTTTCCATGAACTCTCAAAAGCAAGAGCTACACTTGGACAAGGTGAAAAGCTAGATATTAAAACTCCTCCAAATCCCATTGAGAGTCATCGTGCTATAAAAACAACCATCGGTGCTGGTTTAAGAGACGGCGATGTTATTGGGTTTTTAGGTATTCGCCCTGCATATCATGATCTTGAAGATAGTAGCTATGGATTTTTAAGAGGAACTCAAATAGAGTTTATGAATCTCGAACTTTCTTATTCAGATGATGATTTAGAAGTTGAAAATGCGACAATACTCTCTATTGTTTCATTAGCTCAAAGATCTGAATTTTTTGAAAATTTCTCTTGGAGAACAAAATTTGGATGGGATAGAAATTCACTTGATTCTACAACTAGTTTTATAGGCACTGTAGGCATAGGTTTAAGCTGGGGAAATAAAATGGGCTATATCTACATTATGGCAGACCCACTTTTCTATCTTGATGGAGAGGTAAAATCTGCAATAGGTGGCAGTATCGGTGCTGTTTTTGATATGTATAGTTATATGAACACAAATATAGAAGCTACTAGAAGATGGTATGACAGCGGTGACACACAATATCTTTTGGGAATCTCACAAAATTTTAAAGTATCACAAAATATTCAATTAAAATTCAAATATGATTATAAAGAGAGAAATTATTTTAACCAACAAGATTCAGAAAATACTTTTAAGATTAATGTAAACTACTATTTTTAAATATGCTTATTTTAATTTTATAAGATACCCTTCAGAGGTTTTTTCAAGTTTATAGCTTTTATATTTTTCAATTTCTATAACAACTCTATAGTAACCTTTATGACTTCCTACCCTAATTTCCTTAAAAACATTTTTTGGATTTTTTTTCACATAACTTTTTAAATCTGTATCTCTTTTAAAATCAATAACTATTTTGTATGGATTTTCAAGTAAAAAATCTTTTATTATTTTATCTGATGTTACTAATTTTAAATTTGTATCTAGTGAAAAGAGAGATAGGTATTTTATAGATAAAATATTTTTATATGCTTCTTTTTTTTCATTTGCTCTCTTTTTAGAAGATGTGGCTTTTAGCAGAATATTTTTTTGAGGCTCAATATAGCTTTGTGATATAAAAATCGGAAGATGCCAATCAACAGAATTATTAAGCTCTATACTTTTACTTGTTACTGTTCCGTCATCATTTTTAAACTCTAATGTTACTTTTTGTAGTATTCTGGCTTGTTCAGGAAGAGTGATTGTCGCCCTTTGTAGCGGTAAATTTGTTCTGTTTTCATTTGTTATTAAAAAATTGTCTTCTTCCCCTTCAAAAGGGAAAAAAGGATTTTCTCTAGCATTTAACAATACAAACAATAAAGAAGATATAAACAAAATTTTAATCAAACTCACCCCTTTCATTTATCTGCATCTATTATACAAAAGAGAACTATAAAACTACTTTGCAGAGATCTCTTTTAATTCAAAATACTCTTTTTGCAGCTCTGCGTTCTCTGTTCTTAGTCTCTGTATCTCACTTTGCAAATACTCTTCATAATCCTGAAGTCCTAAAAAAACCTCTAAAGAATTTGTTCCATACAAAAGTATACCAATATAGATTCCTGTAGCAAAAACTAAGAAAACGAGCATTAAGAACTTTGTCAAAGATAAACCGAAATATTTTTGAGTAATACTCTGAGTATCGTCTATCCCTTCAAAAAGTTCCTCATTGTTCATAGATATGCCTAGTTAAAAAGCGTTAAACCTAAATATTCACCATAAACTATTTCATTCTCAATTTCTAAGAGACGATTATATTTAGCAGTTCTCTCGCCTCTTGCAGTAGAACCTGTTTTTATTTCACCACAGTTTAGTGCAACAGCAAAATCAGCAATAAAAGCATCTTCACTCTCTCCTGAACGATGACTCATAACACACTTATAACCGTTTCTTTGAGCAAGACGCACCGTAAGCATAGTCTCACTTACCGAACCAATTTGATTTGGTTTAATTAAAATTGCATTCGCAATCTCTTTTTGGATTCCCTCATTGAGAATGTTAGCGTTCGTAACAAAAAGATCATCGCCGACAAGCTGTACTTTATCGCCAAGTTTTTCAGTCAATATTTTCCAACCGTCCCAATCATCTTCGCTTAAACCGTCTTCAATAGATACGATCGGATATTTTGAGCATAGGTCAACATAATAGTCAACAAGCTGCGCAGAAGTAACTGTTCTGTTTTCACTATCAAGTCTGTATCCGCCATCTGCTACAAGTTCGCTTGCTGCAACATCAAGAGCGATTGCCATCTGCTCTCCAGCTTTATATCCTGCCTTTTCTATCGCTTCCATAATGATCTGGATAGGCTCTTCATTTGAGCTTAGATCAGGTGCAAAACCGCCCTCATCTCCTAAAGCCGTATTGTGTTTTTTAGCTTTTAAAATAGCTTTTAGATTGTGATAAACCTCTGCACTAGCTTGAAGTGAAGTTGCAAAATCTTCAAATCCAATAGGCATAATCATATACTCTTGAAAATCCACAGAATTATCTGCGTGTGAGCCGCCATTAATAATATTGAGCATTGGAGTAGGCATAACCATAGCGTTTGCTCCGCCAAGATATCGGTAAAGAGGAACACCCAAGCTTTTTGCAGCAGCTCGTGCCACAGCCATAGAGACTCCAAGAACCGCATTTGCACCTAAGTTTCCATAATTTTCAGTTCCGTCAAGCTCTTTCATAGTAGCATCGATTACAGCTTGATTAAAAGGGGAAAGGCCAATAAGCACATCGGCAATTTGACTGTTTACATTTTCAACCGCTTTAAGAACACCCTTTCCCATATATCTATCGCCGCCGTCACGAAGTTCTAATGCCTCGCGCTTTCCTGTACTAGCACCCGATGGCACAACAGCACTCTCCTTTGTTCCATCGCTCAACTCTACCGTTGCTTTTACTGTTGGATTTCCGCGAGAATCCATTACTTCTATTGCGCTGATATTATCTATAAACATTATTTATCTACCCCTTCTTTCTATGAAATTTTATACTTTTATACTGATTTTATTTTACTTATACATCAGTTTCTTCTATCTCAAGTGTATCCATTGTCATAAGACTGCTTATGCCCATGGCTGATTTTATTTTTTCTTCTATTTCACGAGCCAGCTCAGGCTCTTCTATAAACTTAGCTTTAACATTTTCACGCCCTTGACCAAGCTTTGTTTCTCCATAAGAGAACCAAGCACCGCTTTTATCAATTATGTCCAGTTTAACACCATAATCAACAAGCTCACCCTCTTTTGAAATACCTTCTCCAAACATTATATCAAACTCAGCCTGACGAAATGGAGGTGCAACTTTATTTTTTATAACTTTTGCTTTAACACGGTTGCCTATTTGGCTCTCACCCTGCTTTAAAGATGCTATACGCCTCACATCTATACGAACAGAAGCGTAAAACTTAAGCGCATTTCCGCCTGTTGTCGTCTCTGGAGAACCATACCCCATCATGCCGATTTTCATGCGGATTTGATTGATAAAGATAACTGTACAGTTCATCTTATGCAAAATACCCGTTAGTTTGCGAAGTGCTTTTGACATAAGACGCGCTTGAACACCGACATTTTGATCTGACATCTCACCCTCGATCTCAGACTTAGGAGTAAGCGCTGCAACCGAATCGATAACTATTAAATCAATTGCGCCGCTGCGAGCAATAGTTTCAACTATATCTAAAGCTTGTTCACCATAATCCGGCTGAGATACAAGAAGATTGTCAACATCAACACCTAAATTTTTAGCATAAGCGACATCAAGTGCATGCTCTGCATCAACAAAGGCACAAACTCCGCCCTTTTTTTGACACTCTGCTGTTATCTGGAGTGCTAAAGTTGTTTTTCCTGAGCTCTCAGGTCCATATATTTCAACAACTCTTCCTTGTGGAATTCCGCCTATACCAAGTGCCAGATCAAGTCCAAGAGAGCCTGTGCTAATCGACTCTATAGGTATTATCTCTTTATCACCAAGTCTCATAAGCGCACCCTTACCGAATGCTTTATCAATCTGTTTCATAGCTAAGTCTAATGATTTTTGTTTATTTGCGTCCATTGTTGGCTCTCTTATATTAAATTTAGACTTATTATATGACAACTTTATTTTTTTATATAAAAATATTGCAAATTGTCATATTTTTATATAGAAATTTCTATATAAATTAGTGAGATTTTATCCTTATTTGGTTAAAATTTAGTTTATATTTTTAATCTCTATCTATAATAGGCACCTAATTTGAAAAAAACATTAATTGCACACTCTCCTGACGCTGATGACATATTTATGTACTATGCTATAAAATTTGGCTGGGTAGATATGAATAACACAAAGTTTGACAATATCGCCGAAGATATACAAACCCTGAATGAAAAAGCCTTAAATGGTGAATATGAAATAGTTGCTATTAGCTTTGCACTTTATCCTCATATTAGAAAAGATTATGCACTGCTGCGAACTGCAGTAAGTTTCGGTGATGGATACGGACCAAAAATTATTAAAAAAAGAGGAGCGACTCTAAAATCTAATTTTAAAGTTGCTCTTAGCGGCAAACATACTACAAATGCCTTGCTCTTTCGCATCGCTTATCCTGATGCCAAAATAACCTACATGAATTTTTTAGAGATAGAACAAGCTGTTTTAGATGGCAAAGTTGATGCCGGCGTTTTAATCCATGAGAGTATTTTAACCTATGACAGCAAACTGGAAGTTGAATGTGAAATGTGGGATATATGGCAAGAGCTGGCGGGAAAAGATCTTCCTCTTCCTCTTGGCGGCATGGCAATTAGCCGCTCAGTTCCGCTTAACAAATCTATAGAATATGAACAAACACTCACAAAAGCTGTAAAAGTTGCAAGAGATCATAAACATAAATTATCACAAATGCTTTTAGAAAGAGATCTGGTTCGTATAGATGCATCTACACTGGATAAATATCTTGAACTTTATGCAAATGATGACTCAATAACACTAAATGAGACACAATTCAAAGCAATAAATAAACTCTTTGAGATAGGCTACAAACACGGCTTTTATGATTCACTTATAAAAGTTGAAGATTTTATGATACCAACTGAATATAAAGAGCTTAGATACTCGTAATGAGTGCTAAACATTTGATATATTTTGCAAAAAAATATATATTTCACTATTAGTTTTTATAAAACGATGAAAAAACAAAATATAAATTTCTCTAAATTTTCTTCTATAAAAATCGGGGATACTTTAGAGGTTTCACTGCTGCAGAATTGCAATACTAAATATGAAAATTATTACCTCTTGGGTGCCTGCAATAATATTTTGATAGGTACACAACCTCCGCCGCTTTTAAAACTTGACAAAAAATATGATTACATCAAAATAAAAGACAACACTTTAATTATAGGTGCGGCGACACCATCGGGAAAGATTGTTTCATTTTGCAAAAAACACAATATTGCAAATTTTGAATTTCTCTCGCATCTGCCTGGAACATTGGGCGGTCTTGTATTTATGAATGCAGGACTAAAAGAGTATGAAATATTTAATCATCTTATCTCTATACTCACATGCGAAGGAAGTTTACAAAAAAGAGAGATTAATTACGGATATAGATTTACAAATATAAAAACTCCGATTTTAGAAGCTTCTTTTAATCTAGTGTATGGATTTGACAAAGAAAAAGTCACAATGTTTAAAGTTATGCGCTCAAATCAACCATCCAATCCAAGCGCCGGAAGCTGTTTTAAAAACCCTAAAGGTGATTATGCCGGCAGATTAATAGAAGCAGTTGGTTTAAAAGGTTTTAGAGTAGGCGGAATGGAGTTTAGCAAAAAGCATGCAAATTTTTTAGTAAATGTACAAAACGGCACTTTTGATGAAGCTGTTTTTTTAATTCAAGAGGCGCAAAAACGAGTTTATAAAGAGTTTGGAATTTGGCTTGAGTGTGAAATTGCGGTTTTAGACAAGAGATATATGGGCGAAAATTCACCACTTCTTAATCCCTGCAAAAAAATACTTAAAAACTAGAGTTTAACAGATACGATGGCGGAAATCATTCCGGCACCGTATAAAAATTATATCGGCAATACTCTTATTTTTTTAGAAAGCTTCTCTTTTAAAGTTGATTCTATTGCATAAAGAGTTCCTGTTGCAGATGAAGCACAGCCGCTGCATGCGCCTAAATATCTTATATAAACATCCACATACTCATCACTTGGTTTTACATCAATTACTTCCATATTTCCGCCATCCATAATTAAAAATTGACGAACATTCTCATCAATCACTGCATCAATAGCTTTAATTTGTTGAACAAGAGTCATCGACTCAAAATCACCTTTTGCACCGGCATCAGCTGCTGCTTTCATCTTTTCCTCATCCATTTCACGACGCGTGTCTCTTAAAATATCCACTAAATAGTACTCCCTTTCTTCATGTCCGCCAGGTTTAATACAGCTTTTGCAAAACCCGCCTGCTTTTGTATAGTCTGTAATCTGCTCAATTGTAGTTAAATCATTTAGCCTAATAACCTCTTGAAGAGTTTTTAAACTAACACGAGCACATTCACAAACTATTATCTCATCTTCAAAACTCTCAGCATCAACACCTTTATACAATCCTGCCGCTTTTTTAATTACATCATATGCCATAACAGAACAGTGCATTTTTTGAGGTGGAACAGCCGGAGTTTCAGGATTGTCTCTTAGAGCAAACTCAACATCAATATTTGTTATTTTTACTGCCTGATCAACCGTTTTGCCGATACAAAGCTCAGTCATAATATCTGAACTTGCAATAGCAGTTCCGCACCCAAAACTTTTAAATTTTGCATCTACAATCTTATCTGTTTTTGGATCAACTTCCCAATATAAACGAACAGCATCACCGCAACTCTCAGCACCAAAATCTGCAACAATAAGTTTATTGCCATGTGCAGCTGCTTCTTCTTCTGTAATTTCGCCTTGATGATTTGGATTGTTCATTAAGGTTGTTACTTTATTTGAGTAAGCTTCCCATAAGGAAGTACCCAGTAAATCATTTTTTGCCATCACGCTTTCCTTTTATTATATTTGTTAGTCTAATGATGTAACTCACAAGCTTTTGATTCGCCGCCCGGTGTCGGACCTACTTTTGCGAACGAACTTGAAATTGATCTAAGTCTAAACACAGCCTTCTTAAATTGATCTATCGTATAATCAATCTCTTCATCAGTTGTAAATCTGCTGAGACTTAAGCGGATACCCGTATGCGCCAATTCATTGTCAGCTCCGATAGCAAGCATTACCGTATTTGCTTCAAGATCTTCACTTGCACATGCCGAACCCGTAGAAGCTCCGATTAGAGAGTTATTTAAATCCCAAAGCATTCCTTCACCCTCAACTCCTTTTATGGAAATTAGTATTGTATTTGGAGTTCTATTGTCTCGGTCACCGACAACAAATGTATCGCTAAGCTCTAGTAATGCATCTTCCAAACGGTCTCTTTTTGCTCTGATAGAAGCCATTTTTTCTTCTATATTTGTTGTAGCAAGTTCTATTGCTTTGCCCATTGCAACAATATATGGAACATTAAGTGTTCCAGAACGGCGTCCGCCCATATGTTCTCCCCCGTGAAGAAGAGGAGAGAGCGGCTGTGAATTTTTAATATAGAGTGCGCCTACTCCTTTTGGACCATGAAATTTATGAGCACTCATGGATACAAAATCTACATGCACCTCTTGCAAATCAACAGGAATTTTACCAACTGCCTGAACGCCGTCTGAATGAAATAAAACACCCTTTTCTTTACAAATTTCTCCGATCTCTTTGATTGGGTTAATCATTCCAGTTTCATTTGATGCCCACATCACAGATACTAAAGCTGTCTTGTCTGTTATAAAACTTTTCACAACTTGAGGTTCTACTACGCCTTGATTATTTACAGGCAGATAAGTTACTTTAACACCTTCATTTTCAAGTGCTCTGCATGCGGCAAGCACAGATGGATGTTCAACCTCTGTTGTTATGATATGATTTTTTTCACCATTTACTATATGATCTGTAAAAACTGATTTTAAAACCCAGTTATTTGATTCTGTTGCACATGATGTAAAAACTATATCATCATTGTCACTTGCATTTAACGCTTTGTAAACTTGATCCATCGCTTTTCTAAGAGCAGGGTGTGAAGCCGTACCAAACTTATGAAGAGAGTTGGGATTGCCATAAATTTCGCTAAAAAATGGCTGCATAGCTTCCACAACCAAAGGGTCAACCATTGTCGTAGCATTGTTATCTAAATAAACTTGCATATTCTACCTCATTAAATTGACTTATTTTAATTAAGACAATTTTTGTCTTTTTTCGTTTTGATATAATAATAAGTTTGTTATTTGATTAAGCTTAAATAAAACTGTACTTATAAAATATTTAAGCTATAATTATAGCAGTGAGCACTTCAAAAATTTATTAATAATTTTTAGAAATATCTTATAAACAACAAACTAGGAAAAATCAATGTGTAATTTTAACAAACAAAATGAAGATACAAAAGCATTAATACATATTTTATTAAAAAATTGTGCAGAATCGGTTGGCGGTACAAATTTTCTTTTAGGACTTTTAGAAGCAATCAAAGAAAAAAAACCAAATGCTCTTATATATAACGCATGCAAAATAGAGTCTAAAGAACTTAAAATAACATGGAACAAAATAATTTTTAAAGATAAATTTGATGTTCTAGAAGAGATCATCCATTCTCATAAAAGCTCAGAAAATCAAAATTTTAATATTCTTGAAAATGACAGTGAAAAGAAGAAGAAGAAAATTTTAAATATGGTAAAAACTTTAGCACCTATTGAATTTATAGTAACACCTAAAGACCCTCAATATGGAATAGGATTTACATTTAAAATTTTTGAAACTATTGAAAATGATTCTATAAAAATAAATCCTATTTTTATCGCAATCTTCTTTTGTTCAACCGAATATATGAAAAAGGCTCTAAAACATCAGATATAGCAACTTTAAATCTTAAATGGTATAATCTCAAAATTATTACTCTTTTATAAAGGTTTATTATGGGACAAACTATAACCGAAAAAATATTTTCTGAGCATGTAGGTCACGCTGTTTATGCGGGAGAGATTATCCGTTGTAATATTGACATGGTTATCGGAAATGACATTACAACGCCTATATCTATCAAAGCTTTTGAGGATAGCGGTGCTACAAAACTAGCTAATCCGGACGGATTTTCTATAGTTCTTGACCACTTTATTCCCGCTAAAGATATAGCAAGTGCAAATCAAGCTAGAATCAGTCGTGACTTTGCAAAAAAACATAACTTAAAAAACTTTTTTGATGAAAAAGATATGGGAATTGAACACGCTCTTCTTCCTGAAAAAGGTCTTGTAGTCCCGGGGGATGTAATTATCGGAGCAGATTCACACACATGTACGCACGGAGCGCTTGGAGCATTCTCTACCGGAATGGGTTCAACGGATTTGGCGTTTGCCATGATTACGGGTGGAAACTGGTTTAAAGTTCCAGAGTCTATAAAAGTCATCCTCAGCGGAAAACCGGGAAAATATACAACCGGAAAAGATATTATCTTGGAGATTATCCGCATGATTGGCGTTGATGGTGCGCTTTACAAAACTTTAGAGTTTACAGGAAGCACAATTGAGTATCTAAATATGGATGACAGATTTTCTATGTGCAATATGGCAATTGAAGCGGGAGCAAAAAGCGGTATTGTTGCATTTGATGCAGTTACAAAAGATTTCCTAGCTGATAAAAATTTGGCACGCGAACCTCGTATACACTACTCGGATGAAGATGCCTCTTATACGCAAATCTTGGAGATAGATGTTGCAAACCTTGAACCTGTGATTGCTTATCCTTTCCTGCCGTCAAACGGACACTCAATAACGCAAGCCGTAAAAGATCGAATCAAAATAGATCAAGCTTTTATAGGAAGCTGTACAAATGGCAGACTTGGTGATTTAAAAACTGCTGCAGAGATTTTAAAAGGCAAAAGAGTACATCCCGATGTTCGCCTTATTGTCACCCCGGGAACACAGCATATCTTTCAAGAGGCTTCAAGATTAGGATATATAGACATCATTATCGATGCCGGCGGAGTTGTAAGCAATCCCACATGCGGTGCTTGCCTTGGCGGATACATGGGAATTTTAGGAGACAATGAAGTGGCAGTCGCTACAACAAATCGAAATTTTGTAGGACGAATGGGTTCTCGAAGCTCTAAAGTCTATTTGGCGAACTCTGCAGTTGCGGCAATTTCTGCGATTAATGGTTATATAACAGATCCTAGATAAATTAAATAATTAAATTAGTTTTTAATAGCAAATAATTTTTTAAGACACCAAGTGATACAATTAAAGTATATACAAAATAAAGGATTTATATGAGAAAATTATTATTAGTACCGGCTCTTCTATTGAGCAGTGTTGCAATAGCACAGGAGTATAATTATGAAATAACTCCAGTTGTTGGTTATAACATAGCAGAAGGGAATCTTGAACTAGAAAATCAGACTCTTTACGGAGCTGAAGTTCAGTATAATGGTTTTGACTCACTTTTAAAACCTGAGTTAAGTGTGCTTTATTCAGATGCTGATTATGAAAATTCAACGATAAGTACAGATATTTATCGTATTGCTCTCAACGGAGTTTATGAGTATGATGCGATAAGCTTTATTAAGCCGCTTGCAAAAATAGGTTTTGGTTATGAAACCATAGATAATCATTTAGCAGATAATACAGACAGTATTTTTTTAGATATGGGTGTTGGAGCAAAAGTTCCTTTTACAGACGCTATTGCTTTAAAACTTGAAGCTGTTTATATGTTAAAAAACAACCATTCGCGTATGGATAGCAATTTAGCACTTTTAGCTGGTCTTAATTTTGCATTTGGACCTAAAGCTCAAGAAGTTGCAGCAGAAACTGTTGATGGGGATGATGACAATGACGGTGTTTTAAACTCTGCTGATAAATGCCCTAGCACTCCAGCAGGTGTAAAAGTAGATGCATATGGGTGTGAGATTGACGGTGATGACGACAATGACGGCGTTTTAAATTCTAGAGACAGATGCCCAAATACTATTGCAGGTGCTAAGGTTGATAGTGCAGGATGCGAAATAGACGGTGATGACGACAAAGATGGAGTTTTAAACTCTAAAGACAAATGTCCAAATACTCCTGCAGGCAATGTTGTAGATAGTGATGGCTGCACACAGAAAGTAAATTTACATATAAATTTTGAAACTGCATCGTATACTGTTGATGAAGCTTCAAAGCAAAATGTTAAAAAATTCGCTGATTTCTTAAAAGCCAGAACTAATTTTAATGCAAAAATAATTGGACATACTGATAATGTAGGTAGTGAAGCGAGCAATCAAACGCTTTCTGAGAACAGAGCAAATGCCGTAAAAGAACTTATTGTTCAACATGGTATAGAAGCGAACAGAATCAAAACAGTAGGTATGGGTGAATCAGCTCCTGCTGCTTTAAATGATACTGATGAAGGAAGAGCCCAAAACAGAAGAATAGAAGCAGAATTGCTTGTAAAATAGATGTTTGATATACCATGCATTATATTTGCAGGGGGAAAAAGCTCACGAATGGGGGAAGATAAATCTCTTCTCCCATTTGGCAATTTTGATACTTTAGCACAATTCCAACTCTCTCGTCTTAATAAAATTTTTAAAAATGTCTACATTTCATGCAAAGATAAAAATAAATTTAATTTTGAAGCTTCTTTTATAGAAGATATTAAAACAGATTCCACATATGCGCCTACAGCTGGTTTTATCTCTGTTTTTGAAAATTTAAAATGTGAAAATTTTTTTGCATTAAGTGTAGATTCTCCATTTGTAGGTGAAAACGAAATACAAAAATTAATAAAAGCTGATAAGCCGAATCATGATGCTACGATTGCCAAAATAAATGATGCAATACAGCCGATGTGCGGAATATATCACATTTCCCTTCAAAATAAATTCAAAAAGATGCTAAAAGAAAACAATCATAAACTAAGTTTTCTGCTTTACTCTTCAAATACTATATTCGTTGATTTTGAGAATAAAAAATCATTTTTAAATTTAAATCATCCTCATGAGTATCAAGAGGCATTGCAGCTTATTTAAAGTTACCTTACTTTTGATATAATACTGAGTTACATAAATAATTTTTTTTAGAATAAAAATATAAATTTGTCATGGTAATAAAATTAAATAAAAAGAGAAAATATGAAATTAACACATTTAGATGAAAAAGACAGACCAAAAATGGTTGATGTATCAGACAAAAGTCAGACAACAAGAGTAGCTGTTGCAAGTGGTTTGATAGAGATGAGTCAAGAGGCATATAATACTATAGTAGGTGAAAAAACAAA
This sequence comes from Sulfurimonas xiamenensis, assembly GCF_009258045.1. Classification (NCBI taxonomy): domain Bacteria; kingdom Pseudomonadati; phylum Campylobacterota; class Epsilonproteobacteria; order Campylobacterales; family Sulfurimonadaceae; genus Sulfurimonas; species Sulfurimonas xiamenensis. The sequence goes on from NZ_CP041166.1 coordinate 1,828,673, forward strand.
AAAAGGTCCTGTAATCCAAACGGCAGTTATTGCAGCAATTATGGGAACAAAAAAAACAAGTGAACTTATCCCTATGTGTCATCCTTTAAATCTGAGCGGGATCAATTGTGATATAGAAGAGTTGCCTGAACTTCCAGGTTTCAAACTTATCGTAACAGCAAAATTAACAGGTCAAACCGGTGTTGAGATGGAAGCTTTAACGGGAACAAGCGTAGGTCTTTTAACAATTTATGATATGGTTAAGGCAATTGACAAAGGCATGATTATAAGAAATATACAGTTAGAAAAAAAATCAGGAGGCAAGAGTGGAGATTATCAACGATAGAGAAGAAAAATTAGAACTTACATATCCATGCAGTTGGTGTTATAAACTTATTGCGAATGAAAAAGAGGCACTTGAAGAAGCCGTAAGTGATGTTATTGATAAGAGAGAGCACAAACTAACTCACTCAAAAAGCAGCAAGGGAGGGAAGTATATAAGCATGAATTTAGATATACTTGTACATAATGAAGATGACAGGAATTTCATCTATGAAGCACTTAAAGCTCATCAACATATAAAAATGGTACTTTAAAAAGGAGTTTACAGTGAGTTTAAAAGAGTTGCAAAATATTGAATTTGAAAATATGTCTTTACATAAGATAAAAGAGACAACATCTGCTATTATAAATGAGTATACTAAAGATTTGCGGAATGAACTAGAAAAGTTGATACAACAAAAAGAGATTTTAGAGAGAGATTTAGAAAAAAAATTAAACGAACTTCAAGAGACAAAATATAGAATTTTTAACGAAATTGAGTCTATTATAGATAAAAAAGATACTCAAACTATTTCAAAGCTACATCAAGCAAAACTGCAATCAATTGATCTTTTTGACCTTCTTGGCGAGACTGTAGAATCTGCCATTATTACAGCTTTAGAAAAATCAAAAGATTCCGAAGCTAAAGAAATCATAGAAGAGGTGATAAAAGAGCTAACATACGAAACCATAAAAGAGGGAACATTAAATACTATAAGAGTTAGAAAAATTTTATCTACAATTTTGCACTCAAGTATTGATATTTCGGAAGCTACACCAAATATTTCTGAAGAGATTTTAGAAGCAACCTTAAAAGGCATGAGAGCTGGTCTTCTTCACTCTATAGATAGGTTTAAAAAGAGATTGGCATATATGCCTCTTGAAGCAAAGCATATACTTATAGAAGATTATGACACTATTATGGAAGATTTAAATCAAACAGATATTTTATTTTTGCAAGTTATTCAAACGCAGGCAGATGAAAGCAGTCCAACTACAAGAAAAATATTACTAGAATTGAGCCAAAAAATGCGTTATGATTTAGAAGAGCTTATTTATATCTCAAAAGAGACTGCGCAAGTAATGAAAAACAGATTTTCCTCTTTTGCAAAAACAGCAGTAAAAAAAGCAGATACTGCTCTTCACTCAGATGCTGCCAAAGAAGCAAAAAGAATGGGTATTCAAGCATGGGGAGTTGCAAAAACAGCAATTGGAAGTGCGATAAAATCTGCTAAAAATGCTATAGAACCAAAAGATAAATAGTAGTTTTTATACTACTATTTATAATATTTTAATACACCTTCCATATAAGAACCCATATTTAAAAGCAGCATATCAGCTATTACTAGTGCTGCCATTGCTTCGCAAACAATTGTTCCTCTAATGGCAACACAAGGGTCATGTCGTCCTTTTAATGAAAAATCAACTTCTTCATTTTTGGTTGTAACTGTTTTTTGCTCCTTAAAGATAGAAGGTGTCGGTTTAAAATAGACATTCATTACAATATCTTCACCGTTGCTTATGCCTCCTAAAATTCCGCCGGAGTGATTTGTTACAAATCCATTCGTTCTTATAGCATCATTATTTTGTGATCCCTTGACCGATGCACTTAAAACTCCATCACCTATTTCAACAGCTTTCACTGCATTAATACCCATCATAGCATCTGCTAAAATTGCATCAAGTTTATAATATAGCGGCTGCCCCAAACCTTTTGGTGCACCCTTTACAAGAACCCTGGAGACACCACCAACTGAATCATGGTCATTTTTGGCTCTTATTATTGCATCTTTTTGCTCTTGCTCTTTGCCTGCATCAAGCGCATATATAACGCTTTTTTTAGCAGCTTCATAATCAAGCTGTTCTGATTTAATTCCATCTACTTCACAAATACCGCTTAAAACTTCGATGTTTAGCTCTTTTAGCATCAGCTTTGCGATTGCACCCGCTGCTACTCTTGCTGCAGTTTCTCTTGCAGAACTTCGTCCGCCGCCGCGATAATCTCTTATGCCGTATTTATAAAAATAGGTAAAATCTGCATGACCTGGACGAAAAACATCTTTTATATTTGAGTAATCTTTTGACTTTTGATTTGTATTATATATTACCATTGCAATCGGAGTACCGGTGCTTTTGCCCTCAAAAACACCGCTTAATATTTCTACTTTATCTTCCTCTTTTCTGGCCGTCTCAAACTCTGTTTTTCCAGGTTTTCTGCGGTCAAGTTCATTTTGAATATAGGTCTCATCTATACACAAACCTGCGGGAACTCCATCAAGCAAACATCCGATTGCAACTCCATGAGACTCTCCAAAAGTACTAAATTTTAACTTTTGACCAAAACTATTCACTCTGTTTCCTTATTTAAAAGCTTTACAGCCATCTCCGCAGCTTCTTGCTGCGCAATTTTTTTACTCTTTCCTATGGCTCTTGCATACTCTTTATTCTCTATAATAACCGCTACTTCAAACTCTTTTTTATGGTCTGGTCCACGGCTTGCAACAACTTTATACTCCGGAGTCTCACCAAATCTAGCTTGTGTAAGCTCTTGAAGTGTTGTTTTAAAGTCTCTAAATAGAGAGTCTAATGATATCTCTTTATGATTTTTCTCTATCAATTCAATCGCTATCTTCTTTACGACATCCAAGCCTGACTCTAGATAGATAGCTCCCATTATTGCTTCAAAAGCATTAGAGAGCAGGGAAGCTTTTTCTCTTCCGCCGTTATTTTCTTCAGCATTTGATAAATAAATAAAGTTACCCAGATTTATGGAACGGGCTAATTTGTCAAATCCATTTTCATTTACCAACGAAGCCCTAATTTTTGAAAGCTTTCCCTCATCAGAAGTGGGAAATTTAAAAAACAGGTACTCTCCCACAATCAAATCCAAAACAGCATCACCTAAAAATTCAAGTCGCTCATTATCGTAGGGCTGTTTATAACTCTTGTGTGTCAGCGCTTCGATAATGAGCTTCTCATCTTTAAACTTATAACCTAGTGTTTTTTCTAAAACTTCTATATTTTTGTTCATTGTATAGCCTTTTTCATTTTTTGGGCCTCTTGTTTTGCCAATATATCACATCTCTCATTCTCTATATGCCCATTATGGCCTCTTACCCATAAAGCATGTATTTTATGATTTTTCGAAACTTCTATATACTCTTTCCATAAATCAGGATTTTTCACTTTTTTAAAATCTCTTTTTTTCCAACCCTCCAGCCACTCAATTATCCCTTTTACAACATAAGATGAATCTGAAACTATAGTAACATCGCAAGGCTCTTTTAGTGCTCTTAAGCCTTCAATAACTGCTAAAAGCTCCATTCTGTTATTTGTAGTATTTAACTCTCCGCCTGAAATCTCTTTCTCTTTATTTCCAAATCTTAAAATTGTTCCATACCCTCCAGGTCCTGGGTTTCCCAAAGAGCTGCCATCACTGAAAAGAGTTATTTTCTTCACTAAAATCCTTATGATAATCTTTAACAAGAGATATCTCTACTCTTGAAGTATTTATTGCGTGGCAACTGCTGCAACGGTTAAAGGCAAAGGGATAAATCACTTTACAGTTATCACAAATATACTCAAAACCAAGAGTTGCATTAACATTTGAATTAAGATTTATAAGCACATCAAACTCAAAAACAGAACTTCTATTAGCCTCTTTGATATATCCTTTAGCGGTATAAAGTTCCCTTAAATAGCCATTTTGCATTATTATATCAAAATTTAAATCTTTTTTATCACAATTCCACAATACATCCGCCAGCAGCTCTGCCTTTGATGGGTCAAAATTTTCCCATGCAACTTTAGGATTTACTCTAAAAATATACTCAAAAATAAGATATGTTAAACAGTGAGTATTTTTATATATCTCCAATAATGAATAAACCTTTTCATCTGTTGACATCTTTGTATTATTAAGAATAAGCAGCGCTTTCAAATAAGCGCTTTGTGTTGTTATATCTTTTTTCAATTCGCTCAAAGGTTCCAGTACTTCAAGAGCTAAATTATAATTTTGCATCTGCTCATAAACTAAAAGAAGATAGTTAAGTGCCTGAGGAGTACGAGGGTTGTTTTTAAGTATCTCTAAAAAAACCTGCTTTGCTCTCTCTAAAAAACCGGCTTTAAAATAGGTTTTTCCAAGCAAAAACATAGTATCTCTGTAATTTGATTTATCGCCAACTTTTAAAAGTTCACTATAAATCTCAATGCCTTTTTCATAATTACCGCTTTTTACATAAGAGTTTGCAAGTAGAAGCCATGATTTTTCAGAAAGTTCCCCTTTTGTAATTAATACTTTTAACTCATTTTGAGAAGGAAGAGAATGAAACTGTTTTAAAAATTTATCAAGGTGTTTATAATCCTCTTTTTTCTTAAACTTAGCAAACCAATATGAAAAAAATGTTATTACAAAAATAAGAACGAAAAAGATTATTACCCCAAACAACGGGTCATGAAACTCTAAAAAAAATGTATCCATTATTTATATACCATATTTTATACCACTATTATTTTTTATTTTTTTCTAAAATCTCTAAAAAATATCTCTGTGCTTTCAGTAAAACACACACTCTTTTTACACAAAAAATTTTTAAAGAACCAGTAAAAATAATTAAATGCACTTGATAGATATAGCAATCTTACCGACTCTGTATATGTTTAGATTTAATCTTATTATATACTTTTTTAGTTAAAAATTACAAACACTTAAAATACCCCTACAACCCATTTTGTTATAAAGTAACCACCTACCATCAGCCAGACAAACATTAATCCTGATGTATAAACAGGGGCTAAACCTAAACCTTTAAATTTTGAAAATACAGTTCCTATTCCAAGTGCTGTCATCGCCATAGTCAATAAAAAAGTATCTATTTCATTTATAATATCAACAATATTCTGAGGGACAAATCCAAGTGAATTAAATCCCGCCATGCCAATAAAATAAACTGCAAACCAAGGAATCACAAGTTTAACACCGCCAGCTTCGCTGCCGCTTTTTTTCGAGCTATATGAGAGATAAATTCCCAATATAATTAACATCGGTGCGATCATAATAACTCTTGTCATTTTTACAATGACTGCAGAATTTGCCATCTCTTCAGGGGCACCAGGTATCGAAGCCGGAACTGCAACAACCTGTGCAACCTCATGAATGGTTCCTCCGACATAGATTCCAAACTCTTTTGCAGTCATATCAAACACGCCCATATTGTAAAGTACAGGATATACAAACATTGCTATTGTTCCAAACAAAACAACCATTGAAACAGCAATTGCAGCTTTGTGCTCCTCTGCTTTTAAAACAGGCTCTGTTGCTAAAACTGCCGCTGCGCCGCAAACGGAAGCTCCCGAAGCATTTAGCATAGAGGTATCTCTATCCATTTTAAAAAGTTTTTGTCCTGTCCAGGTTCCAAGTAAAAAAGTTGTTGAGAGCATAATAAGAGAGACCATAAAGCCTTCTAATCCGACTTCTGCAATCTGCTGAAATGTAATGCGAAAACCATAAAATACTATAGCAAAGCGTAAAATTTTTTTTGCGGAGAAAGTTATTCCCGGGCTCCACTCTTTTGGAGTTTTATTATGAAGCGTGTTTGCATAAAATATACCTATAACTATACCTATAACAAGAGGAGAAATTCCAAGAGCTTTTACAAAACCAATATCTGAAATCATAGTAGCCGCTGCAGCAAAAATTGCTACAAAAATAATGCCACTAAAAGTACCTTTTCTATTTTCTTCCGAAAATGGCATACAATCCCCTTTATCTTAACTAATATAAAAGAAAATTATATCAAAATTACTTTAAATTCTATTTTACTCCAAGTTCAAGCTCTATGCTCACAACACTACTTTGTGAATTACTGACCTCTTTAACTTCTCTTAAAAATATTTTTTTTGCTTCAATATTTTTTTTAATTACTAAATAGTTTTGAATATATTTTGCCCTTAAACTTGCTAAGTTTTTCAACTCATCCATAGTAACATTTTGAATTTCTAAACATTTGGCATATAGCTCTTTTTGATATTCATCAGCCGACATCTCGCTTTTAGTTCTCTTTTTAAGCTCATCTTTTAAAGCTTTTATATCCCTGCCTGATTGTGTGTATATTTTTTCTAGAACTTTAATTGTCGGTTGATTCTGTTTGTTTGTCTTTGCTATTTCTTGTTTGAGTTTTTTAGACTTAATTGCTTTAAAATCTTTTGCTTTATCATAACTGCCTGCAATCAAAATATTAAGTTTTGGTTTTTTCAACAATATATTTGCAATATTATCAAGTTTGTTTATTTGAGAATTTATAACAATAATTTCACCAGCTTCAAAATCTATATTTTTTAATTCTTCTCCATTAATGCCCATAACTTCACCCAAAAATTTAAAAGGCGATGTAACAGCTTTTACTATAAGATTTGCTAAGGTTTTAACTACCAAAGACCCATACTTAAAATCTGGCTTATCTATATTTCCCTCAATCGGCAACTTTATATCAATAACGCCGTTTTTATCTTCAAGAAGTGCAATAGCAAAACCAAGCGGCAGTTTTTTAATGTTCTTATCCTTTATAGTGTCTCCGAGTTCAATGCTTTTTATCACAATATTGTTTCTACTGCTAAGCTCAGAGTTATTTATTTGATATTTTAAATCAAGAAAAAGTTTACCTTTATCTATTTTATATCCTGCAAATTGTGCACTATAACCGCTTATGGAGTTAAGATTTAAATTTTTAAAATTAAAAGCTATATCTAAAAACGACTTTATATTTGAACTATCAAAACTTCCTTTTAACTCTGTTGAAGCATATGTATCCACTGCCCCATCTATCTCTATTTTTGTTTCTTCGCCTTTATTGTTTGAAATAGCATAAATATCCCCGTTTAAATCATGTATAGATGTTTTAAAATCAACAGGAAGTGAATAATCTGCAAAATCAGCCCTTCCATTTGTAACCCTGAACTTTGATAATTTAAATATAAATTTTTCATTATCTTCGCTTTTTGTTTTAGTTGTTTGCTTCTGTGTTTCTTGGTTTTTTGACTCTTTTTGTTTTACAAGTTTCGCAAGATTCATGCTTTTGTTTTTATCTATAACTGCATCAAGATAAAAAGAGTCAAGAAGTGCCTCATCAATAAATAAAGAGTTTGGAGCAGTTTTAAAATGAAACGACTTTAAATCAGCTTTTAAAAAAGATGCTATTTTACTATTGTCCCTGCTGTCATGTAAAAAAAACTTCTCCACTTTTACATCTGCGTCAACTTTTGCATCTTTTTTTGCACTCTCCTGCTTAAAAACTGTTTTGCCGTTTAAGCTTAAATAACCATCATTGATTTTTAAAAATGTATTCTCTTGAAGATAGGGATTAAACTCTTTAAGCGATATTTTACTTACTTCAAACATACCCTTTTGCTCCAGTGGAGTATGCATTATATCCCCGCTAGATTTTACAACTCCCTGATTATTTACTTTCAGTGCCAAATCATATTTCAGCCAGCTGTTTTCTTTAGAGTCTATATTTTTTGCATGCAGATTGATTTTATCAAGCGTTGTTTTTGCACTCTTTTGGATAGCAATATCATCAAAACTAACTTTTGCAGCATTAATATCAAAAGATTCTACCTTTACTCTGTATCCCTCTTCATTTTTATTACTCTCTTTTTCAGTACTGCTTGAAGGACTCTGTTTTGGCTCTATAAGTTTTTCAAAATTCATAACTCCGTTTTTATCTCTTTTAGCATATATGCCAAGGGCATTAAGCGCAATATTTTCTATCGCTACATTTTTTGTTTTTGTATCTAAATTGACACCTTTTATATCAAGACTGCTAAAATTTACCAATTTTTCATTTTTATCTTTTTTATTTAAAACAAAATTATTAAGAGAAAAATTAGAATCATTTACAAAAACATACAACTCTGAATTTTCATCTTTTAAAGTGGCATTAACATCAAAATAGGTCACAGCGTCTTTTAAAACAATATTATAAGTCTTTAACTCTTTTGAAGCAATTTGGTCTATGTATGGATTGTAGTGAACAAAATCAAAATCTTTACATTGAATGTATGTATTTATTTCTAGCTCTTTATGTTTGACATCTCCTCTTAAATCACATGCAAATTTATCATTTATAAGAAAATTTATATCATATAAAAATGGCTTTTCGCCAGATAAAGTAACATTATTTAGAGCAATATTCAATTCATTTAATTTTGTATGAACAGAAGGTATAACGCTGCTATCTTCTAAATCAACTCCTATTTTTTTAAGAGTAATATTTTTTGCAAAAACATTCCATAAAACAGGGTTGCCCTCTTGCTTTTTGTCTTGCTTTTTTTCCGGTATTTCTTGCTGATTTTTTAAATATCCTACCCAGTCAACATCGCCATTTTTATCTCTTTTTACTGTTGCTGTTAATGAGTACAAATCAATATTTGGTATATACACATACTGTATCATTGGTTTTATTACAGCATTATCTATATGAAGTAACTCAAGATTTAAGATATCCTTATATTCATCTTTTGGTTTTACCCTTAAATTATTTAAACTAAAATAGACCTCATCTATCTTTGTAGCATTTAAATCATCTATATTTAAGGAATATTTTGCACTTAAAAACATAGTTCCATCAGCCACTTCAATACCGATTTTATCCTGTATATATTTCCAATTTGTATAAAGTTTAATCATATCAAACTTAAAATTTCCCTCAAGTTTTAAAGGCTTTAAACTTACTATATTACTTCTAAAATCTATCTCTCCTCCGTCACTTAAAACAGTATAAAATCTAAGTGTCGCATCACTGGAACTAAAATCTTTTGTATCTATATTAACCAATTTTATATTTATAGGATTTAACGCCAATTCAAATTTTGAACTATTTGTAAAATCCTCATACTCTAAATTTCCATCCTCAACTCGTATACTTCCAACAATAACTCTAGGAAGTTTTACAGGCTCTTTTACTTCTGCATCTTTATTACTATTCTCTTTTATTATTTTGCTAAAGTTAAATGTTTTATCGCTGTTATAAACAGCAAAAATTTGAGGTTTGTAAAGTATGATACTTTTTACATGCAAAGCTGCTTTAAAAAGAGAATGCGGTTCTAAATCTACTGCCAGCATATCTAGCGATGCTATCTTCTCGCCATCAAAAGTTTTAAGAGAAATACCGCTAATCTCGATTATAAAATTAAATGGATTAAAGTATATATCCTCTATAGAGAGCTTGGATTTTGTCTCTGATGCTACAATATTTTCAATTTGAGGCTTTACAACATATGGCAGAACTATAAAACCTAAAAAACTATATAGCACAAAAATGGAGAGTAAAATTTTTTTAAACATCGATAGACCTTTAAAACGCAACTTTTAAAGTCTACCGAATTATCTTTTAAATGTAAATTATTTTTTATCCTCTATAACATCGGCTCTTGGGTAGGTAAAAGTAGAGTCTCTAAAAACTACTATCTCATCTTCATGACCAAGAGCATATGCTCGAATCGTAATAGGAACGATAGTATCATGTCTTGCATCATCAGCAAGTTTGTCATATGTTCTTAAAACTACAATTTTTTTCTTTTTAACTCCGGGAACAACATAAAAAGGCTCTTTTGGTTTAAGTATCTCTAGCCCTCCTTTTATATCCTTTGGCAGAATAACCTCAAAGTAGTATTTCATCTTCTCATTTTGTGTATTTTGAAGTAAGAACTCATAAGCGTTATCAACAATTACTCTTCCATCAGAAGATGTACTGATAGAGTAGAGTCGATTCTCTTTATTTATATTTAAAAGCATATTCTCTTTTTTGCTCCCCATTATAACCATGCCTACAGCTAGACCAACAAGCAAAGCGACATAAGCAAGAACTTTGGGGCGGAAGTATTGTGTTTTTCCTTTTTTCTCTATTGTCTCATAATTACTCGACCATGTAACAAGTGATGGCTTGCCGAGTTTTCCCATAACAACAGTACAAGCATCCACACACTCCAAACAGTTGATACACTCTAACTGCAATCCTTTTCTTATATCAATATGGGTGGGGCATACGGTTACACAACTCTCACATGCGGTGCACTCTGCATGAGGTTCAAATGCTTGAAGATCTTTTTGTTTTGTAAATATTTTCTCTTTGGCTTCATTATAAATATGTCCGCCTCTATTTGTATTATAAAGAGCCATAACAGTATGTTCATCATATAAAACAGATTGAATCCTTGAATATGGACAGACATAAATACAGTAATCTTCTTGTAAAAAAACTATATCATAAATAAGAAAAAGTGCTGATATCAGAAGTGTTCCGACCAAAATCATATGATCAGAAGGATTTGCCAAATAACTAAAAAAATCTTCAGGAGGAACAAAATACCAGAGTAAATTAGCACTCGCAAGCAATGAAAGAGCAGTCCAAATTAAAATTGCTATAACTTTTTTTATTTTATTTTCAGTAAGACTCATATCAGGTTCTTGCTGTTTGTTTTTTATTCGTTTTCTAAGTTTTAAAAGTTTTGTTTCTATCAAATCACGATAAATTACGCGAAATATCGTTTGAGGACAGATCCATCCGCAAAAAACACGCCCGCCCAGAACAGTCATGCCAAAAATACCTAAAAAAAGGATCATAAGTAAAAATGGCATAAGATATAACTCTTGCATATCAAACTGAACAAACGCAAGATGCAGTTGTAATTTATCAAAACTTAGTAAAAAAAAGTGACTCTCATCTATCTTTATCCATGGTAATATTAAAGAAACCACTGTTAAAAAAATAAAAAAATAGTATCGCTTTATTCTCCATGGGGTTGGCAGCTTTATATTGGTTTTCTTTTCACTCATATCCACTCCTTGACATTTTTCTGCCAACATTATAGCAAATTATTTTTAAAATTATATGTAATAATAATAATTATAACTAATTGAACAATTTTTAAAAGTGTCGTTTATGCTCAATTTTGATAAAATTTAGCCAATTTATATATTATGGCGATAACATGACAACAAAAGAGTATATCTTAAAAACTATAAAAAATAGGCCTCTTATCATTGACGGGGCGATGGGTACACAGCTTCAACAGCGTGATGAAAAGATCCCAAAAGAGTCTTGGGAGGGCAACGAAGGGTGCAACGAACTTCTAAATGTCACATGCCCTGAAGTTTTGAGCGAAATTTTTCACGCCTATCTAACAGCGGGCGCAGACCTTATCACGACAAACACCTTCGGTTCATTTTCATGGGTTTTGGATGAGTACGGTATCGGAAATCGAGCCTATGAGCTCACCCGTGCCGGTGCGGAGCTTGTCAAAAAAGAGTGTGCAAAGTTCAGTACTCCCAAGCACCCGAGATTTGTTCTGGGCTCTATCGGACCGGGCACAAAACTCCCATCACTAGGACATATTACTTATGATGAGATGTACGAGGGGTATACAGAGTTTTGTCTGGCTTTGATTGACGGCGGAGTAGATGTTTTCTTGCTTGAGACCTGCCAAGACCCGCTTCAGATAAAAGCCGCTCTTCATGCGTGCCAAGAGGCATGCAGACAAAGAGAGGTGGAGATCCCGATCATGGTCTCGGTTACCATTGAGTTAAGCGGGACGATGCTGATAGGAACTGACGCCGCTACAATTGCAACCATACTAGAGCCTTTTGACATTATCTCGCTTGGATTTAACTGTGGTACAGGGCCTGAACAGGTAGAAAAACATATTAAGACGCTAAGCGAACTGTGGCATAAACCCATAAGCGTTCACGCAAATGCAGGACTTCCTCAAAACCGTGGAGGGTACACATACTACCCGATGGGTCCCGATGAGTTTGCAGACAAGCAGGAGAAGTTCTTAAGCTACGACGGTGTCAGTTTTTTAGGCGGCTGCTGCGGAACGACACCTCAACACATCCGCGCCCTTGTGAACAGAGTCTCAAGCATAACACCAAAAGAGCCCTCTGGGGCTCAAGAGAATGCTCTTGCTTCACTCTTTAACACTGTTTCGCTTACACAAGAGTCATCTGTGCTGCTTGTCGGCGAGAGAAGCAATGCAACGGGTTCCAAAGCATTTAGAGAACTTCTTTTGGCAGAGGATTATGAAGGCACACTTAGTGTTGCGCAGCAGCAAGTAAGAGTCGGCGCGCATGTTTTAGATGTAAGTGTAGGGTTTGCTGGGCGTGATGAAACAAAAGATATGAACCGCGTAATGAGCCTTTATGCTCAAAAGATAGCACTTCCTCTTATGCCGGACTCCACGCAGACGGCAGCACTTGAAGAAGCTCTAAAGCTTATAGGAGGAAAACCTATCATTAACTCCGTAAATCTTGAAGACGGCATAGAGAAGTTTGATGCGGTCTGTTCTTTGGCTAAAAAATTTGGTGCCGCGCTTGTTTGTCTTACCATTGATGAGCAGGGAATGGCAAAAACGGTTGAGCGTAAGCTTGAAGTCGCAGAGCGCATCTATGAGCTTGCCACCAAAAAGCACGGCATAAGAGCCGAAAATCTGGTATTTGACCTCCTAACATTTACACTTGGAAGCGGTGACGAAGAGTATGTGAATGCCGGGATAAACACAATCGAAGCGATACGCGAGCTGCGTAAAAGGCACCCTGAAGTCGGAGCAATTTTAGGACTCTCAAACATCTCCTTCGGACTTGACAAAGATGCGCGTCCATACCTCAACTCTATGTTTTTGCACCACTGCATCGAGGCAGGGCTTACAAGCGTTATTATAAATGTACAACACATTATTCCGATTAACAAGATCTCAAAAGAGGATCAGGAGATTTGTGACAACCTTATCTTTAACCGCAAGCCCAACTCTGCGGCTCTTTTTGAATTTATAGAACACTTCAGCACAAAAGAGGCGGTTGACAATCAGGCAGTTGATGAGACATATCTTGCTATGAGCGATGAGGAGAAGATCGCTAAGCTTCTTATGGACGGCGATAAAGAGAGGATGATTCCGCTTGTTGAAGAGGTACGCCATAAGATCGCACCCGAAAAAATCGTAAACGAGATACTCATTAACGCTATGAAAGTGGTAGGAGAGCTCTTTGGCTCGGGGCAAATGCAGCTGCCGTTTGTTCTTCAGAGTGCCGAGACTATGAAGAAAACGGTCGATTATCTCAATCCATACCTGCCAAAAATTGACAAAAAAGTAGACACGACGCTAATCCTAGGAACGGTTAAAGGCGATGTTCACGATGTAGGTAAAAATCTTGTCGATATCATCCTCTCAAACAACGGTTATAAAGTCATAAACTTAGGGATAAAAGTAGAACTTGACGATTTTGTTAAAACCCTTAAAGAGTCAAATGCCGATGCTATCGGGATGAGCGGTCTTTTGGTCAAATCGACACAGGTGATGAAAGAGAATCTTGAAGCGCTCCAGAGAGAAGGGATAAAGATCCCTGTCCTGCTTGGCGGTGCCGCACTTACCCGCTCTTTCATAGATGATTTTTGCCGCCCTTTCTATGACGGTCCAATCTTTTACTGCAAAGATGCGTTTGACGGCGTAACCTCCATGAGCCGCATCGAGGCTGGAAATTTTGATACCGACCTGCACGGCAAAGAGAGCGAAGAGAAGGTCGTAAAGGTCAAAGAGGAGATAGTTATTCCCCCGTTTGAGAAGCTGAAGATGCCTTCTCGAGATGTTGAAGTGCCTACTCCGCCGTTTTGGGGCAGAAGAGAGCTAAAACTTGCTCCTCATCAAATTGAAATGGCATTTGAGTGGATCAACCATAAGCTTCTTTTTAAATCTCGCTGGGGTTACAGCTCAAAAGGAATGACAAAAGAGGCATACCAAAAACAGCTTAATGAGATTGTTTGGCCAGCATATGAGAAACTTAAAAAAAGATTTATTGAAGAGAAGCTTTTTGAACCAACCATTCTTTACGGATACTGGCCATGCAGAAGCGATGACAACACCCTTTTAATTTTTGACTCAAGCGAAGGATATAACTCAGAAGATGAGATAAATCATGAACCGTTAGATAAAGTAATAGGCAGAGCGATAGAGGAGTTCACTTTTCCTAGACAATCCAAAGAACCTCATCGTGCGCTAAGTGATTTTTTTCACAGAGACAGACATGATGTTGTAGCATTTACATGTGTAAGCGCGGGATCAAAACTAAGCGAAATCGAACGAGAAATTTATGATAAAGGAAGCTATACAGAATATTATCAGTTTCATGGACTTGGAGTTGAGCTTGCAGAAGCATTGGCAGAGATAGCTCATAAACAAATACGGCTAGATTTAAATATATCTAAAGGTGAGGGAAACAAACTAAGCGATGTGCAGATGAACAGATACCAGGGTTCTAGATACTCATTTGGATATGCTGCATGTCCTGACCTTGAACTAAACCGCCCTCTTTTCAATCTTTTAAAACCTGAAGAGTTCGGAATCGAGCTGAGTGAAACATTTCAAATCCACCCCGAGCAGTCAACATCTGCTTTAGTGGTATATCATCCAAATGCAACATATTATAATGTATAATTTTTTGTTATTTTACTTAAAAAACAATATTAATTGATAAAGTTAATAGCCTCTTAGAGCTATTTAATACTATAATATTTCAAATACAAGAAAAGGATGAAAAGATGAAAAAATTGCAATTACTAATTGTATTATTACTGCTTGGTGCGAGCACACTATTTGGAGGTGTTTATAGTATTGACGCTTCTCATACAAATGTAGGTTTTTCGGTAAAGCATATGATGATAAGCACTGTAAATGGAGAATTTCAAAAGTTTGATGGTAACTTTGAGCTTGATGAAAAAAACAATCTTGTTGCATTAAAAGGTGAGATGGATGTTAACTCTATTAATACAAATATTGCAAAAAGAGATGCACATCTTAAATCAGCTGAGATTTTTAATGCAGAGCAATTTCCAAAAGTAACTTTTATTCTAGATAAAGTAAAAGGCGATAAAGCCTATGGAAAACTTACTATAAAAAATACAACGAAAGATGTTGTTCTTGACTATGATTTTGGAGGAACTATCACAGATCCATGGGGCAAACAAAGAGCAGGATTAAGCCTTAGCGGAGAGATTGACAGAAGAGATTATGATATTACATGGAATCAAGCATTAGAAGCAGGTGGCGTTGTTGTAAGCGAAATTGTAAAATTAAATGTAGAGATACAGGGTATTTTAAAATCTGAAGATGAATTTTAAATTCACCCAATAAGGATAGAGAAATTTCAACTCTCTCTATCCTCTTTTTCTGTAACTTAACGCCTCCAAAATATGGTTTTTATCTATTATATCGCTTCCCTCTAAATCAGCAATAGTAAGTGAAACTTTCTGAATCTTTTTAATACTCCTAAAAGAGAGAGCAAAACGCGTAACAGCTATATCTAAAATCTCTTTTGCCTCAGCATTTAAAATACAATATTTCTCTATTTGAGCATCACTTAATTTTGCATTAAAATGTTCCTGTCCTCTCAGTTTTACTCGTTTATGAACTTCAATAACTTGTTTATGCATCTCTTTTGAACTTATACTCGCCCTGTCATTTACATTAGAGTGCTGCATAACAACACATATATCTATTCTATCCAAAAATGGATCTGAGAGCCTGTTTTTATATCTCTGTATCTCTAATTCACTGCACCTGCACTCTTTTTGATTATTTAAAAGATTACCGCATGGACACGGGTTCATAGCGCTTACAAATAAAAAATCGCTTGGATACTCTACTTTTGCATTTACTCTCGATACTCTTATTTTATTATCCTGCAAAGGCTCACGAAGTGCCTCCAAGACGCTCTTTTGAAAGTGAGGCAGCTCATCAAAAAAAAGCAAACCTCTATGTGCCAGCCCCACTTCACCAATTTTAGCCCTGCTGCTTCCGCCGCCAAATATACTTGCAGTTGTAGATGAGTGATGAGGAGCTCTATAGCTTCTAAGCGGTTTAAAATTAGGTTCTTTTGCTTCAAGCGCATCAAGTTTTGCGATATCTAAAATTTCATCACTGCTAAGTGGAGGCAAAATATAGCGAAGCCTTTGTGCGATCATGCTTTTTCCACAACCCGGACTACCTTCTAAAAGCAAGTTATGAAATCCGGCAGCACTTATCAATGCTGCTCTTTTGGCAACCTCTTGACCCTTTACATCTAAAAAATCTTCAATATAGTTATCATAAAAATAGTACTCTTTATCATTTATTGTATAACTTGGATACTCTATTTTTTTATAAATAATATTTGGCACTGCATTGTTTGGATTTTTTAAAAGTTCTATAGCTTCATTGAGTGTTTTTACTCCATAAAACTCAATTTTTGGTATGTTAGAAAGCTTCTCCAAACTCTCATAAGGAACAACCGCTTTTTTTATAATTTTTTGATTTGCAAGTGAGAGCAGAAGAGGATAAAGCTGTATATTTTCCTTGACAACGCCATCAAGACCGAGTTCTCCAAAAACAAACCACTCACTAAAATCATCCTCAATATAATCAAGTGCGATTAATAGTGCGATACTTAGATCAAACTGGCTTCCCTCTTTCTTAACATCACTTGGAGCAAGGTTTATTGTAATGCGCTTTGGAGGAAATGTAAATTCATTGCTAAGAAGTGCAGATTTAACACGCTCCTTTGCTTCATTTATAGAAGCACTAGCCATCCCAACTACACTAAAAGATGGCAAACCTTTTGTAAGAGTAGATTCAACATGCACAACTTTTGCTTCAATGCCTTCGTATGTAGCACAAGAGACCATCTTCATAATGCCAACCTTTATTAAGTTGGTACTATTTTACTCTTATAATTTTTAAATGTGAAAAAATATGACAATGTGTCATGTGAAATCTTATTTTTTAGAAGGTTTTTTCTCTTTTTGCATTTTTTTATACTCTTTTTCAAATTTTTTTCTGCGAGAATATGAGAGTTTGTCAATAAATAAAATGCCTTTTAAATGATCTATTTCATGCTGAATAGCGATACTAAGCAACCCATCTGCATCTAAAGTTTTTTTATTCCCATATCTATCTTGATAATTAACCGTTACACTCTCATATCTATCTACATCTTCGTAAAAACTGGGAACACTTAAACATCCCTCTTGATAAGTTGTCTCTCCGCTTGTTTTGATAATTGTTGGATTTATCATCTCAATTAAATTATCTATAGATTGTTCATCATTTTCATCAGGAAGATTTAAAAGAAGAGCTTGTTTTGCATATCCAACTTGAATTGCTGCAAGGCCGATACCGTTTGATTTGATCATCATCTCATACATTGCATCAAGCAGTTTGTGCAACTCTTTATCAAACTGTTTAACTATTTCAGATTTCTCTTTTAACTTTCTGTCCGGATACTCTACTATTTTTAACTTCATTTTTTATACTCACTATTAACTATTTCTAAGTAAAACTGCAAAATCTAAATCAGGATTTTCATATACTTTTTTAATTCCGTTCTTTGCACTGGAGATAATCTCTTCTACTGAATTATTTTCAGTAATGTTTGTAATTCCTATAGAAATTTTTAGTTTTATTTCACGATCTGCTAAGAGAAAACTACTATTTGAAACCAAGTCATAAATTCTTTTGCTAGCTTGTTTTGCACCCTCAATATCTGTATGTTTTAAAAGCATTACAAACAGATCATTTTCATAATAAGCAACTATATCATTTCTTTTTGATGTTTTAAAGAGAAGTCGTGCAACTGTTTTTCTTAACAATACAACAGCTTTATCATTGTTTACATCTCCAAGCTCATAAATTGCTTCAGTCATAATAAGAGAACTTTTATATTTGAATTTGCGCACAAGTTCTATCTCTTGCTCTATTTTTGTTATTAAATACCGTTTGTTATAAATACCATATTTATCATGAAATTTTGTATTGCTTTGAATATTTTTTAAAATTTCTATACTATTATTATATACACTTTTTATACTACTACCGCGTTTTTTCAAAATAACAGTTAATTTTGAAATGTCTGATTCTAAAGATAATAAAACACTTTTTGTTTCTTGGATATTTGAACATTCTTCAAGCTCTTGTTTTCTTTTTGTAAGTATTTTTGTCATAAAAAATATATTTTTATATAAATTTGCAGTGGCACTAAGAATATTTTTCATTAACAAAAAACCTTCTTTTAAACTCTGCTCTGCTAAAACACTCTCTTCATCTTTAGTGTTCTCTTCAAACTCAAGTATAGAAATAATATGATCACGAAGAGTTTGACTCTTTTTTTTTAAAAGTTTATCAAAATATATTGAAAAATTATTAGGAGTTGGAGGTATATCATTTTTTATTAAGATTGCTAAAACTTCTTTTGAATATACGCCCAAATCATACTCAGATTCTATTATTATACTGTTTTTTGTTTCTGAATATGTCTCTGGATCTGTAACATTAGAATCTATTTCACTTCTAAATGTTCCTGACACGACAACTCCTTATGTTATCTATTTTTTGTTTTTTTGTACTAAAACTTCGTCAATAATCCCATAGTTTTTACATTCAGCCGCACTCATAAAATTATCTCTATCTGTATCTTTCTCTATTTTTTCGATACTTTGACCGCTATTTTTTGCCAAAATAGTATTTAATTCCTCTTTCATACGAAGAATTTCCTTTGCTTGAATAGCTATATCAGTCGCTTGACCCTGCGCTCCACCCAAGGGCTGATGTATCATTATTCTGGCATGCGGAAGTGCATATCTTTTACCCTTTGTTCCGCTTGAGAGCAAAAATGCTCCCATTGATGCAGCTTGACCAACACAAATAGTAGCTACATCTGGATGGATATAATTCATTGTGTCATATATAGCCATACCGGCGGTTACAACTCCGCCTGGAGAATTTATATAGAAGTAGATATCCTTTTCCGGATCTTCTGCTTCTAGAAAAAGCATCTGCGCTACGATAGAAGAGGCAACTGCATCATTAACCTCTCCGCTTAACATAATGATTCTATCTTTTAAAAGACGAGAATAGATATCATAAGAACGCTCACCGCGCGCTGTTTTTTCAACTACATAAGGAACATAACTCATTTTTACTAAACTTCTTTCATTTTAGAGTTAAGAATTTGTGAAAGTACTTTATCCTCAACCATTGACATTTGAATAGCAGGCAGATAACCAGCTTCTTTATATTTATCATATGCCTCTTTAGGATCTTGCCCCATTTGCATTGCTTCATAATAAACAATCTGCATA
The DNA here is from genome assembly GCF_009258045.1 of Sulfurimonas xiamenensis. NCBI lineage: Bacteria > Pseudomonadati > Campylobacterota > Epsilonproteobacteria > Campylobacterales > Sulfurimonadaceae > Sulfurimonas > Sulfurimonas xiamenensis. The sequence continues at coordinate 1,848,130 of NZ_CP041166.1, forward strand.
ACTTCATTTTCGTCAACTTTTATATTTTCAGCAGTTGCTAGTGCATCAATAATAAAAGTAGCTTTTACACTTCTCTCTGCCTCTTCACGGAAACTTTCACGAAGTGCCTCTAATTTGGCCGCGTCTTCACGAAGCTCTTTAATCTCATCTTCGCTCATTGTGCCTGCTTTTTTATTAAGCGCAACATCAATTTCCTGATCAACAACAAACTGCGGCAAATCAAAATTGATATTAGCTACAAATGTCTCTAATAGTGCAGGTTTCAACTCATCATTATATAGTTTTCCAATTGCTTCATTTTCTAATTGAGCTTTTACTTGAGCTTTTAAATTCTCCAAACTTTTATCATCTTGTCCTGCAAGAAGTTTTTCAGCAAATGCATCATCAATTTCGACTTTTTCTTTTTCTTGAATATTATGAAGTGTAACTTTAAACTCAGCATCTTTACCTGCTAATTTGTCAGAACCATAATTTTCAGGGAAAGTGACTTTTACAACTTTCTCTTCGCCAATTTTCATTCCGATTATCTGATCTTCAAAGCCTGGAATAAATTGACCTGAACCAAGCACTAAAGCAAACTCTTTTGCTGCTCCGCCTTCAAAAAGCTCTCCGTCAATTGAACCTTCAAAATCGATAGTTACACTGTCGCCATCTTTTGCTGCTCTTTTTCTCTTTAAATCAACAAATTTTGCTTGAGAGTCAGCAATTTTTTCAATTCTTTCGTCAACCTCTTTATCAGTAATAACAGGCTTGTCAAACTCTTCAACCATTTCAATGTAGTTTTCTAAATTTATTTGTGGTCTCATTGCAACTTTAACAGTTGCTTCAATTTTATCATCGCTTTTGTTAAATTTAGAAATATTTGGTTCACCGATTAAAGCACTCATTGCAACTTCTAGTTCATCAAGCCCTCTGTTTAAGACATCACGCAATGCTTCTGATTCTGCATCTTGAATAAGACGCTCTCCATACTGTTTTTTCACAACAGCTACAGGTACCTTCCCTTTACGAAAACCTTGAACAGATGCAGTTTTTGTTAACTCTTTAGCTATTTTTTCTAACTTTGAGTTAATTGTCTCTTTAGAAATCTCTGCTTCGATTTCAGCATTAGCGCTATTTATCTTATTTACTTTGATTTTCATCAATTTCCTTTATTATTAAGTTTATAACTATATATTTTTAGCAATAATATCCTAAATCTGCTTTTATCTATCTTTAAGTCAGTTTTTACAAAACTTGGGTTTTAAGTTAAGAAACAATATCCAAACAACAGCAACATCTATCATTACATCGGCAAAATTAAAAACTGCAAAATCAAATCCGCAATGCCAATAGACCATATCAACGACACCGCCGTGAATAAAGCGGTCATATATATTTGAAAATGCACCGCCAAGCAACAATCCCGCCGGAAAAGCATAACAAACCTCTCTTAAATAAACAATATAAATTAGTATGCCCAAAATTAACACCAGCTGGATATATTTTAGCCATTCATCTAAAAAAGCGAACATTGAAAATGCCACACCTTTATTATAAACCAAAATCAAATCAATACACTCGCCGTAATACCTCAAACCATCTAAAAAAAGTGACTTAATATTTTGGTCTATTACAAAAATTCCAACCGTTGTAAAAAAAAGTATTGTTATAAGACGAATAATTTTACTATGCATTTAAAGCTTTTTGGAAAAATTGCACCATATTTTGCATATATAAATTCATTTTTTTAGCATCTTTGGATTCTAAAAGCACTCTAAGTTTATTCTCTGTTCCTGAGTATCGTACCAGATGATAAATTTCTTGAGCATCAAGCTCTTTTAACTTTTCATCAAGACCTTCTATATCCTGAAGCGGTTTTTTAACTTTTACATTTATATTTACCAATTTTTGAGGATAAAGTTTAAAAGGCCTAAGAGCGACAGATGCTTTTTGTTTTGTTTTTAACAAGAGAGCAAGTACTTGCAGTGAAGAGACTAAACCATCTCCCGTTTTTGCAAAATCGCTTATAATAACATGACCGCTCTGCTCCCCTCCAAAATTGATCTTCTCTTTTTTCATCAGCTCTAAAACATTTTTATCACCAACATCTGAACGAAATAGTTTCAACCCTTTTTCAGCCATAAAGTCATCTAATCCCTTATTACTCATAACAGTTGAGACAATGCCATCGCCTTTTAAAGTGCCGCTCTCTTTCATATACACTCCAAGAGCACCAAGAAGCTGATCTCCATCTACAACTTCGCCATTTTCATCAACTATTACAACTCTGTCTGCATCACCATCAAGAGCTATTCCTAAATCTGCCCTGTATTTAACCACATTTTCACAAAGTTCTTTCGTATGAAGTGCTCCGCATCCATTGTTTATATTAAAACCGTCAGGAGTGTTATGCAAAACTATAACCTCGGCACCCAACTCTTCTAAAACAGTTGGCCCGACTACATATCCTGCTCCATTTGCAGTATCAAGAACTATGCGTATGTTTTTAAGAGAAAGATCCATTGGAAACGAGTTCTTAAGCTGCACTATATAACGGCCTATAACATCATCAATTCTTTTAGCTTTACCTATATTTTTACCACTAACCTGCGCATCTTGAATCAATTCATTGTTAAAATATATTTTCTCTATCTCTCTTTCAGCATTATTGGAAAGTTTGTCTCCATTACCATCAAAAAATTTAATTCCATTGTCTTCAAAGGAGTTATGAGATGCACTAATCATTATTCCCGCATCACAACGCATATTTTCTGTAATATATGCAATTGCAGGAGTAGGCATTGGCCCAATTTGAATCACATCATATCCAATAGCTGTAAGTCCGCTAACTATTGCATTTTCTATCATATACCCGCTTCTGCGCGTATCTTTTCCAACTAAAATTTTATTGGTTTTAGAGTGTGCCTTAAAATAAATCCCTGCAGCCATTGCCACTCTCATTGCAAGTTCTGCTGTTAAAAAAGTACCGGCTTCACCTCTTACACCATCTGTTCCAAATAATTTCATGCCATTTCCATAATTTTTAAGTGCTGTATTTTAACATATTTAAAGAATAATGTTTAAATTTTTCTCATTTACCTTGGCTTTAACTTAATTTTAATTATATTTAAGCTAACATTCTGCACTAAATTTTTATGAGAAGGACTCATGCATGGCAAATCACAAGTCATCAATTAAGAGAATTCGCCAAACAATCGTTCGTTCTGAGCGTAATCGTTTTTACAGAACTCGTCTTAAAAACATTGTAAAAGATGTTCGTTCTGCAGTAACAGCAGGTAACAAAGAAGAAGCTACATCGGCAATGACAGTAGCAAACAAACAAATTCAAAAATTTGTAAGCAAAGGTGTCTTAAAAAAAGAGACTGCTGCTAGAAAGATTAGTCGTCTACACAGAGCTGTAAACGCACTATAAGGTTAACACTATAAATGTTAGCCGATAAACTTACCCCGTTTATCAATCGTTATGAAGAGCTTGGCGAACTGCTAAGTTCTCCTGACATAACCTCTGATATCAAAAGAATGACCGCTCTCTCAAAAGAACAATCTTCACTTTTACCAATAGTTGAAAAAGCAAGAGAGTACAAGAGTGTACTTGCTGAAATTGCAGATGCAAAAGCTATGCTTGGCGATTCGGATATGTTTGAGATGGCAAAAGAGGAGCTTAAATCACTTGAGCCAAAAATTCCTCAACTTGAAAACGACATAAAACTTCTGCTTCTTCCGAAAGACCCAAATGATGATAGAAATATTATTGTTGAACTTCGCGCTGGAGCAGGCGGTGATGAAGCGGCTATCTTCGTTGGTGATCTTTTTGAAGCATACACCCGCTATGCTGATCTTAAAGGATGGAAGATTGAACTTTTAAGCTCATCTCCATCTGATGCAGGCGGATTTAAAGAGGTAATTGCGCTTATAAAAGGTGATCAGGTTTATAGCAGATTGAAATATGAAGGCGGAACACATCGTGTTCAGCGTGTCCCGGCAACAGAATCACAAGGTCGTGTACATACCTCGGCAATTACTGTTGCGGTTATGCCTGAGGTAGAAGATGTGGAAGTGCAAATAAACGAAAATGATCTTAAAATTGATGTTATGCGATCAAGCGGGTGCGGCGGACAAAGTGTCAACACGACAGACTCTGCCGTTAGGATAACCCACTTGCCGACTGGCTTGGTCGTAACAAACCAAGACCAGAAGTCGCAGCACAAAAACAGAGAAAAAGCGATGAAAGTTTTAAAAGCGAGACTTTATGACCTTGAAATGCAAGAAGCACTTGCAAAAGACAGTGCAAACCGTTCTGCTCAAGTTGGAACGGGAGATAGAAGTGGGCGAATTAGAACATACAACTACCCGCAAAATCGCATCTCTGATCATAGAATCGGCTTAACTCTCTATAGACTAAGTGAAATTATGCACGGCGGACTTCTTGATGAAATAATAGAGCCGCTTATTGCAGACCATCAAGCTAAAATCGTCGAGGCAGCCGGACTCTAAATTATTTAAAAACAGAACCTGTCTGTTTTTAAATTTCTGTTACAAAAATTTTTTTTACTTCACCCTTAAAAGTAATACTTCTCTCATTTACACCGAGATAAAGAGTCTCGCCGCTTTTTGGATAGACCTTGATGTTATTTGACACTAACCCCTCTTTATAAGCAATATAAAAAGATGCCGCCATTCCCGTTCCGCATGCAAAAGTTTCATCCTCCACACCGCGTTCGTATGTTCTCACACGCAGATTTTTGCCATCTACAAAAACTATATTTATATTTGCATTATGTTTTTTTCTTAGCTCTCTTGCCTCTGCTATATCAAAGAATTCTATATCATCGCAAATATGCACAAGATGCGGCACTCCGGTATTTAACTTGAACCATCTTTTGCCGTTATGCTCTATATTTGTCTCTAAGATTTGAGGAGGAGTCAGCTCACTCAAAACCATTCCGCCCTTTGCGTTAGATGCCTCAACCTCTGCATTTATAACTCCAGCAACCGTTAAAAAACTCATTTTACCAGGAGCAAGCTCATTTGCAAATGCGTAGTGAGCGCATGCTCTTGAGCCGTTTCCGCACATCTCTGCTTCACTCCCGTCAGAGTTGTAAAATTGCCATTCAAAATCATAATCATTATCTAATGAACTTTTTGGAATCAAAACAATTAAGCCATCAGCCCCTACTCCCTCTTGTCTATGACAAAGTTTTTTCGCCAGTTCACTTCTGTTCTTTTTTACAAAAGTATGAAAAATCACAAAGTCATTTCCACTTGCGCTATATTTTGAAACTATCATTTTTTCTCCAGATATTTGGCTTTTATCTTCTCAACAAACTCTTCGCACTCACGCTGAAGATGCTTTAAATCTTTTGAGTTGTCTATAACCCAAGTTGCTCTTTTTCTCTTCTCTTCTATATCCATCTGAGATTCTATTCGTCTAAGCGACTCCTCCTTGGAGTAGCCGTTTCTTTTCATAAATCTCTCAAGTTGAATTTTAGGCGGGGCATAAACAACAACACTATCTTTTATATCATATCCGCCATTTTCAAAAAAAAGAGGAATATCTATAAGATATGGAAATTTAAAACTGTCCTGCTTCTTGCTTCTTCGCTCTATCTCAGCTCTTATCTTTGGATGCAAAAACTCTTCTAACTTTTTTTTTGCCTCTTTATCAGAAAAGATCAACTTACCAAGTTTTGCTCGATCTGCTTTTGAATCATTTACAAATTCATCCCCAAAAGTTTTTCTCACCCATTCACTTGAAGCATCTAAAATCTCATGAGATATACTATCTGCATCTATAACCCTCATTCCATTAAGGGCAAGCAGAGATGCAACAGTACTCTTTCCCGTGGCAATCCCTCCTGTAAGTGCTATAGCATAACGAAAAGCCATTAGTTTTTAATAAACCCTAAATACTCTTTGCGAATATAGTTACCCATCGCAAAAGCAGCATAGTGAATATCACTATTGTAATAATTCAATCCGTCAATCATATCTGCTCTTTGAAGATTTATATCTGCAGTCGGATGATACTCTTTCGAACAAAAGAGCACAGTTGAACTATCTCCTATATTATATGGCATAATTATTTTAAAATATTTTGCTAGGATAATCATTAATTTTTTATTTGATTCAACATCATCCAGAGATGGATGAGTAGTTACGAATTGTCCATCATCTTTTAAAACTCGGTTTACTTGAGAAAAAAATATTTCGTCACTAGGCATTTCAGATATTATTACATCGTAACTCTTATTGTCTAAAGCACTTATTTCATTAAGTGAACAGTTGATCACTTTTAAATTAGCTTCACTGTGTCTTGCTGCTTCAGCAGACAACTTCTCTGCATTATCACTTATAATTAAAATATCCTCTGCTTCTTTAGAGGTACAAACAGGCACATGTACCATCATCTCCGCATATATAAAATCTCTCATATTTATAATTCCTAGTTTGTTTTAGTGCGATTTTAGCATATTTGCATTAAAAAGCTTTAAAAAGTTTAAATAATAGATAACTTTAAGTCAATTATTTGTTTGTATAAATATAATAATATCTTAATATTAAAACAATTAAGGATTCAAATTATATGAATTATGACAAAATAAGAAAAAATTGTAGAGTTATCAGAATAATAGTCGGTTTAACTCTAATAGCAGTAGGTTTATTTACGGGTAACGCTTGGTTTTATTTAGGAGTTATTCCCCTTATTGCAGGAATTGTAAATTTCTGCCCGCTTTGCATTATTACTAAAAAATGCTCTATTAAATAAATTAACTCTGGCTTTAACTCTCATTAGATATAATTTCATATTTTAATATTGGAGCCAAAAATGAGCCAAATGAGCTATAAAGATGCCGGTGTTGACATAGATGCCGGCAATAGTTTTGTAGAAAATATCAAACCCTTAGTAAAATCAACAAAAATTCCAGGTGTTCTTGGTGGAATTGGCTCTTTTGCAGGAGCATTTGAACTTCCTAGCGGCTTCAAAGAGCCGGTAATGCTTGCAGCAACTGACGGAGTTGGAACAAAACTAAAACTTGCTATTGACTCAGGTATACATAACACTGTCGGAATTGATTTAGTTGCCATGTGCGCAAACGATCTTATCTGCAATTTCGGTACTCCCTCTTTCTTTTTAGATTACTACGCAACAGGAAAACTTGATGTAGCTACTGCAACAAATGTTGTTGCCGGAATTGCTGAGGGATGTAGAAGAAGTGAGTGTGCGTTAATTGGTGGAGAAACAGCAGAAATGCCGGGTATGTACTCTCATGATGATTATGATTTAGCAGGTTTTGCAGTAGGTGTTGCAGAAAAAAGTGAAATGGATAGAGTTTCTCTTGTAAAAGCAGGACATAAGTTGATAGCACTTCCAAGTTCAGGTTTGCATTCAAACGGATTTTCTTTAGCAAGAAAAGTTCTTTTTGAAAAAATGAATCTAAATTTTAATGATGATTTTGATGGAAAACCACTTATCGAAACCCTCCTAGAACCTACAAAAATATATGTAAAAACATTTAAAGAGCTAAAAAATAAAATTGTTGCTCTTGCCCATATAACCGGGGGAGGAATAGTTGAGAACTTGCCTCGTGTATTACCGGAAAATTTAAGAGCTGAAATAAGAAAAGATGACATAAGAGTTTTACCAATTTTTGAACTAATGTCACAATATGTAGATACAGATGAAATGTATAGAGCATTTAATATGGGTATCGGTATGATTTTGGTTGTCAAAGAAGAAGATGTTGATACTGTTCTTGCTAAATGTGACGGTTATTTAATTGGTGAAATTAAAGAAGGAAAAAGAGAAGCTAAATTAATATAATTTATAAAAATTCTAACTCAAAAAAAGAGTTGGGATTTTACTGCAAAATTATATTATAATAATCAGATTATCACGCTTTACCATTGATTGTATTTTAATAATTTTAATCGATTGTCAATAAAAGAAGAAATGATCAACTAGGCAGCGACCTACATTTCCACACCTGAAAGATGCAGTATTATCAGCGATGAGAGGCTTAGCTTCTGGGTTCGGAATGGGGCCAGGCGTTTCCCTCTCTCTATAGCCACCTAGACAATCACATTTAAATACACTTTATTGTGTGTACTTAAAAATGATTGCTCTTGGTTTAGAGAAGATTTTCATTGTTAAAGTCAACATTTCAGGGTTTAGGGTTTAGATGTTAGGGGTTAGGTAAAACCGCCGACTAATCACTAATCACTAATCACTAAATAACTACTTCAGACACCTATACACTAAGTAAGGTAGTGAACGATATGTAAAAAAGACAAACGTACTATTAGTACTGGTCAGCTAAACAGATTACTCTGCGTACACATCCAGCCTATCAAGCTTGTAGTCTTCAAGCGTACTTCAGGGAGAGTTCATCTTGGAGTTGGCTTCCCGCTTAGATGCTTTCAGCGGTTATCTCATCCATGCGTAGCTACCCAGCGATGCTCTTGGCAGAACAACTGGTGCACCAGTGGCATGTCCAACCCGGTCCTCTCGTACTAGGGTCAGCTCTCCTCAACTCTCCTACGCCCACGGAAGATAGGGACCGAACTGTCTCACGACGTTCTGAACCCAGCTCGCGTACCGCTTTAAATGGCGAACAGCCATACCCTTGGGACCTGCTCCAGCCCCAGGATGCGATGAGCCGACATCGAGGTGCCAAACCTCCCCGTCGATGTGAGCTCTTGGGGGAGATCAGCCTGTTATCCCCGGCGTACCTTTTATCCTTTGAGCGATGGCCCTTCCACACAGAACCACCGGATCACTATGACCGTCTTTCGACTCTGCTCGAGTTGTCTCTCTCACAGTCAGGCTCGTTTATGCCATTATACTCTACGAAGGATTTCCAACCCTTCTGAACGAACCTTTGTAAGCCTCCGTTACTTTTTAGGAGGCGACCGCCCCAGTCAAACTACCCACCAGACATTGTCCTCGCACGAGATAATCGTACCGAGTTAGCTATCAGAATATTCAAGGGTGGTATCTCAAGGATGCCTCATCTACAACTGGCGTCATAGATTCAACGGCTCCCACCTATCCTGCACATGAATATCCCAATAGCAATGTCAAGCTATAGTAAAGGTGCACGGGGTCTTTCCGTCTTTCCGCGGGTAGGAGGAATTTTCACCTCCACTACAATTTCACTGGATCCCTGGTTGAGACAGCTCCCATCTCGTTACGCCATTCATGCAGGTCGGTATTTAACCGACAAGGAATTTCGCTACCTTAGGACCGTTATAGTTACGGCCGCCGTTTACTTGTGCTTCATTTCAAGCCTTCGCGTGAGCTAAGCAATCCATTTAACATTCAAGCACCGGGCAGGCGTCACACCCTATACATCCTCTTACGAGTTAGCAGAGTGCTGTGTTTTTGGTAAACAGTCGGGAGGGACACTTTGCTGCGACCCGTCAATGCTTCATGGAGCAAGTCCATTTACAAATAGGGCACACCTTATACCGAAGATACGGTGCTAGTTTGCAGAGTTCCTTAACCAGGGTTCATCCACGCGCCTTAGAATACTCATCTCTCCCACCTGTGTCGGTTTACGGTACGGGCAACTGCTGTTCTCGTTTAGAGGCTTTTCTCGGCACGACAGTATCATTGATTCAAAGCGCTCTCCGAAGAGATTGCTCTGCCTGTAAGATCTCGGTCTAATGTATCACGGATTTGCCTATGATACAACCTACATCCTTCGACCCACTATTCCATCAGTGAGCTCAATTAACTCTATGCGTCCCCCCATCACTCAAGCGAACAACAGTCGGTATCGGAATATTAACCGATTTGCCATCGTCTACCCCTCTCGGACTCGACTTAGGTCCCGACTAACCCTACGATGACGAGCATCGCGTAGGAAACCTTGGGTTTACGGCGAAGAAGATTCTCACTTCTTTTCTCGCTACTCATGCCTGCATGCTCACTTCCAGCCGCTCCACCACTCCTTGCCGGTATGGCTTCTACGCTGACTGGAACGCTCTCCTACCGCTGTAGTACATCATTAAATCCTAAGTATCTCTCTTATCCCCTGAGGCATTTTAAAACTTCACTCCGTAAAGTTTTAAATATAACTCTTTGAATATCTCTTCTCTGAGAACTTAATGATGTACTACAACCTAGAGCTTCGGTGCTTGTCTTAGCCCCGTTATATTTTCGGCGCAAAATCGCTAGACCAGTGAGCTGTTACGCTTTCTTTAAAGGGTGGCTGCTTCTAAGCCAACCTCCTGGTTGTCACAGCAACTTCACATCCTTTTCCACTTAGACAAGACTTTGGGACCTTAGCTGCTAGTCTGGGTTGTTCCCCTCTTGACGATGGATTTTATCACCCACCGCCTGACTCCCGAGGTTACACATGAAGTATTCGGAGTTTGATAGGGTTTGGTACCGCGGTAAGCAGCCCTAGCCCTGTCAGTGCTCTACCCCTTCATGCTAATGCTCGAGGCTATACCTAAATATATTTCGGAGAGAACCAGCTATCACTGAGTTTGATTGGCCTTTCACCCCTATCCACAAGTCATCCCAAGACTTTTCAACGCCAGCGGGTTCGGTCCTCCACTGGCTCTTACACCAGCTTCAACCTGCTCATGGATAGATCACTCAGTTTCGGGTCTGCAGCATCTGACTAATTCGCCCTATTAAGACTCGCTTTCGCTACGGCTTCTCGTTCGATTAACCTTGCCAGATACCACAACTCGCAGGCTCATTATGCAAAAGGCAGTCCGTCACACTTATATATAATAGTGCTCCGAATGATTGTAAGCCATAGGTTTCAGGTTCTATTTCACTCTGCTCACCGCAGTCCTTTTCACCTTTCCCTCACGGTACTTGTTCGCTATCGGTCTAGTAGTAGTATTTAGGGTTGGAGGGTGGTCCCCCCATATTCAGTCAAGATAACACGTGTCCCGACCTACTCATTCCTTAGTCTAGTACCATACAAATGTTTTCGCTTACGGGAATATCACCCTCTATGTTCACTCTTTCCAAAGTGTTCAGCTAACAAATATATTATCACTAAGTGCCCTAATCCCTTTTCGCTCGCCGCTACTATGGGAATCTCGTTTGATTTCTTTTCCTTCAGGTACTGAGATGTTTCACTTCCCTGAGTTCGCCCCCCGTAGGGTAACATGACTCGCGCCATGCTGGGTCGCCCCATTCAGAAATCCCCGGATCAAAGCTTCTTGGCAGCTCCCCGAGGCTTTTCGCAGCCTAGTACGTCTTTCATCGCCTCTACTAGCCAAGGCATCCACCTATGGCCCTTAATATCTTTTTTATTCTATGTTGCGTTCACTACCTTACTTAATGTAAGACAGTGCCTGTTTAATTGTAGTTATTTAGTTGATATATTTATAATTTGATTCACATAGAAAATACAAAGATCGCTCTTCTTATCTCTAGTTATCTCTTATAACTATATTTTATTGACTTTAACAATGATAATTTAATGAACTTTTGGTATAAAACCAAATATAAATCTTTTCAATTAAAGACTTATATTTGGTTTTTTGAGAAAGTTGTGCTTGATAAGGTTGCGAAGCATACTAAATGTATGTGAGCAAACTTATCAAGTGCAAATTTCCAAAAAATGGTGGGCCTACCAGGACTTGAACCTGGGACCTCACCCTTATCAGGGGTGCACTCTAACCAGCTGAGCTATAGGCCCTTTTGGGGTGCTTTTAGCTTTACTCTTCGTTGGAACCTTTACTTCAATCGTCACATAGTATAACTATGCTCCTCATTCAGCAAAGAACCCGCCTTGATTAAAGCTAAAATCCCTCCCAAACTTATGTTTGAGAGATATTCCCTTAACAATCTAATATTTCAAATGAACACAGATCACTGAAAACTAAGCAAGCAAAAGACTAAAATAACTATTTCTCTTGTGAGATTTTCTTTGTATGAGATAAACAAACGAATGTTTTCTCTTTACTCTAGAAAGGAGGTGATCCAACCGCAGGTTCTCCTACGGTTACCTTGTTACGACTTCACCCCAGTCGCTAATTCCACCGTAAGTGGTAGCCCCCCGAAGGTTAGCTTCCCAATTTCGGGTGAAATCAACTCCCATGGTGTGACGGGCGGTGAGTACAAGACCCGGGAACGTATTCACCGTAGCATTGCTGATCTACGATTACTAGTGATTCCAGCTTCATGGAGTCGAGTTGCAGACTCCAATCCGAACTGAGAGACGCTTTATGAGATTGGCTCCACCTCGCGGTATTGCAACTCTCTGTACGCCCCATTGTAGCACGTGTGTAGCCCTGGCCGTAAGGGCCATGATGACTTGACGTCGTCCTCACCTTCCTCCTCCTTGCGAAGGCAGTCTCCTTAGAGTGCCCAGCTTAACCTGCTGGCAACTAAGGACGAGGGTTGCGCTCGTTGCGGGACTTAACCCAACATCTCACGACACGAGCTGACGACAGCCGTGCAGCACCTGTTTTCAAGCTCCCCGAAGGGCACTACCGTATCTCTACAGTATTCTATCAATGTCAAGGCCAGGTAAGGTTCTTCGCGTATCTTCGAATTAAACCACATGCTCCACCACTTGTGCGGGTCCCCGTCTATTCCTTTGAGTTTTAATCTTGCGACCGTACTCCCCAGGCGGAACACTTAATCTGTTAAGTGCATCACCGCAATGACAAGCATCACGACGACTAGTGTTCATCGTTTAGGGCGTGGACTACCAGGGTATCTAATCCTGTTTGCTCCCCACGCTTTCACGCCTTAGCGTCAGTTATGTTCCAGGAGATCGCCTTCGCTTTAGGTATTCCTAGTGATATCTACGGATTTTACCCCTACACCACTAATTCCATCTCCCCCTCCCATACTCTAGGTTACCAGTTTCAAGTGCAGTTCTACAGTTAAGCTGTAGGATTTCACACCTGACTTGATATCCCGCCTACGCGTCCTTTACGCCCAGTGATTCCGAGTAACGCTTGCACCCTCCGTATTACCGCGGCTGCTGGCACGGAGTTAGCCGGTGCTTATTCATATGCTACCGTCATTTTCTTGACATATAAAAGGAGTTTACACACCGAAATGCGTCATCCTCCACGCGGCGTTGCTGCATCAGAGTTTCCTCCATTGTGCAATATTCCTCACTGCTGCCTCCCGTAGGAGTCTGGTCCGTGTCTCAGTACCAGTGTGGCGGATCATCCTCTCAAACCCGCTACCCGTCATTGTCTTGGTGAGCTCTTACCTCACCAACTAACTGATAGGATATAGTCTGATCTTCAAGCGAAAAAACATTTCCCTTCATACCTTGTGATATGAAGGTGTATCTAGTATTAATCACCGTTTCCAGTGGCTATCCCAGTCTTGAAGGTACATTAACTATATATTACTCACCCGTGCGCCACTCGTCGCCAAAGTGCAAGCACTTTGCGTTACCGTTCGACTTGCATGTGTTAAGCACGCCGCCAGCGTTCACTCTGAGCCAGGATCAAACTCTCCATAATTGAAGTTGTTTAATCTTTGCCCAAGATTATTAAATCATTGGCTTTATGTTGCTATCAGTGCGTGAACATCTGATAGACTTTGTATAGTATCTATACTATTGGGTATCTCTAAATAAATAGAGACCAAATAGAATAGACGGTTGTTGTTATTTTAGTTATTTCTAAGTAAACTTATTAATGACCAATCTAACTATTTCTAGTTATTAAAGTCTATTTACTTGCTTAGTTTTCAATGATCTCAAACCTAGATTTTTAATCCTAAACTTTAGGTCTCTCTGTTTGTGGAGGGGAATTATAGAGAAATGATTCTTAATGGCTTCTTAATCTGTGAAAGAGTTTTTAATCTTTTTTTTAAAATGTTAAGTTTTTTTTATTTTTTACTACCACATATATTAAGATGTTGCTGTTTATTAACTTTTTATGTATAAAATTTTTAAATATACAAATATGTAAATTATTTTGTATTACATATAATCAAGAAAAAGGAAAAATATGGGACTTTATGATCGTGATTATGCAAGAGGAAATGCATCTGCATATAGCACTAATCATGCTAGAAGTGATGCACAAATTGTATCTTTTGTAAAAGAGACTTACAAACTTTTTGCTGCTTCAATGATGGCTGGTGCCGTTGGTGCTTATGTTGGTGTGCCTATGGCTGGAACTATTGCAGCTAATTTTTTCCCTCTACTAATTTTGGAGATTGGGCTTTTAATTGGGCTGCACTTTGTAAAACATAAACCTGGAATAAATTTAGCTGTAATGTTTGGCTTTGTATTTATGACAGGTTTAATGTTAGCGCCTTTGCTTTCACATACGCTTGGTATGAGCGGTGGTGGAACAATTGTAGGAAATGCTTTTGCAATGACATCTCTTGTATTTGGTGCTATGAGTTTTTATGCCATTAAAACAACTAAAGATTTTTCAGGGTATGGAAAACCATTAATGATAGCACTTGTTGTTATTATTGCATTTTCTATTATAAATATCTTTTTGGGGAATCCATTGATGGCTATAGCTATCTCGGGAGCTGTTGTTTTACTATTTAGTATATTAGTGGTATATGACACTCAAAATATTATTAAAGGAGCATATGAAACTCCGATCGATGGAGCAATTGCACTTTATCTTGATTTTTTAAACATATTCACATCTCTTTTACACCTATTTGGTATATTTGGAAATGAAGAATAATAAGCTCTCACCCGAACTTTATCGGGTGATTGATGCTAACTTAAACCGCCTCAAAGAAGGTATACGAGTTGTTGAAGATATACTAAGATATCGAGACAACAATAAAGAGCTCTCTTACAAACTAAAACGATTAAGACACAAAGCAAAAATCAAAGAGACCTTAGAACTGCTTAAAGAACGAGACAGTACAAATGATGTACTTCGCTCAACTGTTAAGAGTGAATTAAATCGCGACAATATATCAGCTATTATTATTGCTAATTTTAAAAGAGCGCAAGAATCTGCAAGAGTACTTGAAGAATTATATAAACTTCACAGTGTCGAATATAGTGAAAATTTTAAATATATAAGATATGAATTGTATAGTATTGAAAAAGATGTTTTAATTCAATAAATCAAGAGAGATTATAAAGTAGTTTTTAAAAAAGTTATTTTAATAAAACAATCTGGCACTCAGGCCAGATTATCTTAATCCAGCCCCATGTCAAATTCCATAAATGCTCTAGATATATTGCTAGCATGTAATAAATCATACAAAGCTTTATCTTTAAACTCTTCTAACGGTACCGCTTCAACTATCTCTGTGCTATCAACACCTTCATCCATTGCAGCCTGAACTCTATCTCTTGTAAGAGTAAAATATTGTACTGCTTCATCCGTAGCTGTTTTGTCTATAATAAATCCATGTCCCGGCACCAGTTTTGTCCACTCTTTAGAATTGATCATCTCTAATGCTCTAAGCTGACCCATTACAGATCCGTCTCTGTTTGATGTAATTCTTCCATTCATAACTAAATCACCAGCTAAAATCAGTTTATTATCCGGCATATATAAAAAATAATCTTCAACAGAGTGTCCCATTCCAACAGGAACATATTCAAAATTTAAACCGGCAATTTTAAACTTAATTACCTTTTTATACCACTTATCAACATGAATGATTTTTGTACCTCTTATAGCATTTTCAGAGAGTGTTTTAAACATTCTAGACTCTTCATGTCCAACTTCATAATTTAAATTGATAGATTCAGGACCAACAATCTCAGCACCATGTACTTCTTTATAATAGTTATTTCCTAGCCAGTGGTCATCATGTTCATGACTTAAAATAACATGTTTTACAGGAAGTTTTCCCGCAATTTTACTTACTGCTTCGTAAGCTTGTTTTGCATACACATATGACGGACCTGTATCCCATAAAACATAACTGTTATCACCTTTAATATAACAAGTATTTACCATGTTTCCGCCATTTTCTTTTGTCGGTATCTCAAGTGCTCCAAAAAAACACCATACATTTTCACTTACTTGCTTCGGTTTTAAATTATAATCAAAATCAGGCACTGATTTATGATTGTGTTCAGAACATACAGCTGTTAATGGTATTAACGCTACAGCAGCCGTTAATAACGGTTTTATCATTTTATTTAACATGTTTTCCCCTTTTGTTTTTATTTATTCTCCGACAAGAATAAAATTTATGTGTTAAAAACACATAAAGTTTATTCTTAGTGATATTTGCTATCTTCTTTTTTAGAAGAAGATAGCAAATAATTTATTTAACTTTAACAGTATCGCTTTTGGTTTCACCTTTATTGTCAACAGTTTCTATAACAACCTCATCACCTTTTGCACCTTTATATGCAAATTTGAAATAAGGATTTTTTGACAAAAATGGACCAGTTGATGCTTCCCAAACTACATTTCCATTTACTTTAGCTGTTACATGAGTAAGGAAATCAACACCTATTTTTTTAATCTCTGCCTCTTCTTTTCCAACCATTGGACTATCAAGCAGCAATTTAACTTCAACAATACCTTTTTTTTCTTTCGCTTTTAATTTCATAGTATAATCCTTTTTTATTTTTTATGTTTATAATTTTTTCTTTATGATTTGTGGAAGATTAAATCAACCTCCACAACCACCGATAGAAACCTCTACTTTTTGTACAGCTGAATACAATTTGCCGTCTTTGCCTTTTCCAACAACAGTTACCTCAGCAGTTTTTCTCATTTTTATTTTAGTCATCATATCAGCAACACCATTTTCTCCAACTTCAAATACTGCAACTGCACTTCTTGGATTTGCATCTTGGAATAGAGCAATTGTTGTAAGTTCTACATCTGATTTAATAACAATTGGCACTGCACCGCCATTTTCAGCCAATTTTGGAGCTTTTAATTCAATTTTTCCTTCAATTAAAGGTGCTAAACCAAATAATGCTTCAATAGCTTCTCTACTTCCAGCAGCTTCCCATGCCTTTGGAGCAGTTGTTCTAAAATCTGTAGCACTTAAACTAACTGGTAATACTGATGCAACAGCAGCCGCTGTAACACCTAAACTTAAAAATTTTCTTCTTTGCATTTTTTTTCCTTTTTATTAAAATGTATAATAGAATCGTTAAATTTATTTACTTGACTCTATCATAAAGTTAACGATATCTTTAACCTGATCGTCACTTAAGTTCATAGCACCGCCTTTTGGAGGCATAGCGCCAATACCATTTAAAGCATTATGATTTACTCTATCTATGCCTTGTTCCATTACTTTAGCCCAAGCATTTTTATCCCCAACCGGCGGAGCTCCCATGTTATCAGTTTTATGACAAACCAAACAAGACTTTTCATATAGCATTTCAGCTTCAGAAACTGCTGCACCTGCATTTGAATCTACTTTAGGTAGATCTCTTAGAGTTGAATACGGAGGTTCAACATTTGTAATTTCATTTCCTATTCTTTTTATAGGTTCTTTACCACAGTTGGTCATACAACGACTGCCTACTGCACCAAAGTTTTTCGGATCTTGATAAAATGCTTTTACATTTTCAACACCATCCGGTCCATCAATATTTGGATAAAAACCATCACGATTAGGCATTACAATCTTTGTAAAGTTATCTTGATTTAACTCTTCGATATCTTCGCCATCTATTTGAATACCATTTTCTGCCAGCAAATAAGCTGCCATAGCATACATCTCATCTGGTGTATAACTTTTTGGGTTTGCATACGGCATAGCATCTCGGATATACCAAATAAGCGTACTTGCTTGTGGCCAATATGTACCTATAGTTCTTTTTGGAGCATCTTTGCCCGGACAAGTTCTTTGATTTGTAAGCGAATCCATTGAACCGCCTGTTAGTGTCGGATAGCCTTTGCCTCCTGCACCAAATTCACCATGACAGCTTACACAATCTCTGTCATAGAGAACTTCGCCCTCTTCTACTGTACCGGAACCTATCGGCAATCCTGTACCATCAGGCATAATATCTGCATCCCAAGCTTTTAACTCATTTGGAGTTGGAGCTCTACCGAAGTTTACACCCGTTGTCGCTTGTTCATTAACAGCATATGCAGTATACATGCCGTTTTCTCTTTTATATGTAACACCACCATCTAAAGCATTTTTAGTAGGGTTGTATATACCGCTAGCAGCCGATTCTACCTTCGCAGATGATGTACCTGCAGAAGTATTAGAAGCAAAACAGCCAGTAAAAAACAGCGCGCTGCTTGCAGCTACGGAAACACCAAGAATAATTAGTTTATTGTTTAATTTTATCATTTTCTACATCTCCCTAACTTGGACAGTTATCTGTTCTAACTTGAACATTATGAACTGAACCATCTTGTCTAACTTCCCAAGTACAAATTGAGTTTCTATGATAAACACCTTCTAATCCCATAATAGCTTTTTCTTGCGAAATTGATGGCTGAACGAATCCAGCATCATCCATTGCCCGCGATTGTAAAAGCAACGGTTTGCCTTCATACCTGTACATATATGAGAATCTTGTCCATGATTTAGGAAGAACTAACCCTTTTAGACTTGCTTCAACATAGTTATCTCCACCGTCAAATGATATATCAACAGCTTTAATAGTTCCATGACCACTCCACGCAATACCTTCAACTTCTACCAAGTCGCCTTTTTTAAGATCTGACCATGGTTTTTCAGGACAAGGAGTTGTGATAATAGAGTTAACTTCTAACGGGTAGAAATGCTGTATAGCTTTACCACTCGGCATTAACACAGTATACTTAGAAGTCTCTTCTTTACAATACCAAGGCTCTGCACCAAATTCTAAACGCTTAAGCCATTTAACACATAAATTAGCTTCCCAACCCGGCAACATTAAACGAACAGGATACCCCTGCTCAGGTCTAAGCGCTTCACCGTTTTGAGCCCAAACAATCATTGCATCATCTAAAACTTTCTCAACAGGAACAGTTCTGCTCATCTCTGAGCCGTCAGAACCTTCTGCCAACATCCATTTTGCAGTCGGCTTAAGACCAATTTCATCAAGAATAGTTTTAAGACGAACACCAGTCCATTCAGCATTACTCATCATACCTTTTACAAATTGTAAAGAGTTAAACTGAGGACCTTTCCATTCTGCCGCACCATTTGCAGGACACTCCAAAAACAGAAGTCTGCTCTCAGATGGATACTTCTTTAACTCATCTAAAGTTAAAACAATTGGTTTTTCAACTAATCCATGAATCATAAGTCTAAACTTATTTGGATCTACATGAGCAACACCATTGTGTGTTCTTGTAAAATGCAAACCATTTGGTGTAATAATCCCCTCTAGCTCATGTAGCGGCGTCATTGAAACTGCAGCATGCATATCACCAGCAGAAGAGAGAAGAGCCGAAGTTCTTCTTACAACATTATGTTCGTACGCCGATGGTATCCCATAAGGATGCTTGTTAAGCTCATCGCCTAATGTTGTACCCCACTCAACATGGTGAACTATATTTTCATCATCAGCTAAAAGCTTAGCCGGTGCTAAAATATTAGTAGCAGCTATCGCACCTACAGAATAAGCAGCAGTTCTTTTGAAGAAATCTCTTCTACTCGATTTTTTTGCTTTGTCTGTAGTAGTTTCTAAATTATTTTCAGAAATTTTACTCATTTATCATCTACCTCCCCCTCTCTCTTTATCTTGTAATTTCATAATATGTAGAGTATATATTTTATACACATATTATAAAATGCAAGAAAATCATTATATATGAAATATAATTAAATTGTCAAGAAATAATAGCATTTTTGTAATAATTTTCTCACATTTATATAAAAATGCGCAATTTTCGAATGATTTACAAATAAAAAATCTTTTTTATGAGATAAAATTATGTTAAAATCATATAAAACAATTAAATGGTGAAAAAAATGTCAAATATTTATGTTGGAAAAATCTTAAAACTTTTTGTTTCCCATAAAGGTAATTCTAAAAGAGTCAGACAGTCTGCTCTTTTAGTGGATACGCTAGGAGTAAAAGGTGATAAATTTTACAATAAAGAGAGTGACCGTTCTATTTTAATAGCATCAACAGATAGTTATGATTTAATAAAAAATTATCAAATTGATATGCCGCATGGATATTTGGGCGAAAATCTTTTAATAGATTACAACCCTTACGCTTTAGCGATCGGAACACGGCTTAAAGTAGGAGATGCCGTATTAGAAATTAGTCAAAACTGTACTATTTGCAATCACCTCTCGGTACTAGACAAACGAATACCCAAACTTTTAAAAAGTGACAGAGGAATTTTTGCCAAAACAATAAAAAGCGGAGAAATTAATCTAGATGATTCTATCTATATATTGCAAGAGTAAATAAAAGCTACTTCAAACTCTAAATAGTTTAGAGGATATTCATATAATAATTTTTTACTCTCTTTATAGCTTAATATCTTTCTTGATCCGCTTACACCGCTTTTTTTTATATACTTAAACATATCTCTTGTGGATTCAAACTCAAGTTTATAGTTTACAATCTCAAACTCTGCATCAAAATACTTTTTCTGCAACGCATTAATTTCATCGGCACTTCTTAAAATAGAATCTATTGACGCTGTTTCATTTATTGTTTTAAATGTATTTGATGTAAATATTGCCAGAGCAACAGGGGCATTTAACTCTTTAATTTTACAAAATACTCTATCTAAATCATCCGCCCATTGCAGGGCTGATGCTGAAAATACAAAATCATATATATATGTAAGCATATTCTCAAAAAGAGTATCATCATTAAAATCTCCATATACACACTCTATTTTTGATGATTTTGGATGCAGCTTTAACATACCTGGCGCAAAATCTACTCCGGTAAAGTGTTGATACTCCCAATTTATAGCTTTGCAAATAGCTCCACTGCCACATCCTAAATCTAAAATATTTTTTGGTTTTTTAGTAACATGGCTTAAAAGTTTTTGAATAACCATGTTTTGTATAATATTGTATTTGTTGTATTCTAATGCGTATTTGGAAAATTCTAAACTTACTTTCATTTTATATCTTATTATTAAAGCGTTGTTAAATATAACATTTACTATAAAAATTCTTTTTTTCGATTTAAAACACTTTAAATATTTTTTAAAATTATATCTTATTTTGCAACAATTAAATTTTTTAGGTATAATTCGCCACTTTAAAAACTCAGGATATATAATGACAACCAGCTTTCTACTTATTGTTCAAATAATTTTAGTCATAATGTTAGTAATAGCAGTATTACTGCAAAAAAGCTCAAGTATTGGTCTTGGCGCGTACAGTGGATCAAATGATTCTGTTTTCGGAGCAAAAGGTCCGGGCAGTTTTCTAGCAAAGACAACCTTTACTATTGGTTTTTTATTTGTTGTAAATACAATTACTTTAGGTTATATGTACTCATCAACAGCAAATGAATCTGTTGTAGACAACTTAGTTCAACCAACAGATATTAAAGCTCCGTTAGCTCCTAATTCAACACCAAAAGATAACGAAACTTCACCTTCTAAATAGTTGCTTTTTTTTGCAACTATACTTCATTAAAATATTTTTTTTAGGCATTTCTTGCTACAATACCGCCACTATTTTCATACATAAGGAAACTAAATGCTAAATGAAATATTCGATACATGCGAATCAGAGATGCGAGCAAGCGTAAACCATATGCTAAAAGATTTTAAAACACTTAGAACAGGTAAAGTAACTACATCTGTTTTAGACAATGTTAGAATTGATTACTATGGTACCATGACTTCACTTGATCAGGTAGGTTCTATTTTAGTTGCAGATGCAACTACAATAGTTATCAATCCATGGGAAAAAAATCTTCTTCCTGCAATTGAAAGTGCTATATCAAAAGCAAATGTAGGCGCAAATCCAAATAATGATGGGGATCAGATCAAACTATATTTTCCTGCAATGACAGTTGAGCAGAGACAAGAGTCTGTAAAACAGATGAAGAGCATGGGTGAGACTGCAAAAATTGCTATAAGAAACGACAGAAAACATGCAAATGACAAAATAAAAAAGCTTGAAAAAGATAAAGAGATTACAATCGATGAGTCAAAATCTGCACAAGAAAACATACAAAAACTTACAGATAAATTTATTGCAGAAGTCGATAACATTCTTAAAACAAAAGAAGCAGAGATACTAAAGGTTTAATTTATTATGGATATTAAAAAAATATATATGGATTCAGATGCTCTTTTAGAGGGGCATTTTAAACTAAGCAGCGGCAACCACTCACAGTTTTACCTCCAGTCTGCAAAAGTTTTAGAGAATCCAAAAACTGCAAAACTTCTTGCAGATGAACTGGCTCATGAGATCAAAAAAAGCGGTTTGAAGATAGATACAGTCTGTGCCCCCGCTCTTGGCGGTCTTATTGCAGGTTTTGCACTTGCAACTGCACTTGATGTCCGCTCTATCTTTGCCGAGAGAGTGGATGGCAAGATGAGCATTCGCCGCGGCTTTGAGATAAAAAAAGGCGAAAGAGTTTTGATGTGTGAAGATATTATCACTACAGGCGGTTCTGCTATGGAAGCTGCAGAAGTTGTAAAAAGCCTTGGCGGAGAGATTGTAGGTGTTGCCGCACTTGCTAACCGCGGTTTTTGTAAGCGCCAAAACAGCGATATCACAACAAAGCCAAACTGTAAACTCCCTCAAGACATTCCGTTTTTTGCGCTGGAGGATTTTACATTTGAGATGTATTCTCCTGATGAGTGCCCTATGTGCAAAGCCGGAAGCGAAGCTATAAAGCCCGGCTCAAGAGGAAATTAAAATCCAAAAAGAGCTTATTTAAAAGGTGTTGTTTTTGAAACTAACCACTCTTTTTTTTACACTGATGCTCTTTTTTCAAAATGCATATGCTTCTGAGATGCCTCAAGATGAGCTGCTTAAAAAGATGATTGGCAGGATGCTTATCGTAGGTTTTGATGGACAAAGTGTTACAAAAGATAGTCAAATCGTAAAGCAGATACAAAAATATCACCTCGGCGGTATCATTCTTTTTGACCGCCATTTTAACGAAAGAACTAAAACAAAAAATATAAGTTCTCCTTCTCAGCTAAAAACTCTTACCTCATCGCTCAAATCATTCGCTCTAAAACCGCTTCTAATCTCAGTTGATCAAGAGGGAGGAAAGGTCGCAAGACTCAAAAGCGCTTACGGTTTTGAAGCCACACCCTCTGCTAAAATTGTTTCCGAGATGGATGCCTACATGGCAAAACGAATATATGACAATCTTGCAAAAACACTCAAAGATGCAGGTATAAACTGTAACTTCGCGCCTGTAGTCGATTTAGCTGTAAATCCTCAAAACAGGGTTATAGCAGGACTAAAACGCTCCTACTCAAACGAGCCCAAAGAGGTCACAAAATATGCAAAAATTTTTATGAACTCACTAAGAGATAAAAACATTATCAGCGTGATAAAACATTTTCCAGGTCATGGTTCATCACTTGAAGATTCACATAACGGATTTGTAGATATAAGCAAAACATGGAGTGAGATTGAGTTGGAACCCTACATAGAGCTTATACATTCAGGAGATGCCGACATGATAATGACGGCTCATGTCTTTAACTCAAATCTTGATGAACTTTATCCCTCAACGCTTTCATACAAAGCAAATACGGAGCTGCTGCGAGATAAACTTGGCTATAAAGGCGTGATTGTCAGTGATGATTTGCAGATGGGAGCGATTGCAAAACATTATACTCTTGAACAGATTGTGACACTCTCTATAAACTCTGGAGTGGACATGCTGCTCTTTGGCAACCAACTCTCATATCAAAACAGTGATGAACTTGTAGAAACTATTTTAGCTCAAGTAAAAAACGGCGCAATCCCTCTAAGTAGAATTTTAGAGTCAAACTCAAGAGTAGAACAGTTGTTCACTAAGATAAAAATTAAATAATGCAAAGTGCTTTTTCAACTCTAGACTGGGTCGTATTTGCCTCCTATTTTATCATGCTTGCCGTTACATCCGCTATTTTAAGCCGTACCAAAATCAACTCTTCACGAGACTACTTTTTATCTCCAAATACAATGCCGATGTTTGCCGTCGCCATATCTGTTCTAGCTACCTCACAGTCAGCCGCCACTTTTTTGGGTGCTCCAGAATACTCTTATGTGCATGATTTTACATTTATAGGATTTTACTTCTCTGCGCTTTTAGCGGTTATTTTTGTAGCTTACATTTTAGTTCCGAAATATTACGAGATGAAGGCGGTTACGGTATATGAACTCCTAGAAGGCAGATATGGCGAGAGCGCAAAAAAGCAAGCAGGCGTTATGTTTCTTATCGGGCGCTTACTTGCCAGCGGAGCAAGACTCTATATCGGTTCTCTTGCAATATCAATGATTTTGTTTAGCGATATACTCTTTTTTCATGTTGCGCTCTCCATCTTAGTTTTAATGTTTGGAGCGCTTGCATACACCTACTTCGGCGGTGTGCGTTCTGTAATACTAAGTGATGTTATCCAGTCCATAACATACATCGGAGCAGGAGTCGCTGTTCTTATCTATCTCTACAGCTCACTTGAGCACATCGAGATTATAAAGACACTTAACGAACACAATAAACTAAACTTTTTAGACACATCATTTGACGGCAGCTTTAGCGTTATCGGGCTTCTTGGCGGCTGGCTTCTTCTAAACATTGCTGCATTCGGACTTGATCAGGATATGACGCAAAGAGTGTTGGCGTGCAGGGATAAAAAAGAGGCGGCAAAATCGCTTATTGTCTCTATTTTGCTCACTATCCCCGTCGTACTTCTTTTTCTGGCAATCGGCTCACTTCTGTACCTCTTTTACATGCAAAGCAGCGTAACACAGAGTTTTGAAGGCGAAAAAATTACGATTTTTATGTACTACATACTAAATGAAATGCCTGAGGGATTAAGAGGATTGGTTACAGTCGGAGCCATTGCGGCAGCGCTCTCAAGCACAAACTCTGTTCTTGGTGCCATGGCATCGGTTGCGGTTGAAGACCTCTACAGACCATGGAGATTAAAACAGGGCAAAGTGGAGGAGCAACACTTTGTAAAAGCTTCACGATTTGCGGTGCTCCTCTTTGCCCTGCTCCTCTCTCTTATGGCAATGGTAAGTTACTTCTGGCAGCGCCACGGTGATTTATCACTTATAAACTTCGCGCTTGGCGTTATGGCATTTGCATATACGGGGCTTTTGGGTGTATACTTCTCGGCAATATTTACATCACGAGGAAATGAAAAGAGTATTTTATGGGGGCTTTTTGGAGGATTTGCTACAGTTCTAGCGCTTCAGCCCTATACCTTTGGCTTTGAGATTGGTTTTTCATGGCAGATGGTTATCGGCACAACCGCAGCATTTTTAATCGTTCAAACAGGAGAAGCAAAAAATGAGTGAATTTTACATTGGCGTAATGTCGGGAACTAGTCTTGACGGCATTGATATTGCCTACTGCGAAATCAAGCAAGAGAGTTTTGAACTTCTGCACTCTGCGACTTACCCTTTTAACAAAGAGATAAAAGAGAAGATTTTAAAAGCACTAAAGACTCCTGTAACACTTAAGCAAATCGGCGAACTTGATACGCGTTTGGGAGAGATGTACGCAGATGCGCTAGAGCGTTTTATAGCTGAAAAAAAGATAGATAAAAAACAGATAGCCGCTATCGGTCTACATGGACAGACGCTTTGGCATGAACCGGAGGGTGAATATCCCTTCTCCATGCAACTGGGCAATCCTAATATTATAACGGCGCTAACAAACATTCGTGTCGTTAGTGATTTCAGACGAAAAGATATGGCTTTAGGCGGTCAGGGCGCTCCATTTGCACCTGCTTTTCATCAATATATCTTCTCAAGACTAAAAGCCAAAATTGCCATTGTAAACATAGGCGGGATGGCAAACTTATCTCTTCTGGGAGAAAATCTCACGGGGTACGATACCGGATGCGGAAATGTTCTTATGGATTACTGGGTTTCGCTTCACAACAGTGCAATGTTTGATGAGGATGGAAGATGGGCAAAATCAGGAACTCCAAACTCTGAGCTATTAGAGCAGATGCTAAGCGAGCCCTATTTTTCAAAAAAAGCCCCAAAGAGCACTGGAAGAGAGCTCTTCAATGGGGCATGGCTTGAGAGAGAACTTCAAACTTTTTCACATAAAAAGGGCGGCACACTGCATATAAAAAACATGGATGTGCAAGCAACACTTTTGGAACTAACGGTCTCAAGCATTGCAAATGAAGTCAAAAAAAATGAAATAAATTTACTTATAGTATGCGGCGGCGGTGTTAAAAACGGCTATCTTATGCAGAGACTTGGAGATGTGCTAAGGGGTGTGGAAGTGGTTTCAAGCGATGAGTGCGGGGTAAGCAGCGAGTTTATGGAAGCTATGGCTTTTGCATGGCTCGCACATGAGAGAGTGCACAAAAATTGTGTTAAATTATCCTCCGTGACAGGAGCGTCAAAAGATTCTATATTAGGTGCTATTTATGAGTAAAACCCAAACCTGGCTAAAAACAACGACCTTTAAAAACTACATAGTTGAGTCTGCTTTGGCAGATGCGAGTTTTAGAAAATATTACAGATTGCGTGACGGCAGCAAAACAGCTCTACTGATGGATTCTTCACTTGAAAAAGAGTCGCTCATATCCTTTCTTGATGTGACATCAAGACTTCAAAATGCGGATGTGGGCGTACCTAAAATATTTGAACAAAACAAAGAAGAAGGCTTCTTGATACTCGAAGATTTCGGCACTAAGCACTATCTGAATATCTTAAATCAAAATAACTTTAAAGCATACTACACAAAAGCCATAAATACCATCTTGAAGATGCAAAAAGCCGATGTTGCAGGACTTCCGCTTTACGATAAAGTGTTTTTACATGCAGAGATGAATTTGATGCAGGAGTGGTACATCGAAAAATATCTTCAAGCGACACTGTCTGAAACACAAAAAAAACTTATAGCAAATACTCTTGATGTCATCTCAAATATTGTTCTTGAGCAGCCGCAAGAAACATTTGTTCATCGCGATTTTCACTCAAGAAACATCATGCTAAAAGAGAACAATAAACTCGGAATTATCGACTATCAGGATGCAATGTCTGGAGCGATTACCTATGACTTAGTTTCACTGTTAAAAGATTGCTATATCGCTTATGATCGGAGAGTTATAAAAGAGCTGGCTCTAGAATTTCGCGACAAAAAGGGGCTCAAAGTAGACAATGAAACATTTATTAAATGGTTTGATTTCATGGGGCTTCAAAGACACATAAAAGTGCTTGGAATCTTCTCTCGTCTGAATATCCGCGACAAAAAAGAGGGCTATTTAAAAGATATACCCCTGACTCTTAAATATGTTATAGATACGGCAGGCAGATATGAAGAGACAAAAGAGTTTGCCGCTTTTTTAGGAAAAATAAAATGAAAGCCATGATTTTAGCGGCAGGTCGCGGAGAGAGAATGCGTCCGCTAAGCGATAAAACTCCAAAACCGCTTTTAAAAGTTCACGGTAAAAGTCTTATTGTTTGGCATATAGAGCGGCTTGCTTCTCTTGGCTTTAGCGAAATAATCATCAATATAGACCATTTAGGCGACATGATAGAGAAGAGTTTGGGCGACGGCTCAGAGTGGGGAGTCAACCTGCTCTACTCGGACGAGAGGCAAAGCGGGGCGTTAGAGAGCGCGGGCGGAATTATAAAAGCGCTCCCTCTAATAGAGAGCGAAACATTTTTGGTGGTAAACGGCGATATCTGGTGCGACTATGAGTTTGAAACAGGCTTTGATTTAAAGGGCGACCTGGCGCATCTTATCTTGGTCGCAAACCCTGAGCATAATCCTGATGGAGATTTTGCACTACATAAAAACAGAGTAAGCAACGATACAAAAAGAAGATTTACATTTTCAGGTATCGGGTACTACTCTGCTAAACTTTTTGAGGGCTTAGAGAACAAAAAGATGCCGCTTGCACCACTGCTTAGAGAGGCTGTAGAGAAGGGCAAAGTAAGTGGCTCACTCTATGATGGAAGATGGTATGATATAGGCACACCGCAAAGACTAAAAGAGGTTAACGCTACTTCTGTATAAACTGCCCACAAGCTTTTGTTTCAGTACCTTTAAAAGTTTTATAATCTTTATTGCCATCTAAATATGACTGATAACGAGCACACTCATTGTGTTTTATACATTTATCATTGTTACAAGCTTTATCTACTTCCATTTTTATTTCCTACATTTATAATATTTTTTAAAATTATAACAAATATTTTTATTACTTAAGATTAATATATATTTGATTTTAAATGGTATACTAAAAAAAAGGAGGGTGATTTGATGTTAAAAATATTTTTTATACTTTCACTTACTACACTGCTTTTTGCAAAATATGATAACTGCGAATTTAAAAACAAAAATTATGCAGATATCTGTAATAAAGTAGTAAAAGATGGCGTTTCATATGAATATGCAAATCAATTTTTACTCTCTTACTTTAAAACACAAAAATTTGATGAGATAAGCTACAAATATCTTCAGCCAAAGTATATAAAAATTCATAGAAAAAATGAGAAAAAAGCCAATAATACTCTTGTTAAATATATCCCTGACATGGTGAAACATCTTAAAAAATACACTGAAGTATATGATTATACTGAGAAAAAATATGGTGTAAATCGTGAAATAATCGCCGCTATTTTAATCAAAGAGACAAGACTTGGCAAAATTAAACCTAAACATGACGCATTTATTGTCTTTAACACTTTGGTAGTTAGAACAATACCAAATACGCCCAGAGAGAAGTGGCTTTTAAATATGGGAAAAAGCAATATGGCATCAATAATAACTCATTGCTATAAAAAAGGGATAACTCCCGAGGAGTGCAATCTACCAAGTTCTTATGCCGGAGCTGTGGGAATACCGCAATTTATGCCAAATAATTTTATCTATACAGAGGGTTATAAAACAGAGATAGCAGATCTTACAAAAATGGAAGATGCCATTGTATCTGCGAGCAAATTTTTAAATAAAAAAGCTGATTTTAAAAAGTTAATTGATTGGAATAAAATTCCAAATATAATAGAACTTGAGTCACAGTGGTATGATTTTGAATTTGAAAATGAAAATGCATCTTTTGTCTACGCAAAAAATAAAAATGGTGTTAAAAAGTACCAATGTTTTGCCTGTGACAAAGCAGAACTTGACTACCTAAGAGAATATATAAAAAAAATTATGCGCTACAACAACTCTTCAAACTACGCCATTGGAGTTATGCGCTTGGCATATGAAGCAAAAATGGGACTTAGCAAATAACAGCCTTTAAACTATGTGACTCTTGAGATTTTATAGCTCTTGCATCATCAAACGCATTCGCGGATTCTATGCAGAGCATATATTCATAAGCATTTTCTTGCATTGCACTCATTCTCTTTGTTTTTTCTATCCACGGGTTCCATACAACAACAGAAGATGAACCTTGATTTTTTATGTGAATCTCTCTGTTTTTGTCTCTTAATACAATTTCGTCATCAACATCTTGGTAAACTCTGTCGACCTCTTCATTGAAAGTTATATCGCCCTCTTGCTCCTCATTTTTGTATGTCAGCGCATTCAAATATGGCTTTTTATCTAAACCTAAGATAGCTACATCAGATATATGCGAAACAGCAAAGTAAGTATGAAGCGCTTGTGTAATCTTAAACTCTTTTTCATCTCTATTTGTCGTTTTAAGTTCCATTGTCAGCTTATCTGAGATAGTAATGCGCAGCTCCAGCTCAAATTTATAGTGCCATATCTGAAGTGTTTTTTCACTATTAGTCAGTTTAAAAGTCAAAACCGTTGTCTTCTCATCCAGCTCATTGCTACACACAAACTCCCACATAGAGATTCTTGCAAAACCATG
The DNA here is from genome assembly GCF_009258045.1 of Sulfurimonas xiamenensis. NCBI lineage: Bacteria > Pseudomonadati > Campylobacterota > Epsilonproteobacteria > Campylobacterales > Sulfurimonadaceae > Sulfurimonas > Sulfurimonas xiamenensis. The sequence continues at coordinate 1,877,953 of NZ_CP041166.1, forward strand.
CTGAGGCAGAGCTTTGTCTTTATTGAAGCCAAACCACGGCCAGCAGATTGGAACACCGCCACGGATTGCTTTGCCCTTCTCAAAATCACTTACTTCGCTAAGCCATAAAATCGGCTCTTTGCCTACTCTTGCGTAGTGAAACAGATGTGCCCCCTGCAGGGCAATTTTTGCCTCTGCGACTCCATTTTTCACCTCAATATATTCAAAGCCGTTTGGCAGTTTTTTATGAGTTATCACATCTCATCCCAAGACTTTATCTTATGCCATTTGAGAGCGTAGAGGAGTATAAAGAGATAACAGATTATCCCCATAAGATATGTTGACTGCATATCTCCGCTAACATGCGAGATCTTTCCAAAGAGAAGCGGAAGAATCGCGCCGCCCGCTATAGCCATAATCAACAGTGCGCTTCCCTGTGCTGTATATTTTCCCAATCCCTCCAGTGCTAGCGGCCAGATCGTCGGCCAAACAAGTGCGTTTGCAAATCCTAAGAGTGCTACAAATGCTACCGTATTTGGAAGAGTTCTAATACCGCTCCATCCCCACAAAATCTCTGAAATTCCATGACTTTGAGATGAAGCAACTACTCCAAACAAAAAAAGTACCCCAAAAAGTGCAGAGCCTATAAGCGCGCGCTCCTGTGAGAGATATTTCGGTATAAGCAGGACGCCGAGTGCATATCCAAGCACCATAAAAGACATTACATAAGAGGTCAGGGAAGTAACATTTGTCAAACCTAAATGCTGACCGTAAAGACCGATGGTATCGCCTGCTATTACCTCTATGCCGACATAGAAAAAGAGTGCGGCTGCACCTAAAACCACGCGCGGGAATGCAAAGATACTCTTCTTTTGTTCTCCTGCTTCATCTTTTTCAAACTCAAGTTCGGGAAGTTTGGAAAACTTTACAAGAGCGATGAGAGAACTAAGCAATAGCGCCATAACGATGTAAGGAACTATAAGTTTTGAAGCAAGCTCCTCTTTTGACTCCGCGGATAGATCCTCCAAAGAGCCGATGCCTGAGAGTATAAATGCGGTAAAGAGAAGAGGCGCAATAACTCCCGCCCCCTTGTTTATAAGCCCCATGATGCTTATACGCATCGCCGCACTCTCAATGGGTCCTATGCAGACTATATAAGGGTTTGAAGCAGTCTGCAAGATGGTAAGACCCGATCCTAGTGCAAAAAGAGCTAGCAAAAAAAGTGTAAAACTCTCCCTCTGCGCTGCAGGTATAAAGAGAAGGCTCCCGACTGCCATTATTGCCAAGCCGAGTGCCATTGAGTTTTTGTAGCCTATTTTTTCAATCACGAAAGACATTGGCAGAGCCATTACCGTATAGGCGATGTAGAATACAAAAGTTACAAAAAGAGCTTCAAACTCGTTAAGATCGCATATAGCCTTTAAAAACGGAATTAACGAGCCGTTGAGCCATGTGAGAAAACCGAAAATAAAAAAGAGCACTCCTATTATCGTCATAGGTAAGATAGTAGAAGTGCTAGATATTTTAAAGTCTTTAGACATTTTTGAGACTCTTAAGATAGTTTGCAACGCCGTCTTCATCATTTGTGTGTGGCAGAACTATTTTTGCTGCCTTTTTTACTCCCTCTTGCGCATTGGCTACGGCTATTGATGTTCCTGCCAGTTCGAACATTCCAATATCATTGAAGTTATCTCCAAAAACACTCAGCTTTTTTAAATCAAAACCGATTGCTTCGCTCACACTTCTTATGCCGTGGGATTTGTCCGCATCTTTGTGAAGCAGCGTCAAAAAGTAGCAGCCCGCATAGGCTTCGGGAGCCAAAATATACTTTATTATATCCCCAAAAACAGCTCTTAAATGCAACGCTAATCTTCTCAGAATCTCCTCCTCGCCAAAATAGACTATCTTAAAATTATCATCCATTGCGCGAAGATCTCTAGCTTGGTGATGATGGTCATCTTTTTTATAGTTTTTTAGTATCTTTGTTTGATAGGCATTTAAAGTCGTAGAGTAGGAGAAGGCTTCGCTTAGATTTTTATCAGCCAAAGAGAGAACAAAAGGGTAGATACCGAACTTTGCACCCTCATCTATGATGGCATCCCCGAGCTCTCTGTTTATGAACTTCGTACCAATTATCTTTTTATCCATCGTCGCTATCAATGCACCATCAAGCAGTATCATCGGAGCATTAACATCTACATCCCTTAAGAACTGTGCCGTCTTTTTATATGTTCTTGCCGTTGCTATGCTAAGAACAGAGTCAGCCCCAAAACTGTTCCATATCTCTTTTGTAAAGGAGCTCACAGAGAGATCTGTTCGCAAAAAAGTATGATCCAGATCTGTAATATAGGCATTTTTCATCTTACTTAGTACTTCATATTACATGTGCTCATTTTTTCTACAAGTAACCGTCCAACTTCGACTTTGGTATCAACAATAGAAGTAATATCCAAATCTTGAAGATTCTCTTTATCTTCAAGCGTAGCAACTTTTACTATAAGATTGATATCTTTTGTGTGTTTTAAAACAGCCTCGCAAATCGCTCTTTTCTTCTCAATATTATCTAATGTTACGATAACCGCCGCCGAACTCTCTGCATTTAGCGCTTCTAAAAGCGAGAGCTTTGACATATCTCCCAAATATGCCTCTTTTCCGGCAGAGAGGGCTTCATGAACATGTTTTGGATTATTATCTATGATAACATAAGGAGCGCCAAGTTCATCAAGGTTTTTGGCAACAAATTTACCGATAGTACTGTAGCCGCACACGATCACATGGTTCTCTCTGGATATAAAGGCGGAGGTATCAAGCCCGAGGTATTCAAAACGGGTAACATAGGCAACAAATCGATTGATTTTTGAGATAAAAAACGGGGTCACTATCATAGAGAAAATAACCACAAGAACAAAGAGCGACTCAAGCTCTTTCTCCAAAAGACCGCCCATGCTTGCAACCGCAAAGATAACAAAAGAGAACTCTCCCACTTGCGAAATTGCAAGAGCAGTTTTTAAAGAGAGCACATGCGAAGATGAGATACGAAGAACCAGATAAGTAATGATTGTTTTTAAAACCAAAACAAGCAGGAAAATGCCGACAATAAACCAGAAGTTATCAATAAAAAAGAGAACATCAATCTTCATTCCCACGACGATAAAGAATGTTCCAAGAAGTATATCTTTAAAAGGCGCAATGTCCGATTCAACCTTATGATGGTACTTTGTCTCGGCTATAATCATTCCTGCGACAAATGCCCCAAGAGAGTATGTAAAACCCGCATAAGAGGCCAAAAGTGCAGCTGATACGACTATAAAAAGAACAGAGCCCATAAAAAGTTCGTCTACTTCACTAGAAGCTGAGAAATGCAGAAGCCATGTCATTACTCTTTTTCCCACTATAAACATAAAACCCATAACAAAAACAGCACTTATAACTGTGTCCCTAAGTATATTAACTACCGATTGGTCGCCATTGCTGGTTAAAAATCCCAAAAGTATAAGTATAGGAATAACAGCAATATCTTGAAATATAAGTATCCCAGTAGCACGCTGACCGTATGGGTTGTGTATCTCTTTTGAGCTCTTTAGGTAACTTAGAACAACTGCCGTGGAAGAGAGAGCAAATGCAAGAGATAGGATAAGGGCCGAGATAGATTCCAGTAAAAAAATATAGTGACTAATTGCATAGACAATAAGTGCAGTAAATCCTACCTGCAAAAACCCATTGAAAAATATCTCTTTTTTCATACTGTTCATTTTTGCCAAAGATATCTCAAGTCCGATTGTAAACATTAAAAAAACTATTCCAAACTCACCTATATGTTCCAGTGTCAATGAATCATTCATATATCTTAAATCAAAGGCATACACCATTATAGTACCGGTAAAGATATAACCTATTATCTGTGAAATACCAAAGCGTTTTAAAAATAGATTTAGTACCGTTGAAACACCTAATGCCACAACTATGTATAAAAGCGCAGAATCCATCAAAATCTTTCTAATAATTTTAAATTTTATTATTGTAGCAAAAGAACCTTTTAACATGGCACTTTATAAAACTTAATTTTAAGAGACTCTATACTATAATCGCATCTTTAATTGACATTTTTGGAGCTATTTTATGACTAAATATATTTTTGTAACTGGTGGCGTTTTAAGCTCTCTTGGAAAAGGGATAACAGCAGCTAGTATTGGTACTTTACTTAAACACTCAGGCAAAGAAGTCGGTATGTTAAAAATAGATCCATATATAAATGTCGATCCTGGCACTATGAGCCCGCTTGAGCATGGTGAAGTTTTTGTTACAAAAGATGGAGCAGAAACAGATTTAGATATCGGAAACTATGAGAGATTTTTAGACACCTCTTATCTAAAATCGAGCAACTTCACTACAGGACAGGTATACTCATCGGTAATAGAGAGAGAGCGTGCCGGTGGATACCTTGGACAAACCATTCAAGTTATTCCTCATATTGTAGGAGAGATAGTCAAGCGTATCAAAGAAGCAGGAGAGGGTCATGAGATACTTGTTGTAGAACTTGGAGGAACTGTCGGGGATATCGAAGGTTTGCCTTTTATGGAAGCGATTCGCCAGATGAAACATGACGAAGAGGTTACAGGTACATTTTTTGTGCATGTAACTCTTATTCCTTACATCAAAGCTGCGGGTGAACTAAAAAGTAAACCTACACAACACTCTGTTCAAGAACTTCGCCGTATCGGTATTACTCCTCAACTTATAATTGCCAGAAGTGAAAATGCACTGCCTAAAACATTTAAGAAAAAACTTGCAATGAGCTGTGATGTAAACAGTGACAGTGTTGTTGAAGCACTTGATGCAGCTTCCATTTATGATATTCCTCTCTCATTTTTAAGACAAAATATATTAAAACCGATATCAAAAGCGTTAGAACTGGGTGAACTTAATCCTGACATGGAAAAATGGGACTCTTTAGTTAAAAAAATAGTACAACCGAAAAATCAAATAACTCTTGGATTTGTCGGAAAATATCTTGAGCTTAAAGAGTCATACAAATCTTTAACCGAATCTCTTATCCATGCAGGTGCTCATCTTGATACTCGTGTAGATATTAACTGGGTAGACAGTGAGGAGGTAGAAGAAAAGGGTGCGGAAGCACTTCTTAGCGATTGCGACTCCATTTTAGTTGCTGGAGGATTTGGAAACCGCGGTGTTGAAGGTAAAATCAAAGCTATCGAATATGCACGCGTAAATAAAATTCCATACCTTGGAATTTGTCTTGGAATGCAGCTAACACTTGTTGAGTATGCAAGAAATGTTCTTGGTTTTGAGGGTGCAAACTCCGTAGAGTTTGATGAAAACACACCTTATCCAATGATCTATCTTATTGACAATTTTATGGATCAAAGCGGAAATACGCAACTTAGAACCCACAAATCTCCGATGGGTGGAACAATGCGTCTTGGAGAGTATCCATGTGAAACAAAAGAGGGTTCTCTATTGCGCAAAGCTTACGGTGGAGCAAAAGTTATCCATGAGAGACACCGCCACAGATATGAGGCAAACCCTACATACAGAAAAGAGCTCGAAGATGCAGGAATGATAGTAACTGGGGAATCAAACGGACTTATTGAAGCAGTTGAAATTCAGGGTCATCCATGGTTTTTAGGCGTTCAGTTTCATCCTGAATTTACATCAAGACTTCAAACTCCAAACCCTTCAATTCTTGCATTTGTTGAAGCTAGTTTAAATATATCAAAATAAAATATTAAAGCTCAATATGCAAAGCTTTAATAATATACCGATTTTAAATAAAACAACTCTTTTTGAATTGCTTTCTCAAAGAGTTGGAAAAGAAGATACAAAACTCTCTCAAATTCCAAATCCCACTTTACTTCATAATGCTGCAAAAGCTGCCAAAAAGATAGCTGAGGCTGTAAAAGAGGGCAAAAAAATAGTAGTTGTTGGTGATTATGATGTTGACGGTATAAGTTCAACAGCTATAATGGCTGAATTTTTTAAGCAAATCCCTTATCCGCTTGAAACAATAATTCCAAACCGATTTAAAGACGGCTACGGCGTTAGTCCAAATATTCTAAAAAGAGTAAATGCAGATTTAATAATAACTGTAGATAACGGCATAAGTGCTATTGAAGCTGCCCAAATTTGTAAAAAAAGAGGTATTGAACTTATTATTACAGATCATCACACTCCATCAGAAATATTGCCCGATGCCTACGCCATAGTCAACCCAAAACTCTCTGCATGTAGCTATCCTTTTGAAGAGATATGTGGAGCGCAGGTTGCATGGCTGCTGCTTGGACTTGTTAAAAAAGAGTTAAAACTCTCCATAGATATGAAACAGTTTTTAGATATATTGTCAATTGCGATAATTGCAGATATTATGCCTCTTAAGCATATAAACAGAACGCTTGTAAAAGAGGGGTTGAAAGTTCTTATGCGCTCAAGCAGGCCTTCTAGTGTGATTATAAGAGACTTTTTAAACAAAAGCTCTATAACTTCTGAAGATATCGCTTTTGCCATAGCGCCGCGAATTAACTCCGCAGGCAGACTAAAAGATGCGGATATTGCTCTTAAATTTTTAACAGCCAAAACAACAAACGAAGCCTATATGGAGTTTGAAAAATTAAACGCTTTAAATGAACAAAGAAAAGAGCTTGAAGCAAAAACAACAAAAATAGCACTTGAAGAGGTCCAAAATCAGGGTCAAATTCCAAATATTATCGTTGCGGCAGGTGAAAATTGGCATGAAGGGGTAGTGGGTATCGTCGCTTCAAGATTGGTAAATCATTTTGAAAAACCTGCCATTGTTCTAAGTGTAAAAGATGGCATTGCAAAAGGGAGTGCCAGAAGTTTGGGAAATATAGATATTTACAAACTTATAAAAGAGAATAAACAGTATCTGACAAAATTCGGCGGACACAAAATGGCAGCAGGACTTGGACTGGAAGAGAAAAATATTGAGATGTTTAAAGAGTCTATCAATCAATCAGCTTTAACACTAAGCAGCAGTGACTTTATACCAAAAGATGAGGTGCTTGGAATCTTAGATACTCAAGATATAGATTTTGAACTCCTCAGCATGCTTGAGAGTTTTGAACCCTACGGAGAAGCAAATCTACGCCCTAAATTTCTACTCAAAGATGCTCATATAGTAGATATTAAACTAATGGGAAGTGATAAATCCCACTCAAAAATAACACTCAGACAACACCTGCATGCAAAAAAAACTCTGGAGCTTATAGCATTTAGAAATGTTATTGAAATGCCTAAGGATAAAAAAATCACATGTAACTATACGATCTCAAAAAATGAATTTAACTCAAAAGTCTCTCTGCAACTTTTATTACATAAAGTTTATTAAATTATTATTCATAAGAATAATTAATAAATTAAAAGTATTTTGTAATAAAATTATCAAAAAAAATATGTTACAATAATCGCCAATCAAAAAAAAGGGGATTGAAATGAAAAAAATCGTAACACTTTCTGCTATAGCTTTTTTAAGCACAGCAGCTTTTGCGGAGACTGATGTTCAAAAACAGATAGATGAACTGAATATGAAGATTGAGAGACTTCAGCAAATCAATAACAAACAAGATGACAGAATCTCAGATGTTAATATATTAGCAGCGCAGGATAATCTTAAGTTTGATGTAGATTTTAGAACTGCATATGATAATCTGCAGTATGAAACAGTAAACGGAAACAAGTATGAGAATGATGCTCTTTTCTCAAATCGTCTATGGTTAGGCATGGGGTATGCTCCGACAAAGGATATGATCTTTAGAGGGCAGCTCTCCGTTAACAAAGCTTATGGCGCAAGCTACGGCCAAAGAGGGACAGGTTTTGGATTTGATACTTTTGACTGGGTTTTAAATGAAAATCTGACAGATGATACAATAAAACTAAGAGAAGCATACTGGCTTTGGAAACTTAGAACAGGAAGAATAGGCTGGACAGTAAGTGCCGGACGCCGCCCTGCGACAAACGGATATCTTATCAACTTAAGAGATGACGATAAACCACAATCTCCTCTAGGACATATTATCAATATGGAATTTGACGGTGCATCGGCAAGTATGCAGCTAGAAGATTATATACCGGGTATGTACTTTAAACTTTGTATTGGTCGTGGCTTAACAAATGCAACCGGCTGGGCTAGTGAAGCAACAAAATATGTTGGATCTCCTACAGGTGGTTCAAGTCTGCCAAATTATGTTGAAGATGATAGTAATTTAGACAATACAGATATGGTAGGACTTATCTTTCAGCCCTATGATGATGGACAATATGGCGTAATAACAAAATTCTATAGAGGATTTGATGTACCGGGACTATCAATCACAAGTCCAACTACTGCAGTAATGAAAAGTTTTGGTGATATGGACGGAGCAGCAATCTCTTTTAAAATGGATGGCGTAGGTGATGAAATCAATGATTTCTTAGATGACACGATTCTTTTTGCATCATTTGCCGCATCCGTATCAAGACCAAATGATAATCAACCAATGATGGGCAGTCAGGATGATGAGACAGGTACATCTATCTGGATTGGTGCACAGATGCCAAACTTAACAGGTGGTAAATTCGGTGTAGAGTATAACCACGGTTCAAAATACTGGAGACCGTTTACTTACGGCGAAGATACAATGATAGGCTCTAAAATGGCAGTTCGAGGAAATGCATATGAAGCTTACTGGACGCAGCCTCTTGTAGGAAATGTATTTTCTATGCAGATAAGATATACATATTTAGACTATGATTACACAGGTTCAAACGGTTTCTTTGGAGACGGGGGAACACCAATAAGTATGGCTGATGCTCAGTCGTATGGAATGGATCCTGTTGAAACTGCGCAAGATCTACGCGTATACTTCAGATATAGATACTAAAATTAAAGAGCCTTTTCGGCTCTTTAATAACTCTTCTTTTACAAAACTCCTATTTCAAACTTTATATTTCCCTTATCTTGCTAAAACCTTATAATTTTCTTTTCTAAAAATTTTAATTATTCAAAAAAATAAAAAAGATATAAATATTACTATAACTTATAATAAAACAATTGATTTATAATAATTAAAACTTTTTGTGATAAAATTCGCCCTTACAACAAAAAAAGGGAAAAATATGAAAAAAATTGTAACACTCTCAAGCATCGCTTTTTTAAGCACTATGGCTTTTGCAGACACAGATATGCAAAGTGAGATAGATTTTCTTAAAAAAGAGATTAAAGAACTTAAAAAACAACAAGATTCTACTACTAGAACTTTAACAGATGTTAAGATCAGCACAAACAACGACAATATAAAGTTTGGAATTGATTTTAGAAATGCAATCGATGTTTTAGAGTATAAAAACAATGAAACAGGGGAAACAGCAAGAAATCACTCTCTTCTCTCAAGCAGACTTTACTTAAATATGGCAGCTTCTCCTATGAAAGGGCTCTCTTTTAGAGGAAAACTTGCTATCTACTCTACATGGGGAGCACATTTATATGTAAATGATGATCCATTGAAGGATTGGTCTGCAAGTTCAAAGCCTGCCGATACTGTTATGCGTCTTAAAGAGGGCTATTTTGTCTACTCAGATAAAATCGGGGATCAGCCAATAGCGCTCAGCATCGGAAGAAGACCCTCAAGCACAGGTTTCCTGGCAAGCATGAGAGAAAATGAGTCAGATGAGGGTTCACCTCTTGCGCATATAACAAATATGGAAGTAAACGGAGCAATGGTAAAACTTGATTTTACCCGTTATGTTTCAGGGGCATATGTTAAACTGGTTTACGGAAGAGCGCATACCGGCGAAATGGAGAATGTTTACGGAACAGGCAATGATAATGTCATCCCTTATGCGGATAAAGATACAATTGCCGAAGATGAAAATGTAGACTTTTTTGTAATGCCTGGTGATGCATACAACAATGGACAGTACCAGCTTATGTACCAATGGGCGCATATCTTTGATACAAAGGGAAGAAATACATCAACAGGCATCCCAAAAGGAGCAGCCGGAACTGCAGATCTCTTTGCACTTTCACTTAAAGTAAACGGCATCGGTGATGAGATCAGCGACTTTTTAGATGATACGGTAGCTTTTGCTTCTATTGCTTCCTCGCGCTATGATGCAAAAGATGGTCATACGCTTTTAAGTTCGGCTGATGGCGGAAGTTCAAATGGACACTCGTTTTGGGCTGGCGTCTATATTCCTGATATGATAACCGATTCCGGAAGATTTGGTTTTGAGTACAACTACGGCTCTAAAAACTGGACTCCTATGACATGGGCAGAAGATACGGCAATAGGTTCAAAAATAGCTGTCCGCGGTAGTGCGTATGAGGCATACTGGAATTTTGATCTCTTTGGCATCAAGTATCTGCCGTCCCAGGTAAGATATACATATGTACAACATGACTATACTCCAAACGCAAACTGCAGCGGATGGACTGTTCCAGAGCCTGTTGATATCACTGCACAAGACCTAAGATTTTTCGTAAGTTATAGATACTAAAAAGGAAGAGCCGCTAATATGGCTCTTTCTCATTTCTCACATTTTCTACATTTTTTTAAAACTTCAACTACAATATCAGCTCAACTTATTATAAATAATATATGTAATTATCTATAAAATATTCCATCTAAAAAAGTGATACATTATCACAAAATAATAACAATAAAGTTGTAAAAAGAGTAAATTTTAAATCTATCTTAAGGCTTAAGGCTGTAAAATTGATTACTTTATCACAAAAAAGGGGAAATGCATGAAAAAGAATAAAATCCTAGAAGAGATTTTAAAAGAAGTAGATAAGCATCCGGAGATTATGTCTCGTCGTGAAGCTTTAAAATATTTAACTATGTCTCCATTAGCAGCTTCTGTATTGGCGGGTGCTTCTGTAGGAGCAACCACAGCGAGTGCTTCGGATGCTAAAGGGAAAATAGTTATAGTTGGGGGAGGCTTAGCTGGTATGAGTACGGCTGCACGCCTTAATAACACTTTATCAAATGCAGATATCACTGTTATTGAACCTGATCCGTTATCAGTTTCTTATCAGCCTGGTCAAACTCTAATTGGTGCCGGTATTTGGGACAAAGATGATATTGCTTATAAAAGAGATGATTTTCTTCCAAGCGGTGTAAAACTTATAAAAGGGAGTGTAACTGCTTTTGATCCGGATAACAACAAAGTTACAGTAGACGGAAACCAAGATGTATCTTATGATCAGTTAATTATTGCTACGGGTCTTAAGCTAAATTATGGAGCAATTAAAGGTTTAGAAGGCGAGATCACTTCTATGGGAACTGACAACTCTGTTGTAAGACAAAAAGTTGGTAAAAACGGAACTCACTCAATCTACTTCCGTGACGGTGCGGCAGATACTTACAAAGGTATACAGGAGTTAATTGCAAAAGCAAAAGCGCATAAAGGCCCTGGAAAATTACAAGCACTATTTACGCATCCAAACACACCAATCAAGTGTGGTGGAGCGCCTATGAAGATTATGTATTTAACGAATTCAAGACTTGAAGAAGCTGGTGTTCGTGATAAAGTAGAACTTACTTTCTACACAAACGGTAGTGCACTTTTTGGTATCAAAGAGTATAATGAATCAATCTTTAAGCAATTTGACGAAAGAGGTTTCAAAAAAAACTTTGCTCACAATTTAACTGAGATAGATACTGATGCAAAAGTAGCTGTATTTAATCATCACTGGAAAGAAAAAGGCGAGTGGGATGAAGATTTAGAAGAGTATGGAGTAGTAATAAAAAATGAGCGCGTTGAAGCAAAATATGATTTTATTCATATAACACCTCCGATGAAAGCTCCAGATGTTGTTAAAAATTCTCCGGTAGGTTCGGATAAGGGATGGGTACCTGTTGTAAAAGAGACTCTACAGCATGTTACTTATAAAAATGTATGGTCTTTAGGAGATGTTGCAGCAGTTCCAATGGGTAAAACAGGTGGTTCAGTTCGTAAACAGTACAAAGTTTTAGTTGACAATATGGTAGCGTCTATGGAAGGAAAAAGTTCACTTCCATCTAGATATGGCGGATATACAGTTTGTCCTCTTATTACAAGCATTGGTACTGTAATGTTAGCAGAATTTGACTGGAGTAAAAAGCCTACTCCTTCATTCCCGCTTGACCCTACTCAAGAGAGATGGATATGGTGGTTATTGAAAGTTTATGCACTAAAACCAATGACTATTTATGGTATGCTTCCAGGTAGAGCTTAATATTAAAACATAATTTAGGAGAAAAATATGATAAAAAGATTAACAACGATTTCAATCGCCACTTTAGTTGCAATAGCTTTAACTGCATGTAGCGGAGATAAGAAGCAGGCAGAAACAAAAACATATAAGATGAGTGCAGAAGAGGTCTATAAGGCATCATGTACAAAATGTCATGGAGCTCATGGTGAAGGGAAAACTGAAAAGAAAACACCAAGATTTGATGATAAAACAGTTGCTGAACTTGAGTATAGTTTATTTGATATCAAAAAAGGTGGAATAACTTTTACAACAGGTACTGATCATGAAATTATGGAGCATAATATGCAAAAATTAATAGACCAGGGCTATGATTACGATATTAAAACTATGGCACAATATATTTACAGCACATTTAAAAAATAATATGTTATAATACTTGCCATAATACATCCTTATTTAACTAAATTTAAGGAAAGGGGTTACTTGGTGATTTTATTATGAAAAACAATAAAAAAAACCAAGTTTATGTTTGGCCACTGTGTACAAGATTTGTACACTGGCTAATCGCTTTATCCTTTACATTTTCTTTTATTCTCTCATTTTTTGAACATAGACTCAATTATCATGTTGCTGTAGGCATCATTTTTGGTTTAATGCTTCTATATAGAATTATTTGGGGATTTATCGGTCCTCGTTATGCAACATTCAATACATTTAAACTCTCTTTATCAGAATTAAAATTTTATTTTGTAGAAAAAATTAAAAATAGATACAGAGAAATTCCTGCTGGACACAATCCCGCTTCAAGCTGGTATACGCTTATTGTTTTAAGTGTCGGCTCAGTAATAGCTATTTCTGGTCTTCTGCTTTATGGCATACAAGAAGCCAAAGGATATCTTTCAGTTTTAAACGATGACTACTACATGTATAGCGATACACTCTTAAACATACATATTTATGCCAGCTATACACTTCTCGCATGGGCTTTTATACACATAATAGGTGTACTAATAGAGCAGTTTTACCATAAAACAAATATGGTTTTTGCAATGATCACAGGATATAAAAAAGCAAAAGGTGAAGATGCTGAACTGTGTACTCCCAAAAATATTGTCTCATATATCTTTTTAATTTTATCAGTGTGGGTTTTTTATGTCATACTTGATGGAACACACAACCCTTTTGTAAAAAGTAAATTTACCAATATTGATTATAAAAGCGAAAATGATATTTTTTATGAAAAATGCGGTGATTGTCATAAAATCTATCCCCCTTTTTTACTAACTGAAAAATCATGGATTAGAATTATGGATGGACTTGATAATCATTTTGGAGAAAAAATAACTGATCAAAATATATCAAAACAAGAAGCTATAGTTATAAAAAACTATCTTTTAAAAAATGCGGCGGAACACTCTACAAGAGAAGCCGCAGTAAAAATTGTAGCTTCTGTAAAAGATGGACGCCCTATAGCAATAACCAAAACTCTTTATTGGATAGAAACTCATAAAAACATACCACGCAGTGCATATTCTGATAAAAAAATAAAAGATAAATCCAACTGCTTTTCTTGTCATAAAAATATAGAAAAAGGTAATACAGAAGATATAAATATCTTATATCATTATTGATTTTTTTATTATTATAATTTATTTTTAACACTATTATAATCTAAATTAAAGTTGTATATAAGATAAAGTCTATTAAAATGCTTAGATTTATAATTCTTATTTAAGTGACGGCTAAGTTTCAACTCACTAAATTAAGAGATATATTAGACTATATTAAGAAGGGGTAAAGCTTATGGAAGTAGAAACTTCAAGGAGAAAATTTCTTCAGGGTACTATTACTATGAGTGTTGTTGGAGCGACAGCACTTAGTACAAATCTTTTATCAAGCGGTGATGGTCAAAGTGCTAAACCTGGTGCAATTTCATTTCACAATACAAAAACAGGAAATGGGTCTTCACATGAAGTAGCAACATTGTGCGAAATGTGTGTAAACAAATGTGCGGCAATGGCTAGAGTAGAAAATGGAGTAGTTACCAAACTAAATCCAAATCCAATGTTCCCAAAATCAAAAAATATGCTATGTGCCAGAGGAAATGCAGGTATTCAAGCATTATACGATCCGGACAGACTAAAATATCCAATGATAAGAATTGGTGAAAAAGGTGAAGGAAAGTTTAGAAGAGTTACTTGGGATGAAGCATATAACGCAATTTTAAATGGTACAGACAAATTTCCTGGACTTAAGCAGATTCTTGATGAGGAAGAGGACAATAGATCTTCCATGCTTTTTTGTGCAGGTGAAGGTATGGCTGAACATACTTTTAAACAGTTTTTTGAAGCATTTGGCTCTGCAAACTGGCTAAATCACTCATCAATATGTCTTCAAACTGTTGCATCTGGATATGGCGTAACACTTGGTATGTACCCTCAAGCAGATCTTGACAATGCAGAGTATATTATTATTGCCGGAGCAAATAGAGCTGAAGCGATAGTAACACCTGATACCATGGATGCCTTTAAAAGAACAAAGGGCAGAGGCGCAAAGATGATTTGTATAGATCCTAGGTTTACAAATACAGCTGCAAAATCTGATAAATGGCTGGCTATAAAACCTGGTACTGACTTGGCCTTTGTTTTAGCACTGACATATGTTACATTGACAGAAGAGTTGCATAACAAAGCTTATGTTGAAAAATACTTTAATGGTTTTGAAGAGTATAAAAACAGTGTTATATCAAATAACTACACACCTGAGTGGGCTGAGCCGATTACAGGCATAAAAGCAAAAGATATCTACACAATTGCCAGAGAATTTGCTGCTCATGCTCCAAAAGCCGTCTATTACCCGGGTAGAAGAAGTACTTTTGCTAAAAATGATTTTCAGCTGCGTCGTGCAATGGCAATTTTCCAAGCACTGCATGGTGCAATTGACACCAAAGGCGGATTGATTTTTGGGGACAAACTTGATATTAAAGGACATGCAGGACTTGCACCTCTATATGAAAGAGCAAGAGCAAGAGCAATAGTTAAAAGAACAGACCAAAAAGGCGAACCTGGATATGATGATTGTGCTGTTGTAAGCGGCGGCGGTTCTTGGATTGGCTGGAGAAACAGATATTTAGAAGACAAAATGCCATATAAAGTAAGAGGTATGTTCTGTTATAAACACAATCCAATGATGAATATGCCAAATACTGCAAAAACTGCTCAAATGCTTAAAAAAATGGAGCTTGTAGTAACAATTGATACTATGCCGAGTGATACTGTAATGTTTGCAGATGTTGTTTTACCTGAGTGTACTTATTTGGAGAGAACAGATCCTGTGAAAACATTTGGTGGAATTGAGCCTTCAATTGCTGTAAGAAATAAAGTAATTGAGCCTATGTTTGAGAGCAAGCCTGTTATGGAAATCTTAAAAGGTTTAACTACAAAAATATCTAAGCCACTCTTTGAGATAAGTAAAAAATATGATGAAGAAGTACAAGATATGATTGAAGATGACGGTGAAGAGGAAGTTTATGCAGAATTTGATCTGACTCTGCCATTTAAGCATACACAAGAAGAACTTAATCACCACGCCGTTGAAATGTACCCAGGCGCTGCTGAAAAACTTCATAAATATGGTGTCTTCTATCCAAATCAGGATGAGTACTATAAACAATTATCTGTAAATGAGTATCAGTACTATCCAGAAAACAAAAAGTTTTACAGTGTTGGCGGCGGTAAACCAAAAACTCCATCTGGAAAAATTGAATGTAATATAGAGTCTTTTGCTGATATGGGTGTGGATCCGATGCCGGTATGGAGAGATGAGTATAACTACAGTGTCCCTGCTGGCAAATTTAGACTTCTTTCCGGCCGTCATGCACAATTTACTCAAAGCGGAACTGTAAACAATGCTATGCTTCTAGACCTTATGCCTGAAAATTTCATATGGATAAACAAAAGAATCGCGCAGGAAAAAGGCATAAAATTTGCAGATATGATAGAAGTTAGTTCAAGTATCGGTAAAGTTCAGCTAAAAGCATACCCTACAGAAAAAATAGCACCGGATCAAGTATTTTTTATTCATGGATTTGGGGCAGAGAGTGAAGAACTCACATGGGCATATAAAAATGGCGGGAATGATAACACTATTATTGAAGATCATATAGAGCCTGTTTATGGTGCTGCGGCTATGCATGAAACTAATGTTGAAATAAGAAAGGTGTAATTATGGCTAGATATGGAATGGCACTTGATTATAAAAGTTGTATCAATTGCAAGGCATGTGAAACAGCATGTAAAGAGGAAAACGGCATCTTAATGGGTGCAGACAGTCACCGTATTTGGGTTGGAACGGGTGAAATTGAGGGTCAGTACCCTCTTTTAGACTTAACATCAAATACTTTTCACCCAAGTCAATGTCAACAATGTGACAATGCACCTTGTGAAGAAGTTTGCCCTACAAATGCAACATACTATGATGATAATGGCGTTGTAAGAGTTGATGTTGATAAATGTATATTATGCAGTTACTGTATGAATGCATGTCCTTACGATGCTAGATATGTTGATCAAAGAACAATGACTGTTGACAAATGTAATTTTTGCAGCGACACAAGACTTGCCAGAGGTGAAACTACAACAGCATGTCAGGCAACATGCCCAACTAAAGTAAGAATATTTGGTGATCTTGATGATCCAAATAGCGAAATCAGCGAAGTACTAAGAACAAGAGAGCATTATTCACTAAAAACTCATCTTGGTACCAAACCAAAATTATTTTATCTAATATAAGGAGGATGGGATGAGTTTAAGAGAAAAAATAAATACTATTGTTCCTATTAGAGATGATTTTTCAATGAAATCATTATTAAGTTTTGAGAAAACGCCTTTTAATATCTTTATGGCTGTTTTATCCATTGCTCTTTTTCTGTGGATGTCTTATGGTATAGGCGTATATTTAAGTCACGGTCATCATGCATACAATGTAACGAGAGAACATCCATGGGGTCTTATGATTGCTATGTATGTATTTTTTGTTGTTAGCTCCACCGGTCTATGTATCATCTCCTCTTTTGGACATGTATTTAAGATACCAGGTTTTGCCATAATTGGTAAAAGAGCTATTATGGGTGCGATTTTAACCATCTTATCAGGATTTGTTGTTATTGCTTTTGAGATTGGACATCCTGTAACCATGATGATTTATAATGTAATGAGTCCTGGCTTAACATCTGCTATTTGGTGGATGGGTACACTTTATGGACTATATCTTACATTTATCATTTTAGAGTTTATATTTTTAGCTAGAAATGATCATAAATGGTCTGGATGGTTTGGTATAGGTGGTCTTGTTGTCGGTATTGCCGCTCACTCAAACCTTGGTTCCGTATTTGGATTTTTAGTAGCAAGACCTATATCAAATGGTGTTTTTTACCCGATCTATTTTATATTATCAGCAATGATTACAGGTATATATCTACTATTTTTAATCTACGGTTTTAGATATAAACTTAAATTTCCGCCTGAAGTTCAAGAATTTCTTTATAAAATAGGTAAACTTTTAGCGCTTCTTTTAGCTATTTTAATCTTTTTTGAAACTTGGAGATTTTTAACAGCGATCTATGGCGGTATGCCTGAACGCGCTGATGTTGCTATGCATATACTGGGAAGTGCTCCATTTATTTATGGCGAAGTTTTACTTGGTATGGTTATTCCTTTTTTAATTGCTTTTACATCCAAAGGAAGAGCGACTGTCAGCTTAGTTTTTGCATCGATAACCGGAATGGTAGGAATTTTCTTTATGAGATATGATTTGGTTCATGATACACAGTTAGCACCAATGATGACACTCAAAAAGAGAGAGTATCAACTAGAACCTTCTTGGGTTGAGTACTTTCCATCTTCAACTGAAATGGCAATCTCTATAGGTGCTATAGGCTTTTGTTTTATTCTTTATTATATAGCGGATAAAGCATTTGATTTGGATCATAGCAAAGAAGATATACATCATTAATATCTAAAACTTTCCAAAAGCCAAGATAAAATATCAAAGCTTTTGGAGATACTTTCATAATTAAATAAGAAAAATTGTTATAAATTATATAAATAACAAATGTAACCTATGTAATAAATATTATTTTTATTATTTATAAGTTAAAATGTTATAATTCAAAAGGAGATTAAATGAACAAAATAGTAAAAATCGCATTAAGCACAGCGTTAATTCTAAGTGTTGGTGCAGTAACTGCAAGTGCAGATGCTGATAAAGGTCAAAAACTTTACGCTAAAAAGTTAAAAGAAGCATGTGGTATGAGTGGTGCAGCAATGGCTGGTAAACATACTCAAACTGAGTGGGAAGATCTACACAAAAGTGGTAAACTTGCAGATGAGATCAAAAAACTTTGTCCATCAGTTGATGATAGTGATATAAAAGATAAATATCTTGAGCACTATTTTGACTTTTTCCATAAATTTGGAAGCGACAGTGGAAATGTTCCTGCTTGTTAATAAGTCTTTAATTATTTAAACTTTCAACATATTCTAAATTAGATTCTGGGTTTATCCCGGGTCTAAAAATCTTTCATATTTTATTTTTTCTTATATTTATTTGTAAAATTTATCCTTCTTAAGTATAATACTCGCTAATAATTATTTACTTTATAAAAAGAGGGGAAAAAATGAGAAAAACTGCTTTTTTAGCATTAATCGTTTTAATATTTTCATTGTCACTAAATGCGTTCACATTGGGAGATCTTGGTGAATTCAAATTTGAAAAAGCGAATGACAATGTTTATATAATGCATGGACCAGAAGAAGAACCTAGCAAAAAAAATGAAGGTTTTATGAATAATCCTGCACTAATAGAGAGCCAAAACGGGTTAATCGTAATAGATCCGGGCGGAAACTATAATGTTGGTAAAAAAGTACTCGCAGAAATCGAAAAAGTAAGCAAAAAACCTATTATTGCAATTTTCAATACTCATAAACATGGAGACCATTGGTTTGCAAATAAAAGCATTAAGGAAAAATATCCTGATGTCCCTATTTATGCCTTAACCTATATGATAGAGCAGGTAAAAGATAATGCAGCTGATACATGGTATGGCATTTTAGACAGATTAACAGGGAATTTAGAAGGAACAAAACCATTTACATTTCCAAGCCAAGGTGTAGAAAACAGACAAACAGTTGTTGTAGATGGGCAAACTTTTATTATGCGTCACTATGCAAAAGGGCATACCGATACTGATATTTTGATAGAACATGTTAACTCAAATACTCTCTTTATCGGGGATAATCTTATAACAAACCGTTTTGGAGCATTTGATGAGTCTTCTAGCATAGTTGAAAACATTAAACTGCTCGAGAAGATCAAAAATCAAGAAGACGGGTTTAAGAAATATACACTCTATGTTCCGGGGCACGGACCTTCAAGCGGTGAAATAAGCAAAACTATAGACCCTTTCTTAAACTATCTAAATATTATTGTTGCAGGCGCTAAAAAAGCATATGAAAATGATATACCAAGTTATGAAATTAAATCTGAAGTTCATGAAGAGTTAAAAGCATATCACTCGTGGGATGCCTATGAGGGTCAAATGGGCAAGCATCTTATGAAAGCTTACTCAGAAATTGAGATGTTGGATTTTTAAAGTTTTACTAGATTAAAGAGATTTTCTCTTTAATCTAGTAATGAGACCCGGTAGGAGAGTTTATTAAAGAGAAAAATTCGCTTCTAGTTTTTTCATCTTTTTTAAACAGACCACGAAGAGCTGAAGATGTCGTTGTAGAGTTTATTTTCTCAACCCCTCTCATCTCCATACACATATGTCTTGCTTGAATTACTACAGCTACACCTTTTGGCTGAATCGTATCCATGATGGCATCTGCTATCTGTTCTGTTAACTGCTCTTGAATCTGCATACGACGCGCAAAAACATTAACAACACGAGGAATTTTAGAGAGTCCTACCACTTTCCCGTCTGGTATATATGCTACATGCACACGACCTATTATAGGCAGAAGATGATGCTCACATGTAGAGTAAAATTCTATATCTTTTATAAGAACCATTTCATCATTAGAGCTTGTAAAGAGAGCCGATTTTAATATCTCTTTCGGATTTTCTTTATAGCCGCCAAAGATAAATTCATACGCTTTTCTAACTCTCTGAGGAGTCTTTAAAAGTCCTTCTCTATCTGGATCTTCTCCAACATAAAACATCATTGTTTTTACTGCATTTTCAAATTCAATATCTTTTTTATCCGACACCATTATGCCTTTAAAGTTTTTTATAGATGATAGAATATCAAGAAATAGCTGAGAAGTTTATGTAATTTGCTTTTTTAAACAATCCCATCTAGCTTTTCTAAGAACTGCTGCATATATGTGACATCTTTGTGTATACCTAAAAAATATATAAGTTTATTTTTTTGCCTGTCAAAAATAGGGCTAATAGTAACATCATCGTAAATAAGTTCGCCCTTTTTTGTATAATCACGAAGATTTACTTCTATAGGCTCTGCCTCTTTAATAGCTTTTCTTACCAGCCTAAGCGCTTTCTGCTTTGTATCCCCATTATTTAAAAACCTGCAGTTTTTACCCACTACCTCTTCATAAGCATACCCAAAAAGTTCAGAAAATGCCTTATTTACATAAACTATTGGATTGTCAAACTCATTTGGATTTGTGATAACAATGGCATTTTTTGATTGCTCCACTATATCAAATAGATGTTCTTTAAATTTTAAATCTTGAGCAACTTGCTTATTTTTAAGAATATAATAACCGCCATATATATTTTCAAGTGTTATACATGGAGCTGATTTTCTAAGTCCTGTAATAAAATTTCGTACACTTTTTTCATTAAACTCTCTATCTGCAGAGTCATGTATCTCATTAAATATATCAAAATTTCTAACTGCTTTATTTATATTATTTATTAAAAATTTCAATAATCTTTTCTGTGATATAGATAATTTCACACTTTTATTATCTATTATCAAAGACTCTGTTTCAATATTCCAAAAACAATTATCACTTAACCATATCAAATTATTACTCTTTTGTTAAATATTTTCGCTTCTTCTTATACTATATCAAGTTTTATTAAAATAATTTATAAAATCATCGATAGGCAGAGGGTTTGAGTGGTAAAAACCTTGCGAATAATCACATCCGATATCTCTTAATTTTAGATATTGTTCTTTTGTTTCTATTCCCTCTGCCTGCACTTTAAGATTGAAAAGTTTTGCTGTATTTATTATAGATTTTGTAATATTTAAGTCATTTTTATCTTTAATCATATTTTTTATAAATGATTTATCTATTTTTAATTTATCTACTTCGAATAGTTTTAGATGGTTTAGACTTGAATACTCTACTCCAAAATCATCTAAAACTATTTTGAACCCCATCAGATGAAGCTTTTTTATAATATCTTTTGCAACAGAAATATTTTGCATAACCTGACTCTCTACTATTTTCAACTCTATTTGAGATCTATCTATATTATATTTTTTTGATGTATCTTCTAAATCTGAACAAAAACTCGGATTAAAAAATTGTTCTTTTGATATATTTATAGATATGGTTAACTTTTTATCCAAAATATTTTTATTAAGTATTTTTAAATCTTCTAAAACTTTTGAGAAAACCATACAGCCAAACTCTTTTTCCATATCTCCTGATAAGACAAGCTCTAAAAAATCTTTCGGTTCTAATATACCCTTTTTGGTGTTATACCACCTTACCAAAGCTTCGGCACCAACTACAGAGTTATTATGAAAGTCCACAACAGGCTGATAATGCATAACAAACTCTTTTTCTTTTAATGCTCTTTTTATATCTGCTTGCATTAAAAGCCTTGTTGCCGCTCTATTTGACATCAACTTTCTATAAATTTTAAAACCATCCCGCTTCTCTTTTTTCACCTCATACATTGCAATATCAGCATTTTTTAAAAGATCATCGCTTGTTGCCGCATGCTGGGGATATATTGCTATGCCAATTGAGAGCGATACATTAAAAATATTTGTATCAATTTCTAAAGGTTGTTTAATTTTCTCTTGTAATTTAAACGCCAGCTGCTTTGCATTTTTTATATTTTTTATATTTTTTGCTATTATGACAAACTCATCACCGCCAATTCTAGCAACTATATCATCTTTTCTAATACTATTTACAAGTCTTTTTGCTATGGTTACAAGCATTTTGTCACCAATATTGTGACCATAAGTATCATTGACTTTTTTAAAATTATCTACATCTATAAAAAAGAGTGCCGTTTTAGAGCCATTTTGTAGAGATTCATCAAGAGTGTGATTAAGTTTTTTTTTAAAAAAAGATCTATTTGGAAGAGCAGTTAAAGAATCATAATTTGCATGATAGTAAATTTTTCTATCTGCTTCTTTTAAAGTTGTAATATTGAAAGATATGTGAACAATATATTTTGCATTTGCATAAAAAAATATAGATTCAAACCAAGCTGAATTTCTCTCCATTTCAATGCTAAATTTTTTGGATACAGATAATTTTTCTTTAAGATACTCAAGTGTTATGTTACATGGTTTAATCTTATCAAAATTTAGATTTTTTTTATCAGATATATCAATATTTTGAGCTTCTATATAACTTATATTTGCGTAAAAAAAATCCCCGTTATTATTATAAACAACTATTCTTGAAGGATGCATATCTACAATATCTTTAAAAATATTATTTAAATTCAAAACTACCCCACTGTATTAAAAATCTAAACTATTTCATTAAATTTAAGCAATAATATCCAAAAAGTGTCCAGCAACTTGCTAAAACAATAAAAAATTTGATTACTCATTATAAACAAAGTTTAATAATGCGTTAAATAAAAAAAGTGAGATACAGAAAATTGTTCTGCATCTCAAAAATTTATATTACATTACTATAATATGAGGAACGATAAATGGATATTTTTTCATTTTTCTATAGATATGTTTTCTTACAACTTGACGAAGGTCATTTTCAAGCGCTCTAGTGTTTTCAACGAGACCCTCTTTAATGTTTGCAAGAAAGTGTTCTAAAATATCTTCTATCTCTTTAGCAAAAAACTTATCCTGCTTGTCTGCGACAATTCCAAATGAAGTTACAACCGGCTTAGAGAGCATTGTTGAGTGCTGCCCATCAATTTGAGCAACAATCATAACGATACCGTCCGATGCAAGTTTTTGACGATCTATAACAATATCATCCTCTATTTTATGGTTATTTTGATTGTCAATATATGTTTTACCAGTTCTTACGGTTTTTACTTTTCTCATATATTTAGGAGCAATTTCAACGGTATCCCCATCATTCATGATGTAGATATTGCGTTCAGGAACACCACACATGACAGCAGTCTCTTTATGTCTCATAACATGGTTATATTCACCATGAACCGGCAAAAAGAACTTGGGATTTACCAAACGAAGCATCAACTTTTGCTCCTCTATTGAAGCATGCCCTGAAACATGGATATCTTTATCATTGTTGATTTTAGCACCAGCACGCTGCAAATGATTTAACATTCCAGAGATAGACCCTTCATTTCCTGGAATAGCACGAGATGAAAGAACAATTAAATCAGTCGGTTTAATTTTTACATGTCTATGCTCCCCAATTGACATTCTAAAGAGTGCTGAGCTTGGTTCACCCTGAGAACCTGTAGTCACTATAAGAATTTCTTTATCATTCATATGTGAGATCTGCTCTGGTTCAACAAAAATATTTTTAGGCAATTTAATATAGTCATACTGCATAGCCACTTCAATATTTCTCTCCATTGAACGGCCAATCACACAAACTTTACGCCCATATTTTACACCATACTGTATCGCTTGATAAACACGGTGAATATTTGAACTAAAAGTTGATAAAATAACTCTTCCCTCAGCTTTAGAAAACACTCTATCTAATGCCGGTGCAACATTTAGTTCAGATAATGTCGGATTTGTATTGTAAGAGTTAGTAGAATCACTTAAAAGACAAAGAACACCTCTCTCTCCATAATATGCAAGTCTATGCAAATCTGCGGTATATCCATCTATTGGTGTATGATCAATTTTAAAATCGCCTGTATGAATAATTGTTCCTGAGGCTGTTGTTATTGCCAATGATGATG
The DNA here is from genome assembly GCF_009258045.1 of Sulfurimonas xiamenensis. Lineage (NCBI taxonomy): Bacteria > Pseudomonadati > Campylobacterota > Epsilonproteobacteria > Campylobacterales > Sulfurimonadaceae > Sulfurimonas > Sulfurimonas xiamenensis. The sequence goes on from NZ_CP041166.1 coordinate 1,902,281, forward strand.
AATCTATAATTGAGTGCGTCATATGCATCCACTCTATTTCAAAATCTTCACCTATTTTATATATTTTTCTTTTTTCAATAGGGTTAAAGTACTGTTTAAAATCTTTAATATGATGCTCATCAAACTTGTTGCCTATCATAGCCAGCGGAAGAGGCGAAGCATATATAGGAAATTGCATCTCTTTGTATAAATATGGCATTGCACCAATATGATCTTCGTGTGCATGTGTAATTATTACTGCTTTTATTTTATTTCTTATTTCGCGAATATATGAAAAATCAGGTACTAAAATATCAACACCATGCATATCTTCATCCGGAAAACTCATTCCAACATCAACTAGTATTGCTTCATTTTGAGTTTCAAATACTGTAATGTTTCCACCAATTTCGCCAAGTCCTCCAAGAGGAGTGATACGAATTTTATCTTTTGAATTTAGGTCTAATTTATAATGTGGATTAAGCCTTTGCTTATGGGCTTCTTGATTTATTTCAACAAATTTTTTCAAATCTTCGTTTACGGGAGTACTCTGACGACGACGCCCTCTTGATGTATTTTTATTTTTACTGCCACTTTGACTATTTGGCGACTTTGAACTGACGGGTTTTTTATTGTGTTTACGATTTTCTTGAGAAATATTTTTAATATTTTCCTGTTTCTCTTGTTCCATCCAAACTCCTTGTTAATTTATAGAGTTGGTGATAGTCTAGAGTAGAAACTTGGTGAGGTCGAATTGTTTGTGATAATTCAAGCTTCTCAAAAGCTTCTTGAAGCATAATTTTTTCATACATTTGCGATAAATTTTTCATTAAAGTTTTACGAGGTTGCGTAAACGCAACTCTTAGCATATCCTCAAAATCTTTATTGCACCTATCACTTCTTTTTTGTATTAAAAAAACTGCAGAATCAATTTTTGGCGGAGGGTTAAATGCGGATGGCGGAACTTTCACAACAATATGTGTATCTCCAACACTTTGAGTTATAATACTCAAGGCGCCAAACACCTTATCACCTTCTTTTGCACAAAATTTTTCTGCTACTTCAAGCTGTACCATTACAAGTATATTTTTGCATTTTGGATCTGCGAGGGCTTTTAAAATTATATTAGTCGCTATATAATATGGCAAATTTGCCACCAAATCATACGGCTCATCTATAAGCTCACTCTTCCAAGCAGTCAGTACATCCCCACAATGAATGTGGAGCTGTTTGGTCGCGATCTCTTTTTCAAACTTTTTTTGTAACAGTTTACACAAATCGGTATCGACCTCAAAAGCATCTACACTTTTGACATCTACTAAAAATTTAGTTAAATCACCTAAGCCAGGTCCAATCTCTACGATTTTATTATCGTTGTTGGGCATCGCTTCGACGATTTTTTGTAAAACAGTCTCGTCTTTTAAGAAATTCTGTCCAAATTTCTTCTTAGCTATAATATTTTCCATTAACTGGCATCATATAGTAATTTTGCTTATGATTGATTAATATCAATAAAAAAAAGAGTCTTTATTTTAAAAATGTAGATATTTACTACAATATTTTGCCAATATCTTCAAAATCTATCCATAAATTTTATGTTTCATGTGAAACATTGAAAAACATCAAAACTAACTATAAGCCATAAAGAGTATAATTTCACTATATTATATTAGGGTTTTAAAAACCCACAAGGTACTGTTTTGAACTATTTTGCAAAAAGAATTATTCCATGTCTTGATGTTAAAGATGGACGCGTTGTCAAAGGTGTTAATTTCGTCGGACTTAAAGATGCAGGTGATCCTGTTGAAGTTGCAAAGAGATATAACGAAGAGGGTGCAGATGAAATCACATTTTTAGATATTACTGCATCAAGTGACAACCGCGATACTATCGTAGATATAGTAGCTCAAGTTGCGCGTGAAATTTTTATTCCTCTTACTGTAGGTGGCGGCATTCGCAAACTTGAAGATATATATAAACTTTTAAATGTGGGATGCGATAAAGTAAGCGTAAATTCAGCAGCAATCAAAAGACCCCAACTTATAAACGAAGGCGCAAAAAGATTCGGTTCTCAGTGCATTGTAACTGCAATAGATGTTAAAAAAACAGGTGAAAAATATAATGTTTATTTAAACGGAGGTCGTGTAGATACGGGGATTGATGCAGTTGAATGGGCAAAAGAAGCAGTTGATCGAGGAAGCGGTGAGATACTTTTAACCTCAATGGATGCAGACGGAACAAAAGCAGGTTTTGAACTAAACATAACCGAGCAAATAAGCCATGCAGTTAATGTCCCAGTTATAGCAAGCGGCGGAGCTGGAACAATGGAACATATAAAAGAGGCGTTTTTGCACGGTGCAGATGCTGCACTGGCTGCGAGCATTTTTCACTATAGAGAGATTGACATAATGGATCTAAAACACTATCTTCATGACAATAATATACCGGTAAGACTGTAGAGATAAACATATGATTATTTGTGCAGGAAACAATGAAACCTTTGATTTTGCAACTCCAATAGGAGTAGGGCTGATTGAATCTGCCATAAATCTCACAAGACTATGCCTTTTTGACAGACCTGAATTTTTACTCTTTGTAGGGAGTGCAGGAAGTTACGGCGAGCATAAAATATTTGATATCATTGAATCTAAAACAGCTTCAAATATAGAGCTTGGCTTTTTAACAAATGATGCATATTCTCCTTTAGACAATGTAATATCTACTAACATAAACCAAACAAAAATAGATGTTATAGTAAACTCATCCAACTATATCTCAACAAACAAAGAGCTAACAAAAAAGTTTCTAAACCTCGGTATTGGGATAGAAAATATGGAATTTTTTGCTGTTTTAAAAGTAGCGCAGGAGTTTGATATTCCTGCCGGTGGAGTCTTTTGTGTAACAAACTATACTAACAAAAATGCTCATGAAGATTTTTTAAAAAATCATAAAAAAGCAAAAGAAATTCTTGCTTTGCATACAAAAAAAAGAGTTAAGGAACTTACTTCAAAATGAAATTATCACTACTTGATTTTACACTAAAAGAGCTGCAAGAGATTGTAAAACCCTCATTTAGAGCAAAACAGATTTACGGCTGGCTCTATCATAACTATGCGCAAAATTTTGACGATATGAAAAATATACCAAAAGCACTCAAGGATGAGCTTTCGGAAAAATATGTTGTAAATCCTCTTAAAATTGTAAAAAAAGAGATCTCAAGTGACGGCACAATCAAATACCTTTTTGAACTCCAAGACGGCAAGACCGTAGAAGCAGTATGGCTAAAGATGAAAGAAATGGTTACAGACGAAACTGGAGAAGTCATACAAGAAGCGAAATATACCATCTGCGTATCCACACAAGTCGGCTGCAAAGTCGGTTGTGCTTTTTGTTTAACTGCAAAAGGCGGTTTTACAAGAGATCTCACTGCAGGAGAGATTGTGGGGCAGGTTGTTGCTTTAAAGCGGGATAATAAGCATAAACACAACAGAATGATAAATATAGTCTATATGGGAATGGGTGAACCTCTGGATAATTTAGAAAATCTGGCAAAAGCTATTGAGATTTTTAAAGAAGAGGATGGATTATGCATATCCGGTAAAAGACAAACAGTCTCTACAAGCGGAATTAGCAACAAAATAGATAAACTCGGAGAGATGGATTTAGGTGTTCATATAGCCATATCACTTCATGCAGTTGATGATAAACTTAGAACTGAACTTATTCCTATGAATAAAGCTCACAATATATCTTCTATTATTGAGGCAGTTAAACGCTTCCCAATCGACACCAGAAAAAGAGTTATGTTTGAGTATCTGGTTATTAAAAACAAAAACGATGATATAGCTTCCGCAAAAAAACTTGTAAAGCTACTCTCAGGCATAAAAGCAAAAGTAAATCTTATCTACTTCAATCCTTATCCGGGAACCGAATATGAGAGACCTGCTAAGAGTGATATGATAGCTTTTCAAGAGTATTTGGTAAATCATGGACTTTTATGTACTATTCGTGACTCTAAAGGCATGGATATAAGTGCTGCGTGCGGACAGCTAAAAGAACAAGATAAATTTAGCAAGGCTGAAGAGAGAGACCTCCTAAGTGAAAAAATAGATGGCGATTTAAAATGAGCTATATAGAAATATTTCAAATTATATTTTTAGTAATTGTTTTTGCAGTAGCTATAATAGGTTTTTTAAAAGCTGCTACAAAACCTTGATTTCTTAAACACAACCTATAATAATCATCAAATATAAAAAATGTTATTATAATAGTTCATATTTTAAAAAATGGAGATTATTATGGCTTATAAAAAGACAAATAGCGACAGAATTAAAAGAATTTATCAACTTTGTGAAGATCATTTTGGTGGTGTTCGCTTTGTTGGTGTGAAATTTCATAAAAAAATAGGCTGGATTGCAAAAGTACAGTTTGATGATGGGTTTGAAAGTCTTACTGCTGACGGTGAAACAAGCGTCGAAGCTCTTCGTAAATTAAAAAATCGTGTTAAAAAAATAATTAAAAGATACAATGCAGTTTAAATATATTAGCAATATAATATAAATTCATATAGAAAACGACCAACACACCAGGGAGGTCGTTTACAAATATAATAATACCTTACTTTTCTTATATATAAATAATTCACAAAAATTTCAGTTATTTTCTTAAAAAAAAATTTAGTATAAAAAAAGAGCACTTTTTTCAAAAAAATGTGTACTATTCACACATTGTGTTAAAATGTGAATAGTACTTCATAGATAGAATTATTTATTCAAAAATAAATAATTTTTAAATAAAAATTTATATAAAATAAACTGAAAAAATCAATGCTTTAATATTGCTTAAAACCCCATAAAATAGGCTTTTAAGCAATATTTTATTTTTCATAATAATAAAAATTAAATTTTTATTAAAACCTATTTTTTTTATTCACATAAAATATATATGTCGTATAAGATTTTAATAACAAATATATATTTTATAATCAAAATGTTTCACATGAAACAAAATATAAAATTTATGTTTTTATATTAAATCAATAAACTTTTTTGTACTTCTTTAAGAAAATCAACGCTGCTTTTAATATTATAATTTTTATCATATAATTTAAAATTTAATTCACTAGCATGCAAAAGCAATCTTGAAGCGCCACTATTTTTTATTCTCTCTTCTCTGCTTAACTCTTTATCTAAAAATTTGATTATGTTTTCTTCACTTTGACCATATATAGGATCACCGACTATTGGATGTTTCATGTGAAACAAATGAACTCTTATTTGATGTTGTCTTCCTGTAAGAGGAGAACACTCTACCAGTGTCATTTTTAGCTCAGGAAAATATTTTAAAACTTTTATATCTGTTTTTGATTTTTTTCCATCTTTATGAACTTTTACAACCATTCTAACTATACTGCTTTCATCCTCTTTTCTAAGAAGAGGTGCTTCAATTGAAATATTACTATTTAACTTCCCATGTACCATGGCCAAATACTTTTTATTCATATTTCTTTCTTGAAACATTATTTTAAGGTCTCGTTCACTTTTCTTATTCTTTGAACACAAAACCAAACCGCTTGTTTCTTGATCTATTCTATGAGTAATATTCGCGTTCATTCCATATTGATATTTTAGTTCATCAATAAGAGAATATTGTGTATTTCTGTTTTGAGGATGGATAAGAACTCCGCTTGGTTTGTCAAAAACAACAAACTCTTCATACTCTATATGCGGTTTTAAATTTCTAGTAGCAGGCTCAAAATGTATAAATTCAACTTCACCCTCAATCTCTTTTGAAGATATATTCATAACTTCTCCATTAATTAACAAGCGACCTTTGGCAATAAAACGCTGAGCCTCTTTTTGTGCATAACCAAGCTCTTTTATAAGAAATATAAAAGCTCTCTGCTTTTCCTTTACAAACAATTTTTTTAAAACAAATGGCAAATTTTAATTCCTATTTAATCAACTATTTACACTATTTTCTGTAGAATAAAAGACTTAATTTTAACATAAAATTCAACATAATTTATACAAAGGTAACATACCATGGTAGAGAGATACGCAAGAGAAAAGATGAGTTCCAAATGGACAATGCAGGCAAAATATCAAGCTTGGCTGGATGTAGAAAAAGCGGTTGTAAAAGCTTGGAGCAGATTAGGGCTTATTCCTGAAGATGATGCTAAAAAGATTGTTGAGAATGCAGGATTTGATATAAAAAGAATCGATGAAATAGAAGCAGTAACCCGCCATGACCTTATAGCGTTTACGACTAGCGTATCAGAAACTCTAGGCGAAGAGAGCAGATGGTTTCACTACGGCATGACAAGTTCAGATACGGTTGACACAGCCGTAGCGCTTCAGATGAAAAGCTCTCTGGAATTAATCATAGAAGATGTAAAGATGATTATGGAGTCCATCAAAAAAAGAGCAATGGAACATAAAATGACTCTTATGGTTGGACGCAGCCACGGCATACATGGAGAGCCTATAACATTCGGTCTTGTGTTAGCTGTTTGGTATGACGAAATGGCAAGACATTTAGAAAATCTGGAACAAACACTTGATGTTATAAGTGTAGGGCAGGTTAGCGGGGCAATGGGTAACTTTGCACATGCACCTTTAGAGCTTGAAGAGTATACATGTGAAGAACTGGGACTAAAACCGGCACCTGCATCTAACCAAGTAATTCAGAGAGACAGATACGCAAGACTTGCTACTGCGTTAGCTCTTATGGCGAGTTCTATAGAAAAGTTTGCCGTACAAGTTCGTCACTGGCAGAGAACTGAAGTATATGAGTGTGAAGAGTATTTTGCAAAAGGTCAAAAAGGCTCATCTGCAATGCCGCACAAACGCAATCCGATACTAACAGAAAACATAACAGGTCTTGCGCGTATGATCAGAGCCTATGCAACACCGGCAATGGAGAATGTCGCGCTTTGGCATGAGAGAGATATCAGCCACTCTTCAACCGAGAGGTTTTGGCTTCCCGACTCATTTATAACAAGCGACTTTATGCTGCACCGCATGAACAATGTAATCTCTAACCTAACAGTATATCCTGAGAACATGATGAAAAATCTCAATCTTACAGGCGGACTTGTTTTTTCTCAAAGAGTTCTTTTAGAACTTCCTCTAAAGGGTGTTAGCCGTGAGGATGCTTATCGCATAGTTCAAAGAAATGCGATGAAAGTCTGGGAAGAGATACAGCAAGGCAAACCTACTACAAATGAAAAGGGGGAATCTCTCTATCTTAACCATCTCTTGGCTGATGAAGAACTGAGAGCAAGTTTGAGTGAAGAGGCAATTCGCGAATGCTTTAATTTTGATTACTATACTAAAAATGTAGATAAAATATTCAAGAGAGTTTTCAACAAATAAATGACATAATTGTGCTAATATTCATTACTAAAATCAAAAGTCATTAAGCACTTATTTGTGCTTAATGCAAGAGCAGGAAATTATATGATAACAATTATAAAAAGAAACGGTAGAACCGAACCGTTGGATATTACAAAAATACAAAAGTATACATCCGCTGCGGTAAAAGAGCTAGATAATGTCTCCCAAAGCGAACTTGAAGTCGACGCACAGATTCAATTCCGTGACGGTATAACATCAAAAGAGATACAGCAGACACTTATTAAAACAGCGGTCGACAAGATAGACATAGATGCTCCCAACTGGACCTTTGTTGCCTCAAGACTCTTTTTGTTTAACCTCTACCATCAAGTAAACGGATTTACTGGTTACTCATCTTTAAAGGAGTATTTCCAAAGAGGCGAAAAAGAGGGGAAAATTCTTCTTGGTTTAAAAGAGATGTACAACCTTGATGAGTTAGAAAAACATATAAAACCCGAACGCGACATGCAGTTTAACTATCTTGGTGTTAAAACACTTTATGACAGATATCTCATAAAAGATAGAAATTCAGACCCTATAGAGTTACCGCAGCACATGTTTATGGCTATTGCTATGTTTTTGGCGCAAAGAGAAGAGAATAAAGAAGAGTGGGCTATAAAATTTTACGACATGATTTCTAAATTTGAAGTCATGCTTGCAACACCTACTCTAAGCAATGCAAGAACACCAAGGCATCAGCTTAGCTCATGCTACATCGGTTCGACTCCCGACAATATAGAAGGAATCTTTGACTCTTACAAAGAGATGGCGCTTCTTTCAAAATTCGGCGGAGGAATCGGCTGGGATTGGACAAATGTCCGTTCAATGGGTTCTTATATCGACGGGCATAAAAATGCAGCCGGCGGAACCATACCGTTTCTAAAAATCACAAATGATATAGCTGTTGCCGTTGATCAGCTGGGAACCAGAAAAGGTGCTATCGCTGTTTATATGGAGCCATGGCATATAGATATAAATGACTTTTTAGATTTAAAGAAAAATTCGGGCGAAGAGCGTCGCCGTGCGCATGATCTTTTCCCCGCACTTTGGATAAACGATCTCTTTATGCGCAGAGTTCAAGAAGACGATATCTGGACACTCTTTGATCCTTACGATTGCAAAGAACTCACCACGCTTCATGGCGAAGAGTTTGAGAAAAAATATGAAGAGTTTGAAAAAGATGAGAACATCATGAAAGAGAAGGTAAAAGCAAAAAATCTTTGGAAAAAAATACTAACATCCTATTTTGAGAGCGGCAGCCCGTTTTTATGTTTTAAAGATAATGCTAACAAAGCAAATCCTAACAGCCATTCCGGCGTTATCAGAAGTTCTAACCTTTGTACGGAGATTTTTCAAAACACAAACCCTAACCACTACAAGATAAAATTTATTTTTGAAAATGGCGAGAGCGTTAGTTATGAAGAGGAAGAAATCATCAAAGTTGACAGCGGCTTAGAGAAGCCTGCCAAAAAAGTAACAGCACTGGACGCTATTGGCGGACGCGAAATATATATGGTAGAAAAAGAGAAGATAGACGGCGACACTGCGGTATGTAATCTCGCTTCTCTCAATCTTTCGCGTGTAAATACAAAAGAGGATATTGACAGAATCGTTCCCGTCGCAATTCGCGCATTAGATAATGTAATAGACCTTAACTTCTATCCGTTAGAAAAAGTAAAACGCACTAACATGAAGACGCGCGCAATCGGTCTTGGTGTTATGGGCGAAGCACAGATGTTGGCACAAAAAGCTATAACATGGGGAAGCCAAGAGCACTTTGACAAAATAGACGAGATTATGGAAGCCGTTAGTTTTAATGCTATCTCTTCCTCTAGCGATATTGCACTTGAAAAAGGCTCTTATCCGGAATATAAAGGTTCTAAATGGAGCCAAGGCATTATGCCTATGGATCACGCAAATGCGGAAGTTAAAAAACTGGTCGACCGCGGCGGACTTTTTGCATCTGCTTACGAATGGGACGAACTCCGCGTTAAAGTCAAAAAACAAGGTATGAGAAACGGTTATCTTATGGCGATAGCGCCTACGAGTTCTATCTCTATTTTAACAGGAACGACACAGGCGATTGAACCTGTATTTAAACGAAAATGGTATGAAGAGAATCTATCGGGGCTTATTCCCGTTGTTGTTCCCGAACTCTCTCCCGATACTTGGGCGTACTATACTCCTGCGTATGATCTGAACCAAACGGTTCTTATCAAAGCAGCAGCAATCCGTCAAAAATGGTTAGATCAAGGTCAAAGTCTTAACATATTTATAACGCTTGACAAAGCAAGCGGCAAATATCTAAACGAAATCTACATGTTGGCTTGGAAGTTAGGACTTAAATCTACCTACTATCTTCGTTCACAATCTCCTGAGATGGCAAGCGATGTTGAAGACAGAAGCATGGAGTGTGTCGGTTGCCAATAAAGAGATTTATTTAATGAAGCCTTTGCTAAAAAAAGATATAGATGCGTTTTTAAAGCGATTTGATAACTTTATAGATGCAGAGTTAAGATTCATAGAAATTGTCTCTGCTACTACCGTTAAAATTACTCTAGCAGCACAAGACAGCGCTAGAGGATTTGACTGGATAACACTTACTTTAGAATTTAACGGTATTAGCGATGCGATGCTGCTTGAAAATTCAAAGCTCTCACATGTAGACATGAGCGAAGGTATAACCCTGCTTTGTGAAAACAACTTGTTTGCTTTTGGTATCGGCAGCTATAACGACCTTCGCAATATAACAGACTCTTTATGTTATATAAAAGCCGACTCACTCAAATATTCGCAAGACGAGTTTTAATTCATTAGCATTTCATAAACCATTTAGTTATAAAATTTTGTTAACTGCAAAAAAACTAAAAGGAATGAAAAAATGAAAAAGCTCTTTATTCTGTTTACTCTGGCTCTCTCTCTTGTTTATGCAAAAGATAGCGTAGAGTTTAAATATGCACCTAAAAATCTTGAGAGAAACTTTCCAAGCGCACAAAACCAGATACTCTCCTATAACAACATTCTAGAAAATGTTAGAACAAGCATCGTAAATATCTCTATAAAAAAAGAGATGAAAGGAAATCTCTATAGTGCAAACCCTTTCTTTAACGACCCGTTTTTTAGAGAGTTTTTTAAAGGATACGGAGATATTCCTCAAGAGAGAATACAAAAATCACTAGGCTCGGGTGTTATCATCTCAAAAGACGGCTACATAATTACAAATAATCATGTCATTGACGGTGCGGATGAAATTATCGTCAATTTGGCGGGAGATAAAAAAGAGTATGAAGCTAAACTTATCGGTAAAGATGAGAAGAGTGATTTGGCTGTTATTAAGATTGAGGCAAAAAATCTAAATGCAGTAACATTTTACGACTCGGACAAAGTAAAAGTCGGAGACATCGTCTTTGCTCTGGGAAATCCGTTTGGAGTTGGCGAGACAATCACGCAGGGAATAGTCTCGGCAACAGGCAGAAGCGGCGTGGGAATAGTAGAGTATGAAGATTTTATCCAAACTGACGCTTCTATAAATCCGGGAAATTCGGGCGGCGCACTAATTAACTCCGCCGGACATCTCATAGGAATAAACTCGGCTATTATCTCAAAATCAGGCGGAAATGTCGGCATCGGGTTTGCAATCCCCTCAAACATGGTAACCTCGATAGCGACAAGTTTGATAGAGAGCGGCAAATTTACTCGCGCCTATCTTGGGGTTACTATTTCCGATGTTAGCAAAGATATGAGCAGTTTTTATGATGATAATTACGGTGCGCTTATTACAGGCGTAGAAGAGAACTCGCCTGCCCAAAAAGCCGGACTAAAAAGAGGCGACTTAATCATCTCTGTAAATGGCAAAAAAATTGAGAGTGCAAGTGAACTTAAAAATACTATAGGCTCTTACGCTCCAAATAGAGTAGTAAATATAAAATTTTTAAGAGATAAAAAGATAGATATTGTGAATGTAACTCTTGCTAGCTTAGATAATAAAGTTATTGCAGGTGAGTTTGAATATAAAGGTATGAAACTCTCTGAAATAACTCCTATATATAAACAACAACTGGGTCTCTCAATTGAAGGTGTACTTGTTCAAGAGGTGGATCAAAACAGCGAATCATTTGATTCTGGAATTAGAAAAGATGATATCATTATTCAGATAGAAAATGAAGAGATAAAAAATTTGAATGAATTTAAAAAAGCTACCGCAACAAAAAGTAAAAAAAGATTTTTTATCTATAGAAGAGGCGGTATTTTTGCCACTGTTTTATAACAACTAAGGAGTTAGCATGAGAGTAGTTTGCCCTGTTTGTAAAAGCGTAAACAATGTTCCACAGAGGGAATCTTATAAAAAAGCCAATTGCGGAAAATGTAAAAGTTCACTTCTTGATACAAAACCTATCGAGCTAACAAACGCTGACTTTGATGAAGTAGTAGTAAATAGCGATATTTTGGTTGTTGTAGATTTTTGGGCGCCATGGTGCGGTCCATGTAAAATGATGGCGCCAAATTTTGAAAAAAGTGCAGCAAATTTTCCGCTCAAAGCACTTTATGTAAAAGTAAACACCGAGAATGAACAAAATCTAGGTGCAAGATTTGGCATAAGAAGCATCCCTACAATCATAGTCTTTAAAGATGCAAAAGAAGTTCACAGAGTTTCAGGCGCTTTAGACGAAGCAACACTAAACAAAATGGTTACTCAATTTATATAACAAAACGATTTTAAAATAAACTCGGAATAACAAAAATATTCCCGAGTTTTAAACTATTTAATATATGAACAGCAATAATCTGTTACTGTTTTTACTCTTAAATCAAATGATGAATTAGCAGGAACATTAAAACTTTCTGGAGTGTTGAGCGTCTTCCAATCTTCACCCGGAAGTTTTATATCAAGTTCTCCACTCATCATCTCCATAATTTCTGCCTCTTTTGTTCCAAAAGTATACTCACCTGGCAACATAATTCCAAGTGATTTTACACTTCCGTCTGCAAATTCAATAGTTCTGCTTGTAACTTTTCCATCATGGTAAATATTTGCCTCTTTTTTTATACTTACATTTTCAAATTTTGACATTTTTATTCCTTTATTTTATAATTTACAATTTTATCTAAAATTATTCCCAATCCAATAATCTCTGCTGACCTTCCAGCTGTCTTATATGTGTTACATCTTGAGAAACTTCTATAACACCTTTATAATTACCCTCATCATCTCTTATGGCAAAATAACGAATATGAATAAATTTTCCTTTAAATGTTATCCAAAACTCAGCTTCGTCTCTGCGACCAGCCTTGAACTCCCGCAAAATCGTTAAAACCTGATCTACACTCTTTGGAGGATGGCAAAATTTTACTTCACGGCCGATAATTCCCGCACTTCTTGGAAATACTCTCTCATCTCCGCGGTTATAGAAAATAACGATATCATTCTCATCGACATAGGTGATATCGACAGGCATAAATTTTAAGAGCCAGTTAATCTGTTCAGGCAGCATATAGCCCTCTTCTAGATTGATTCTATTCTCAAGCGAGAATGGCAGTTTTCTCTTCTGTTTATCTTGAGATGGATGTATATATTCACCCTCTACATGTGCAGGATAAGCAGCAGGCGGCGTATCGAACATCCAGCCTATCTCCTCATCGCCTGAGCGCATCTCTTTCCAATCATCCTCATCAAGCATACTTAACGCATTTGGAAGAAGCCTTCCCTCTTCAACCTGCATAATATGCTCTAAATTTCCAAAAACTACCTGTAACTGCTGCATTAAAGCTGGCATATTTTTCTCTTCAAGTAAAGCTCTTGCAATTTTTATTTCTGCTCTTATATCATCATGAAAAGCCCACATGTTTTGTGAGGGACTCGTCCAACCATACTTTTCAAGATATGGAAAAAGTTGGTTCTCTTTTCTTGCAAAGTGCTTCTCAACAAGGCAAAGTTTTTTAAATTTCTTTTCAAACTCTTCAAAATTTTCTACTATATCTATACTATTTATACTTGAAATAAGTCCTCTCATTAAAATATTTTCTTCTAAATAGACTCTTACCGGATGCCCTTCAGGCAGATTTGCAAATGAATTCATTATTTTCCTTAACGATTTTATAACAAAATTATACTGTTTAAAAAAAATAATTTTTTGATTTATAACAATATAAAATTACTTCAGCTTAAGCCTTACTCTTTGTGAATGCGTTATAGCAACGGCAATAGCATCTGTTATATCTAACGGTTTTATCTCTTTTTTTATATTTAAAAGCCTCTTTGCCATAAATGCTACCTGCTCTTTTGTTGCTTTTCCGTTTCCTGTTAATGCTTTTTTTACTTGAAGTGCAGTGTATTCATTAAACTGTCCAAACTGCTGAAGAAGCATAAGCATAATTGATCCGCGAAACTGTGCTAATTTGATTGTTGTTTTTGGATTATGTGCATAAAATATATCTTCTAATGCCACTTCATCTATTTTGTGATTTTTAAATATATTTTCAAAAGCTTCTACCATCTGAGGTATCTGAAACTGCAACTCTTCAGCTTTTATCTTTATAAGTCCTGCTTCTATTAATTCTATTTTGCCTTTTTCTAAAGAGATAAGAG